>JAPLBP010000009.1 GCA_026392695.1 Actinomycetota bacterium | reverse complement strand
CGCTTTACGTAAAAGTGAATTTTCAACCAAAACCCTGTACAAGTCCTTGGCTGTCTCTTCCGCACTGGATACGAGTGAAACCTCGTTACCCATCACATAGGAGATCACGCCAGTGAGCAACGGATAATGCGTACATCCCAAAACCAACGTGTCTACATCATCGGCGATAAATGGGGCTAGGTAACTTCTGGCAATCTCCGTGATTGCTTCACCTGATGTTTCACCTCGCTCGACATATTCCACGAAGAGAGGGCAGGCAACAGATGTGATCGCAAGGTGGGGGGCTGCAGCAAATGCATCTAAGTATGCCTTCGATTCAATTGTTGCCCTCGTGCCAATTACACCAACGCGACCACTTCGAGTAGCGGCTACAGCTCGTCGCACGGCCGGTTGAATTACCTCAACTACTGGAACCGAGTATCTTTCGCGCGCATCACGAAGCATGGCGGCGCTCGCGGTATTGCAGGCAATGACAATGGCCTTCACGCCTTGATCCACAAGAAAATCAAGTGACTCTAAAGCAAAAGTTCTGACTTCAGCCAACGGACGTGGACCATAAGGTCCTCGCGCGGTATCGCCAATATAAAGTGTGGACTCATTAGGAAGTTGATCAAGAATTGATCGCGCGACGGTAAGTCCACCTACTCCAGAATCAAATATTCCAATGGGGGCGTTACTCACGGTATGAAGCCTAGTCGCAGACTATCTCGAGGCCATGATTTGTCCGCCCGCGACGGCAGGAAGAATTGTGATCGAGTCGCCAGCTTTGGTTGGTGTAGCTAAACCACCGCTAAAACGAACATCTTCATCATTAATATAAACATTGATAAATTTCCGAAGTTCTCCGTTTTCGATCAATCGATCCGCAAGTCCGCGATAGTTTTTTTCGAGATCATCAATTACCTCAAAAAGAGTGACGCCTTGGGCGCTAACAATCTTTTGATCTTTTGTGTAAGGACGAAGAATGGTCGGGATTCGAACCTCAATTGTCATGGCGCAATTATTCCAATTATTCGCCCTGTGGGGAAATGAGGACTTCTTCTTCGGTTACTGCGCCATCAATGATGCGAAATGATCGAAATTCCACGTTAGGAGCGATCTCTTCCCGCGTAGAAACCAGCACGTAATGCGCTGCTGGTTCGCCTGCATATTCAATATCCGACGATGACGGATGGGCCTCGGAGGTTGGATGAGAGTGATAAACAACCACAATCTCCTCATCCTCATGGTCGAGCCCTCGATACAAGGAGAGTAAATCCACTGGTGCGAATTCGTAGAAAACTGGCGATGCCGCTGCGTTAACCATTGGCTTTAGTTTTTCCGCTTTTCCCGATCCCGCAGGACCAAGGATCACCCCGCAACATTCGTTAGGAAGTTCGGCATACGCTTGAGCGATAATCGCGTCAACAAATTCTTTAGATATCGATAACGCCATTAGGTCTGAATCTCCCAACCTTCTTCATCCTCGTGCGAATCGTTTTCGTCGAAATCATCCATTAGTGCTTGAACAAGACTTTCTTGTAACCATCCCAACCATGTGTAAACGGCATACACCCCGCGCATCGGGTCATCGGGTGAGAGTAACTCCAATTGTTCATGCGATTGTTCCTGCACGTTTAGACGTACGCCAAGGGCCAATCGAATATCGTTGAGAGCTCCAAGCCATGCTTGTGCCGATTCTTCATTCAGACGCACCGTCGATTTTTCCAAATTAAGTAAGTTGGAGCGCACAACGAGAGCATGCGAGCGTTTCTTGCTTCGCAGCTCAGTTTCAGTAAAGCGACGAAAGTCTGCAGAATCCACTGGGTCTGCATATGCGTTAGGTAATAGCCGAGCGAGGACATCATCATCAGGCGGTGAATCGTGGCCGGTCATATTCACCATTGCGGCCAAAGGATCAGTGTGAACTGCGTCAACTCTCTCCGCGAGAATTTCGATGAGTTGTTCGGTTAAATTGATAAGTACTTCCTTTTCAGTATCTGCAAACATGGCAACAAAAGAACCATCTCCATGACGCAAAAACGCAGAAGAGATCACCACTACTTCTCACCATCGTGACTGAGGGTGGCCCACAACCCGAACTCATGGAGCCGCTGCACGTCCCGTTCCATTTCTTCTCGACTACCACTTGACACGACTGCTCGTCCTTCGTTGTGGACCTTGAGCATTAACTCGGTTGCCCGCTCTTTCGAATATCCAAAGACGGTGACAAAAACGTAAGTCACGTAGCTCATTAAGTTAACAGGGTCATCCCAAACAATTGTTACCCAAGGTCGATCAATGAGAAAAGAAGGCAGCGTAAGTTCATCCGCTTTCTCCTCTGTCTTGACCATCACTCACCGCCCCTTTCAAAACAATTCCGTTAGAGGACAAGTATTGCAAAGATCGGTGTGGTACTTGCCTCGAACAAATCATCGGCGACGTTAGTCACTCTAAAGCGACTTATCCCACGCTCTTTTTCTACGGTTGAAAACGAGAATTGCCCAAGAGTATCTGTCGTAGAAGTGCTCACCTGAATCCATTTACCTGCGACAAACTTCTCGAGGGAAAGAACCAGGTCAGCTTGGAGCGGTTGCATAGATCCGGATATCACGATGGTCGCGCCAACAGAACTCATGGTGGGTGCGTTGATTGAAATCAAACGATTTATCTCAATAACTTGCTCGGTTGATTGAGAGGCCGAGCGCTCCCAACTGGCCTCCGTCGTGAAACGCAATGAAGTTATTTTCGACAGAATGACAGGAACAGAGACTGCTCCTGATTCACTACTTATGAGTTGACCTATCTCCCGCCATTGGGTCTCTCCTGCTGCCTTTATCTCTAAATGCGCAGTCAATCCCGCAATCGGAGTTCCATCCATCCGCTGAAAAGTTCCATTTACATTTACGAGATTTCCATAAGCGACACTTGTCAGATCTGTAGAAATAGTTGCGAGCACAAGATCAGGAGCAATGGAAACTGCCACCTGTCGCACCGCTTGCATAGCGGTTGAATCTTCCATCCCAAGAGTCCACGCCGCAATTCCGCCGAGTTGGTATTTAGAAACCAAAGTTGCCCGTGCGGCATATGACTCGGCATCTTGGTACCAGGCAACGCGTGTCGCTGTGCAGGTCGTTGCAAGTCCGGCACTTGTCGTG
>JAPLBP010000133.1 GCA_026392695.1 Actinomycetota bacterium | reverse complement strand
GAGGTCTACGTCACGCATTGCAGGCTCGTCAAGGTATCTCGCGAATACTTTCTCAGTAATGGCATCAGCCTTCAATTTTCCGCGCTTAACATCTAGAGCAAGGGCGGTTGCTGCATCAACAATCTCGCTCCTCCCCCCGTAGTTCACACACATATTCAAAGTGAGAACGTTGTTTTTGGCAGTCAATTCCTCTGCCTTTTGGAGTTCATCGATGACGCTTTTCCATAACCTTTTTGGGCGACCAACCCACCGAACCCGTACGCCTAACTCATTCATCTCATCGCGCCGCCTGCGGATGACATCACGATTAAAACCCATCAGGAATTTCACTTCCTCTGGGGAGCGGCGCCAATTCTCAGTAGAAAAGGCAAAGGCACTGATTTCTTTTACTCCAATTTCGATCGCGCCTTCAACGACATCAAAGAGCGCTGCCTCACCGGCTTCGTGACCGGCGGTACGCGGTAGTCCTCTGGCCTGAGCCCACCTTCCGTTACCGTCCATCACCAGAGCGATGTGAAGTGGAATCTGACTGGCTAAGAGTTTGGGCGGCGTTGCCCCAGATGGGTGAGGAGATGGTTGACGGGTCATGCTCGCTCCACCAAGGGGAGACTTCTTAAACCGCGTTCAAGATGCCATTGTAAATATGCCGCGACAAGTCCCGTCGCTTCGCGACGAACTTTTCCAGAGCTCGCATCCGCGCTTACCCAATCACCACTCAGAAGAGCAGCCATAAGGCTAAGAGTCTCAGGTGCCGGCGTTGCACTTGCCGATGGCCGGCAATCAACACAAACGCTTCCACCGCCAACGAGAGAGAAATATTTGTGAGGGCCAGGTTTTTCGCACCGCGAGCAAATTGTCATCGAGGGTGCGTATCCACCGATTGCAAGAGACCTCAACAAAAAGGCATCAAGAATAAGTGAGGGGTCATGAGCGCTTTCAGCAAGAGCTTTCAATCCCGATACAACGAGTAAATATTCTTGCAACGCCGGTTCATGTTCTTGCGACGTGAATCGTTCTGCGGTTTCTAATATTGCAGATGCAATAGTCCATCTCTGATAATCATGAGTAACGGCTTCTCCGTAATTTTCAAGTGCCTCTACTTGAGTAATCGTGTCAAATGTTTTTCCAACATAAAGTTGGAGATCTACGTGACTACCAGGTTCTAGACGTGCGCCGAATTTGGATTTAGTTCGGCGCACACCCTTTGCCACTCCCCTGATACGACCGTGCTCTCGAGTAAGCATCGTGATAATACGATCGGCTTCCCCCAACTTCTGGGTGCGAAGGACCACCGCTTGATCACGGTAAAGACTCATGTGTCAACCGTAATGGGCGAGGCTAACGAATAGCGCGATTGATAGCCGAGACCACGGCCTTGAGCGCCGCCGTTGTCGTATTGGGATCTATTCCAACACCCCAGAAGACTTCGCCCTCAATCGCACACTCCAAATATGCAGCGGCGCTGGCATCTCCACCAGCCGAGAGCGCGTGTTCATAATAATCAAGCACGCGAACATCGACGCCATAATCTTGAAGTATCGCGCAGAATGCTGCGATCGGACCGTTTCCTTGACCTACTAGTTCTTGCATTTCTCCTCGGTCAAGCAAAGAAACAGACAAGTGCACATCCTCATCAAGAACCGATCGTTGCGATAGCCCTTTTAATCTAAATCTTCCCCACGGCGCAGAATCGGTTGGGAGATATTCATCCTCAAAAATCCGCCACATATCTGCTGGAAGAACCTCGCCACCTTCTGTATCAGTTTTCGATTGAACGACTTTGCTGAATTCAATTTGAAGCCGACGAGGCAAATCAAGGTGATGCTCGTGCTTCATCACATAAGCCACTCCGCCTTTGCCGGACTGGCTATTAACTCGAATTACCGCTTCGTAAGAGCGACCAACATCTTTGGGATCGATAGGCAAATAAGGAACAGCCCACGTGAACTTCTCAACGGGAACCGACGCTTCTTTTGCATCTTTCTCTAATTGTTCTAAGCCTTTCTTGATCGCGTCTTGATGCGAACCTGAAAATGCTGTAAATACTAAATCTCCGCCATATGGATGACGTTCTGGCACACGAAGTTGATTTGCATATTCAACCGTGCGCCGAACTTCGACAAGATTAGAAAAATCAATCATCGGGTCAATTCCGTGGCTGACTAAGTTCATACCTAAAGTAACAAGACAAACATTTCCCGTTCGTTCACCATTTCCGAAAAGCGTGCCTTCGATTCGATCGGCTCCCGCAAGGTATCCAAGTTCGGCGGCGGCGACTCCGGTGCCTCGATCATTATGCGGATGCAGGCTAATAATGACGCTGTCACGATATTTAAGGTTTCTATGCATCCACTCAATTGAGTCGGCATAAACATTTGGTGTTGCCATCTCGACGGTCGCAGGCAGGTTAAGAATCGTTTTCCACTCTGGCGTAGGCTTCCAAATATCATTTACTGCATCGCAAACTTCGAGCGCATATTCGAGTTCGGTTCCTGTATAAGACTCGGGGGAATACTCGAAGGAGATTTTGGTCTCCGGAACAGTCGATACCAAATCAAGGCAGAGCTGTGCGGCATCAGTTGCAATTTTCTTGATTCCCTCTTTGTCCATGCCAAAAACGACACGTCTTTGCAAAGTGGATGTGGAATTGTAAAGATGGACGATCGCCTGTTTTGCACCTCGGATTGATTCATACGTGCGACGAATCAACGGCTCTCGTGCCTGAGTCAAAACCTGAATAATGACATCGTCGGGAATTAATCCTTCTTCAATAATTTTGCGCACAAAATCAAAATCGGTCTGGCTTGCGCTAGGAAATCCAACCTCAATTTCCTTGAATCCCATGCTGACGAGCAATTTGAACATCGCTAACTTGCGCGGCGTATCCATGGGATCAATGAGGGCTTGGTTGCCATCTCGTAGATCAACTGAACACCACTGCGGCGCCTTGGTCATCTTCTTTGTGGGCCACGTTCTATCGGCTAAATCAATAGGAATAAAAGATGAGTAGCGTTTATATGACATCGTGCTTGGTTGTTGTTGTGGAAAATTCACAGTACTTGCTCCTTTAGATTCGTGGGTTTTTTGTTTATAACCGACGATGCAAAACCCCGCGACGGGAGGACCGGTTATTGGACCCCGCCACGGCAGCAAAGGAGGCTGCGAAGCTTCATGGGTGAAGGGTAGCCGCCCACGCCAAAAATCAGCAAACTCGCGTGGGGAGATAGATTACGGATATGCCCATAAGACCTGCCCTGCCTCAAGACGTGCCAGCGATCTTGTCCTTAATCAGAGGATTGGCTGAGTACGAGAGGGCGCTAGATCAAGTACATGCGACTGAAGTCGACCTTCTAGAAAGCCTCTTTTGTGAGAACCCACAGGTCTTTGCCCATGTCGCAATCGCGCAAAAAGAAGTCATCGGCATCGCAATATGGCATTTGAATTATTCGACGTGGCTTGGAAAACATGGAATCTATCTTGAAGATCTATACGTGAAGCCTGAGCACCGAGGTGCTGGATTTGGCATTGGGCTGCTTAGTGAATTGGCGCGCATATGCCTAGATCGTGGATACGAGCGACTCCAGTGGTGGGTACTCGACTGGAATACGCCTTCAATCGACTTTTATAGATCTCTTGGAGCAGTACCTATGGATGAATGGACAGTCTTTCGGTCAACAGGAGATTCAATAAAGAAAATTGCTTCCGCTACTTCTCCAACCAATAATCAGTAATGTACTTCTCTCCTTCATCACAGAAAAACGTCACAACATTTTCGACGCCATAATCAGCTTTTAATTGTTTCGCGGCGAGCATGTGTGCTCCTGATGAAGGTCCAACAAAAAGCCCATGAACGCGGGCCAAGCGTCGCATTTCTTCGATTGATTCATCTGAATGAATGTCCACAAAACCGTCGAGCGAACCCCTATGCCGTTCGACGATTCCGGGAACAAAACCATCTGCTATACCTTCTATTAAATGCTTAGCAACCTCGCCGCACAAAATCGTGCACGACTCCGTTGGTTCTAACGCAATTACTTTACACGCTGGATTGGCGTTCTTGAATGCCTGACCGACGCCAATAATTGTTCCACCTGTACCAATCCCGCCTATCACGAGGTCCGGCAAGACTGGCATCTGCTCCAATATTTCCTGACCCAGCCAGTCGCGGTTTTCATCTACGTTCCATTCATTATCGAATTGTTGCGGAGCAAAAAAACCGGGCATCTCGCCCATTCTGCGAGCTTCGGCTAAGGCGTCGTTGACATGAAAATCACCCATAGTTCTCACCTCGGCTCCAAAGGCACGTGAGATGGCTGTTCTC
This sequence comes from Actinomycetota bacterium, assembly GCA_026392695.1. Classification (GTDB taxonomy): domain Bacteria; phylum Actinomycetota; class Actinomycetes; order Nanopelagicales; family Nanopelagicaceae; genus QYPT01. The sequence goes on along the minus strand of JAPLBP010000133.1, from coordinate 2,112 downwards.
TCGGGGCTCATTCCGTCGGGCATGACAACGATCATTTTGTAGCCTTTTACGGCGGCAACCATGCTCATCGCGTTACCGGTGTTACCACTCGATGCTTCGACAATCGTGTCACCTGGCGAAAGAAGCCCGTCACGCTCAGCTCGTTCGATGATGTATTTAGCGATGCGAGCCTTGATAGATCCTGATGGATTGAGATACTCCATCTTGACCCATATGCCTTCGATATTGATAAGGGGCGTGTGGCCAATCGCGTCCAAAATTGTCTTCATGGGAGCTCCATATTCCGTTTCCAGATTGTAGAGCCTTTTAGAGTATCGGGAGGTACCGATCGAGCTCGTAAGCACTCACTTGCTGTTTGTAATCATTCCATTCAGCTCGCTTATTGCGTAGTACGAATTCAAAAACATGCTCACCCAGCGTTTCACGAACCAATTCACTGCTTTCCATCGCAATGATTGCCTCATTGAGATCGCTTGGTAGAGCAACGGATTCGCTCGGATCTTGTAGTACATAACCTTCTTCAACACCCTTTAGCCCTGCTGAAAGCATGACTGCATATGCCAAATATGGATTGCATGCCGAATCCGGGGAACGAAACTCTATTCGCGTCGAATTCTCTTTTTTAGGTTTGTACATCGGAACTCGGACAAGTGCGCCTCGATTGCTGGGTCCCCAATTCGCAAAAGCAGGCGCTTCTCCCCCGCCATGCAATCGCTTGTAAGAGTTGACCCACTGATTTGTAATCGCAGTTATTTCGCCAGCATGCCGCAGAAGACCTGCAATGAAGGAACGCCCGACTTTGGACAGGTTGTATTCCTCGTTCGGATCAAAAAATGCATTGTTCTCGCCTTCAAAAAGCGAAACGTGAGTGTGCATGCCAGAACCCGGATGATTCGTAAACGGTTTGGGCATAAACGATGCGTGGAATCCCTGATCGAGGGCGACCTCTTTTACAACATGTCGAAAGGTCATGATGTTGTCGGCTGTGCTCAGTGCATCCGCGTAACGCAAATCGATTTCCTGCTGACCCGGAGCTCCTTCATGATGACTGAACTCAACACTGATGCCCATTGATTCTAAAATCGTTATTGCTTGCCTGCGAAAATCATGTCCCACCACTGCGGGCGTTTGATCGAAGTAACCACCTGAATCAACAGGGATTGGTTTTTCTCCGGGCTCTGGTCGTTCTTTAAAGAGAAAGAATTCAATTTCAGGATGGGTGTAGCAGGTGTATCCCATCTCGGCGGCGCGATTGAGTGTTCGACGAAGCACATGTCGCGGATCCGTTGGCGAAGGTGAACCATCGGGCATTGCTATATCGCAAAACATTCGCGCGGCACCTGGTGCTTCGGTCCGCCACGGGAGAATCGAAAAGGTGCTCGGATCTGGTTTCACCAACATGTCGGCTTCACTGATGCGTGCGAATCCTTCTATCGCAGAACCGTCAAATCCAATACCTTCGTCGAAAGCATTCTCAAGTTCGGCTGGTGCAATCGCAACTGATTTAAGAAAACCCAAAACGTCGGTAAACCACAAGCGAACAAAACGTATGTTGCGCTCTTCCAAAGTGCGCAAAACAAAAGCTTCCTGCTTGCTTTTCCCCGTCACATCATCCATAGCCATGCCGTTATCGTGCCAACTCTGGATTACAACCGTGTTAACGCCTTAAGGTTACGCTAAATCGTAAAAAACTCAGACGAATCCAGTACCGCACGCTCAGCCACATCTCGAGTTATGAGGGTATTGGCCCCAACGACAGCTCCGGCCCCGATCGTGACGTCGCCAATGACGCGAGATCCAGCCCCGAGGATTACCCCGTTGCCGATGGTGGGATGGCGCTTACCTTTCTTATATGCACGCGAACCCAGAGTCACATCGTGATACATCAAAACATCGTCGCCGATGATTGCCGTCTCTCCGATGACAACGCCCATTCCGTGATCGATGAAGAAACGTCGGCCGATGACCGCTCCTGGGTGAATCTCCACTCCCGTGGCACTTCGCGTAAAATTGGACCAGACGCGCGCAATTAACTTGAAGTTGTGGATCCACAACCAATGAGCCATTCGGTGACCCCACACTGCGTGAAGTCCCGGATAGGCCAGAAGGATT
>JAPLBP010000106.1 GCA_026392695.1 Actinomycetota bacterium | reverse complement strand
TCGCTTCATGATGGATGCAATTGTTCCTGGCGGAGTGATCGTGGATATCACCGAAGACGGATTGTTGGAAATTCTAAGACAGTGTGAATATGTCGGGCAGGAAGTTGGCATTCTGCGTGGCATTTATGATGATCATTCAGGCCTGCAAGATCGATTTGCAGGAGCTGGTCGTGTTGCCTTTGATTTAGCCCAACAATTGGGACTCACAGGGATGGCGGGAAGGGCGAGCGGAGTTTTGGAGGATGCGCGGGTAAATTGCGACTCTCCTCCCTACAACAAACTAGATGTGCGAATTTCGCAGGGTAGTTCTGGTGATGTTGCGGCGAGGGTAGCGATTAGGTTTGATGAAATTTTTGAATCTCTTCGTTTAATTCAACTTTTGATAGCGGACCTTCCCTCCGGTGGCTATAACTCACAAGCGCCTAAAATTCGAACCCCGCGAGAAGGCGCTGGCTGGGTTGAAGGATGGCGCGGCGGGATCTTTGTGGCGTTGCGCGTGGAAGGTTCCGGAGCGATAGAGAGATGCCACGTCCATGATCCATCGTGGCAAAATTGGCCAGTGCTGGAATACGCGGTCATTGGAGATATCGTTCCTGATTTTCCTCTCATTAATAAATCTTTTAATTTAACGTATTCGGGACATGACCGATGATGTGGCCCACTCTGCGTCAAATTTCCAAAATAGGAATTGCCAGCGAAAAGGCGCCTTTGGCAATTGACCTTGAAGTACACGAGCGAATTAACGACGAAATTTTGAAACTCCTCGGCCGCGCGCTCACGATCCGCGAAGTAGATGCGGGAAGTTGCAATGGTTGCGAATTAGAACTTAATGCGCTTGGCAATGTTTTCTATAATCTTGAAGGGCTAGGGATCAAGTTTGTTGCGAGTCCTCGGCATGCCGACATGCTTTTGGTCACCGGTCCGATATCCCGTCATATGTCTCAGGCATTGGCAATGACTTTTGAAGCCATGCCAGATCCAAAATTGGTCGTGGCAGTGGGAGATTGCGCGATCAATGGCGGAATATTTGGTACTAGTTACGCAACAATTGGTGGTGCTTCCAAAGCGCTAGTTGTTGATCATGAAATCCCAGGTTGCCCTCCTGAGCCAATTGAAATTCTCCAAGGCATACTTACGGCCGTCCGTTATCGTTTAGGCAGGCGTCGTACCTAGTTCTCATCCCTCCACGAGTTCCATAGTTGGGCGTAGGCACCCTTGGTGGCCATCAACTCGTCGTGCGAGCCCCATTCACTGATTTTCCCGTCTTCTATAACAGCAATGACATCTGCATCGTGAGCAGTTTGGAGGCGGTGAGCAATCGCAATCACGGTTCGACCAGTCAGCACCGCAGATAGAGAAGATTCCAGATGCCTTGCCGCTCGTTGATCAAGCAGCGATGTCGCTTCATCAAGAATGAGTGTCTGGGGATCTGCCAGTACCAGGCGCGCAAGTGCGATCTGTTGGGCTTGAGGTGCCAATAATCGAGCCCCACCTGTGCCCACGTTCGTCATCAGTCCATCGGACAGTAATCGTGCCCAATCGTCAGCATCTACCGCCTTTAGGGCGTTCCAGACATCCTCATCGGATGCTTCTGGATTAGCCAATGTGATGTTCTCACGCAATGAGCCTTCAAAAATGTGGTGCTCTTGAGTGACAAGGGCTACGTGGGTGCGGGCCTTTTCAACAGGCAGGTAGCCGATTTCAGATCCGCCAATGGTCACTCGACCTTGGGTTGGAGGCTGAATTCCGGCTAGTAATTTGCCGAGGGTGGATTTGCCTGCTCCAGATGGTCCAACGACGGCAATTCGCGTTCCTGGGTCGACCAAAAATGAAAGACCGTTAAGGACGTTTCGTCCTTCTTTGTAACTGAAGCGAATCTCCTCACCCTTGACTTGATGTCCTTGGGGGTCTGAATCCCTTATTTCTCGTTCTTCAACTTCATGAATGCCGAGAAGCCGAGAAAGTGATGCCTTTCCACTTTGAAGTTCGTCCACCCACATCAACGTTCCTTCGAGTGGATTTATTAACATTTGTGAATAGAGAAGACACGTTGTTATCTGCGCGATCGTAAGCGAAGAAGAATTGTAAAGGTGGGCTCCAACAAGGAGTACTGCAGCCAACGGCAAAATAAAACTGAATTCGATTGATGGGAACCAAAGCGTGCGTAAACGAAGCGTGTATCGCTCCCACTCTAACCAACGACCTAGGGCAGCATCACTTCTTTCAATTCGGTCTTGTCCAAGTTGTAAAGCATCGATACTTCGTCCAGACTCTGCAGATTCAACTAGTACCGAATTCATAAGCGCGTATGAGGAAGACTCGACGCGATATGCCTGCGGAGATTTGTTGAGGTATCTCTTTGTTGTGATGGACACGATCGGCACCCCGACAAGCACGACAGCAATAAAGACAGGTGCCGTGAATGCAATCGCAATCAAAATGCTCGCAATCTCAACTAGGCAGATTGTGATCGTCGGGAAAGCATCTCTCACCGCCCACTGAATGTGATCGATGTCGGTGGTCGTACGGCTCAGTAATTCGCCGCTTCCAGCGCGTTCGACAACACTGGGAGGCAACTCCACCACGCGTTCAAGAAATCTTTCCCTCAGGGAAGAGAGAATGAATTCGCCCAAGATTGCTGCTTTCACTCGAGTGCGATAAGCAAAGATAGTTTGAAGGAGCAACGCGCTTCCTGCGATACATACCGTGAGAAGAATATGAACATGGCGTGGGTCGCGTGTGAGGCCGCCGAGTAGATTTCCGAAAGCTCTGGGAATAACCAACGCACAACTCACCGCCACTAGTTGAAGAAATGCAACGACCACGAACCCTTTGCGATGTTGTTTGATCAGAGCCAACATTTCGCGATTAACAGTTGTGAGAGTTGCGATGGGAAGCCTTGATGAGGAACGCTCGAGACCAAAGTTCTTGGCAATTAGTTGAGTGTATTTTGGGGGAGAGGCAAATGCACTGGGAGGCAAATAAGCCTCGTTTACAGGTTTTCCTTTCATACGCCCCTCATTACTAATTGACGATATTTCAACGATGAGCGCAGAAGTTCTTGGTGGGTACCTTCGCCCTCTACTTTTCCATCAACCAGCAGAACAACTCGATTCGCTGTATCGAGAATCAAAGGTGAATTGGTAAATATTACGGTCGTGCGTCCACGTCGCATTTGACTTAAACGCGTTGCAATTCGAGATTCGGTATGAGCATCTACCGCGCTCGTTGGATCATCAAAAACGATTATGGGGGCATCGACAAAGAGAGTTCTGGCTAGCGCTAAACGTTGCCTTTGACCACCACTTAGAGTCCTGCCACGTTCAACGACCTCGGCGGAGAGCCCTTCTCCATCAAGTGAATCCATGATGTCTTGCGATGATGCGGCTTCGATCGCATCAGCAATGGAAATTCTTCCAGAGTTCTTTACGTCAAAAATCGATCCGATTGTGCCTGAAAGGATTGATGGATCTTTCTCTTGAACAAATATCGCGCCACGGATCGCATTGCGGGTAAATGTTGAGAGTGGGAGCGCGCCAAGAGTTACTTCATCGGTTCGCGAATATCCACCAAGTCGTTCGCTGAGATCATCCGAGACGAGTGGACTGTCACTCACAACTACTAGGAGTTCTTTTGGTCGAATTACCAAACCCGATTCGCGGTCAACGAGTAACGCCGAAATATCTGGAGATTCATTTTTTCCCCATTGGGTCATCGTTGTGACAGAGAGAAGGTGGATCACCCGTCTGGCGGATACCACTGCCGAAGTCACACGTTGAGCGGTTTCAAGCATCACACGAATAGGTAACACAAGAAAAGCGCTGTACCCGTAGAAGGAGAGAAGTTGGCCGACTTTCATGTGGCCAGACACCACAAGATTTCCGCCGGCGTAAATGACGACAAGCACAAGTACGCCAGGCAAAACAATTTGTAGCGCTTGCAATAGAGATCGTGACTTGGCTGTGAGAACAGCCGCTGCTCGTACTTGCTGGGACGCCACCTTAAAACGATTCACGAACGCTGCTTCTCCGCCAATGCCGCGCAGAACGCGAAGACCTGCGACAGTGTCCGACGCCAAATTTGAGGCAATTCCTAATCGCCTGCGTTGTTCACTCTCTCGCACTTGCAATGGCCCGATGATGGGTGCCATTGCAAGACTCATCAATGGCACGGCAATCACAACCAAAATTCCAATAGTCGGGGAAGAGTTGATGAGTAGAGAGGTGACATAGATAAACGAGACGAGGGCCCCAATCAATCGAGGGATATTGTCATAGCCGCGAGACATCCGCTCGACATCATTGTTGTTGACGGATACAACTTCCCCCGTTGTGACCAATCGAGGCAAATCCGCACCGAGTTCGGCTGCTTTCCTAGCCAAAATTTGTTTAAGACGCGTCGTGGAAACAATCCAACTGCTCACTGCGAGCCGGTGACGCATAACTCCGGCACCCGCTTGAATGACCCCGAGTCCGATAATCGTGAGCGCCCATCGATCAACGCTTGCTTGATCATGATCAGCGATCGATTGAACTGCTTTTCCAAGTAACCCTGGCATCATGGCAAGGGCCACCGTGCTAACAATTCCAAAAAAAGCTCCAGATAAAATCAAACGCTTCTGTTTATAGGCGATCCACCACAAAAGTGCGAAAGGGGTGGAAATGCTAGGAGTTTCTGGATCGGCGAACGGCACATGATCAAAAGGTGAAATGGGCTCACGTTTGCGAAGTGCCGTAAAAGAGGTCATAGATCTGACAGGATACTCGCTGCGACCCACACGAGGTCGAATGGAATTCTGGTTTCCATGGAAGTCGGGGGAGAGCCGTGCAAGGTTTAAATTTGGAATTGAACGGGACGAATTTCATTCGCGAGGAAGAGCGCCAAGGTTCGCCACGCTCACTCTTTTGGCCCTGGTGCGGGGCTAATGTTTCTTTGCTCGCGCTCTCGTATGGCGCCTTTTTCCTGGGCTTTGGAATCTCCTTTGGCCAAGTTGTCATTGCGGCAATTGTGGGGGTTGTTCTCTCCTTCTTGCTGGTAGGAGTGAGTTCACTCGCGGGAAAGCGTTCCAACGCTCCGACCATGACCCTCTCCCGAGCCGCATTTGGGGTACGTGGAAATATTGTGCCTGGACTTCTCTCGTACTTAATCTTTGTTGGATGGGAAACAGTTCTCGTCTCGCTGGCTACTTTGGCAACAGAAACGGTTTTCAATCGAATTGGGCATGTCGATCATAATCTTTCAAGAATTCTAGGATTTGCGATCGCTGTTTCTCTAACAGTTTTTGGTGGAGTGCTGGGCTTTCATGTCATCATGCGAATCCAGAAATGGCTCACAATTGCAACCGTGATAATGACTCTTGGATATATCGCGCTGACTGTTTCACATATTCAGTGGAATATGGTTTCAAAAATTGCATCCGGAAATATGCAGAGCGTCCTTGGCGCAACAATCTTTGGTATCACGGGTATTGGATTGGGTTGGGTTAATTCAGCAGCAGATTATTCGCGCTATCTTCCGCGAACTTCATCGAGCAAAGCTGTTGTGGGATGGACCGTTTTTGGTTCATCGTTGGTTCCTATTATTCTCGTCATTTACGGCTCACTTCTGGCTGGGAGTAGCAAGGTGCTTGGAGACAAGATCGCTTCCGATCCAATTGGAGCACTTACGACTTTGCTTCCTACCTGGTATCTCGTTCCATTTGCCATCGTTGCCATCTTGGGGTTGATCGGTGGCGCAATTCTAGATTTGTACTCTTCAGGATTAGCCCTCGTCTCAATTGGGATTCCAGTCAAGCGCCATGTCGCGGCCTCTATTGATGCCTGCATCATGCTGGGCGGCACTATTTATATAGTCTGGTTTGCGACCAATTTCAGCATTCCGTTTCAGGGATTCTTAATCACCCTTGGAGTCCCAATAGCAGTGTGGTCGGCGATCTTTGTGGCGGACGTTCTGATGAGGAAAACCGATTACGCCGAAGAGGAATTATTCACGCCTTCAGGAAGATATGGTGCATGGAATTTTAAATCCATCGGCCTTGTTGCAGTCGGTTCAATCGTGGGTTGGGGATTTGTCACTAACTCCTTCGCCTCGTGGCTCACCTGGCAGGGATATTTCCTTGGTCTCATTGGGGGAAAATCAGGCCCGTGGGCATTTGCAAATGTGGGCGTAATTTTCGCTTTAGCCATCGGATTCTTTGGGCACATCGCACTGTCGCGAAAAGATATCAAGCGTCAGGAAAGTTTGGTTGCGTAAGGCACTTTGGTCATGTTTGGTAGATATTGCATCGCAAGGCTTAACCATGTTGGGTTAGGGTTTCACAATGTCTAGTGAAAATATGACACGCTTCGCCAAGTTGAAGAAGGTAGCACTGCCTCAAGATCCCGCGATGCGCACCTTAAGCCTCGCTACTTTGATTCGTACATTCGGAAACGGACTTTTAGCCACCGTGGAGATCATCTACTTCACATTCTTCGTGGGTCTATCGCCGTCCAAGGTGGCGCTGGGTCTTTCGATCGCAGGAGGCATGTCTTTGCTTGTCAGCGTTCCTGCTGGTCACATTGCCGATCGCTTTGGGCCCAGAGATATTGCTTCTATCTCTTTTGTTGTGGAAGGGGCACTTCTAGCCGAACATTGGTATTGCACTGGGCACGGTGTTCGCTGGATTTGCGCTAGCTATTAATAATCGCTCTGGTTACGTCACGATGTTGGTTTTAGATGCGCTTTCCTTTTTTATTACTGCCTACGTTTGGCACCGACTGCCGTATGCGCCACCAACTGTGGAGCGAGGCGAGCCATTTACCTTCATCGCGCTAAAAGATAAGAAATATTTGGCAGCGACACTTTTGAATGGTGTTATGTCACTCCACTTTGTCATTCAGAGCGTTGCGATTCCCCTTTGGGTGGTGAAGGAGACAAGCGCCCCGCGCTGGTGGGTTTCTGTCATTCTCCTCGTGAACACGGTTTCAGTAGTTCTCTTTCAAGTCAGAGCAAGTCGAGGCACTGGCGACGTACGCGATGGGGCGAGGAAATTTTCTCATGCAGGAATTTATGTAGCACTCGCCTGCGTTTTGTATGCGCTTTCTGCTGGCGTCTCAACCGCTATCGCTTGCTCGATCCTGGTCGCCGCAATGCTTGTACACGTAATGGGGGAGTTGGTGGGTTCTGCAGGTTCCTGGAGTATCGGCTACGGATTGGCGGATGAAAAACATCAGGGTCAATACCAAGGAGTCTTCTCACTTGGATGGGGATTAGGTGGAACCTTCGGACCTTCGATTATCACAGCATTGGTGATTGGTATAGGAAAAGGTGGCTGGTTGATTCTTGGAGTCATGTTCTTGATTACTGGATTTTTAATGCGCCGCCTCGTTACTGGCTCGTGGGTTACGAGCCAGTAACGAGATCGGTTTACAGGTTGTTGTCTTTGTAGTACTTGCGCCAGATCAATCGATGAATTGGAATCAAGCGCGGTAAGCGATTAATGAATGGAACTCGAGGCATAAATACGAATGCCGCGGTGAGAATCATGATCCACAAGAAGATCTCTGCATCAGCATTCTCAGATGACTTGAATGGTTCCACTTGATACCAGAGAGAGAAGAGCCATAGCCAAGATTGTCCTGGGTAGGATCCCGTCTCATTCATCATTCCCCATTGATCGCCATGGAGATGTTGCGCAGCACCTAACTCGTCAAAGTAACCACCATCTGCCAAGAAGAGCATTGGTTTGGTGAAATCACTTGGATAAGGCGTGACTGTTGTGGTGAGTAGACCATCGAGAACATCAGCTTGAGCAAGCGTGAGCAGACCTGAAGCCATTGTTGGCACGGGACCGAATGCATCAGTCGCCGCGACCTTAGCAGGGTCGCCTGCCTTTTCGATTGCCGAGGCGTAATCATTAGCCCATTTGCTTTGTTGATCAGAAGAAGCTGCTTTCCATTGGGATAGCGCAGCGAGTACTGAGACATCTTTGCTAAACGACAATGGAGTGGCGACGAAATCAACGGCCGGGTAGACAGGAATAGTTATTCCAGCCATCTTTTGCAGTTT
>JAPLBP010000098.1 GCA_026392695.1 Actinomycetota bacterium | reverse complement strand
CTCGGTATTGCCTCTAGCGAAGCAAACGAAGCTAATTGGTCGACCGAATATGGAACTTTGGAAATGAATGTCGGCGTTGTTGACAGCGTGGAATCAGCAATAGATCACATTGCGAAATACGGCACCAATCACACCGAGGCAATTGTTACTGAAAATCAAGCTGCAGCGGATCGTTTCATTGCCCTATCGGATTGCGCAGCAGTAATGGTCAACGCATCCACTCGATTCACCGACGGCGAACAGATGGGATTTGGTGCGGAGATAGGGATTTCAAACCAAAAATTGCACGCTAGAGGACCGATGGGGCTAGAAGCAATGACGACAACAACCTGGATAGTTACGGGAACTGGCCAAATTCGCAGTTAGAGACTCATCTAATAGACTCCCGCCATGAGCACCCTTTCACGCGCCGATGTCGCTAACCTGGCCCGATTAGCCCGAATTGAGATGACAGACCAAGAACTTGAAGACCTATCTACGGAGATGGATGTAATTCTCACCGCGGTAGCCCGAGTCCAAGAGGTTGCCACCAGTGATGTGAAGCCAACTTCGCACCCGCTGCCATTGCGAAATGTTGTTCGCGCCGATGTTGTTACTCCAAGTTTGACACCGGAGGCTGCACTCTCTGGTGCGCCAGCAAATGAAGAACAGCGCTTCCGAGTTCCTCAAATTTTAGGGGAGGAAGCATGATCCGACTTTCCGCCCACGAAATGGCCTCTGCTCTTGAAGCAGGAGAGACAACGTCAGAAAAGTTGACGCAAGAACATTTGGATCGGATTTCATCTGTTGATGCCGATGTTCACGCCTTTTTATATGTAGATACTGAAGGCGCACTTGCTCAAGCACGCGGAGTTGATGCGGCTAGGAAAAATGGCGAGAAGGTAGGACCGTTGGCAGGCGTTCCGCTTGCACTCAAAGATGTGATGGTTCAAAAGGGAGTGCCGACGACGGCTGGCTCGAAGATTCTTGAAGGTTGGCGTCCTCCTTATGACGCCACCGTCGTGAAGAAGTTGAAGGATGCGGGCATTGTTATTTTGGGTAAAACCAATATGGATGAATTTGCGATGGGCTCCTCAACTGAGAACTCCGCATACGGTCCAACACATAATCCATGGGATTTGTCCCGCATCCCAGGCGGTTCTGGTGGCGGATCTTCGGCTTCCCTCGCCGCGTTTGAAGCACCTCTTGCTATTGGCACAGATACTGGCGGATCGATTCGCCAACCTGCAGCTGTCACTGGAACGGTAGGGGTGAAGCCGACCTATGGTGGAGTTTCTCGATACGGCCTCATCGCTTTTTCTTCAAGCCTTGATCAAGCAGGTCCATGCGCTCGCACGGTTCTTGATGCCGCACTTTTGCATGAAGTTATTGCTGGCCACGATACGCACGACGCAACGAGCATTGATGCACCGGTCCCTCAGGTTGTTAAGGCCGCACGTGACGGAAATGTAAAGGGGATGAAGATCGGCGTTGTTAAAGAACTCAATGGCGATGGATATCAAGCAGGAGTTCGATCTCGCTTTGAAGAATCTCTGGAACTTCTTGCTAAGGCGGGCGCAGAAATAGTTGAAGTTTCTTGCCCAAATTTTGAATACGCTCTCGCTGCTTATTATTTGATCGCGCCGAGTGAGTGTTCATCAAACCTCGCCCGCTTTGATGCGATGCGCTATGGAATTCGCGTCGGTGACGAAAATGGCGCATCCGCTGAGTCGGTTATGAATCTAACTCGTGAAGTCGGCTTTGGACGTGAAGTAAAGCGCCGAATTATTCTTGGTACGTATGCTCTTTCCTCGGGTTATTACGACGCCTATTACGGAAGTGCTCAGAAGGTACGCACTTTGATCATGAATGATTTCACGAAGGCTTTTGAAACTGCTGATGTGCTTGTTTCTCCAACCTGTCCCACAACAGCATTTAAGATCGGCGAGAAGGCCAACGACCCACTTGCCATGTATCTCAACGACATCGCAACCATTCCGGTGAACATGGCAGGAATTGGCGGCATGAGTGTTCCTTGCGGACTTGCACCTGAAGATGGACTGCCAGTCGGATTCCAGATCATGGCTCCGGCTATGCAGGACCAGAGAATGTATTCAGTAGGTGCAGCCCTTGAAGCGTCACTGCTTACGGAATGGGGCGCGCCGTTACTCTCTCGTATTCCAGCACTAGGGGGTGCGAAGTGAGCCTTACCTATGAAGATGTGATCGCAAAATATGAGCCAGTACTTGGTCTAGAAGTACACGTAGAACTAAATACTCATTCAAAAATGTTTTGCGGATGTGCCACCGTTTTCGGTGCCGAGCCAAATACGCAGACATGCCCCGTCTGTCTTGGGATGCCTGGTGCGCTTCCTGTTGTCAACGAGAAGGCAATCGAGTCATCAATTTTGATTGGACTTGCACTTCACTGCTCTGTCACACCATTTAGTAGATTCTCGCGAAAAAATTATTTCTATCCCGATATGCCTAAGAACTTTCAAATTTCACAATACGACGAGCCGATCTGCGTTAATGGTTATGTCGATGTAGAAATCGAAACTGATGAAGGTCCAAAGCAATTCCGTGTTGAAATCGAGCGAGTGCATATGGAAGAGGACACTGGAAAGTCACTCCACGTTGGTGGCGCCACGGGGCGAATTCACGGGGCAGATTATTCGCTCCTCGACTTTAACCGTGCAGGAATTCCTTTGGTGGAGATTGTCACGAAAATTGTTCCTGGCACGGGTAAATATGCCCCCGAGGTCGCAAAGGCTTATGTCGCAGAACTTCGAGATATTTTGCGTTCCCTTGGGGTAAGTGATGTCCGAATGGAGCAAGGTTCGCTTCGTTGTGATGCGAACGTTTCTTTGCGATTAATCGGCGCGGAAACTCTAGGCACGCGAAGTGAAACCAAGAACGTCAATTCATTGCGTTCCGTGGAGCGAGCAGTGCGTGGAGAGATGATTCGCCACGCAGAACTTCTCAATAAGGGAGCGCGCGTTGTGCAGGAGACTCGGCATTTCCAAGAAGATACGGGACTCACGAGGTCCGGACGTTCAAAAGAGCAAGCCGAGGATTATCGCTACTTCCCTGAACCTGACCTTGTTCCAGTTGAGCCTGATGCAGAGTGGATTGAAAAGCTTCGTGCATCGCTTCCAGAGCAACCGACCTTGCGACGCAAACGTTTACAAGAAGAATGGTCGGTGCCTGATAAGGAAATGGCAGCGATGATCAATGCAGACGCCCTAGATATTGTCGAGGCGACGGTGAAATTAGGCGCTGATCCAACACGCGCTCGTGGCTGGTGGCTTGGCGAAATTTCGCGTCTCGCGAATGAGAAAGATGTAGCGATTGCTGATCTGGCCATTAGTCCTGCAGATGTTGCTGAAATAGTTTCTCTTGTTTCAAAAGGAGAACTGACAGATCAATTGGCTCGCCAAGTTGTTGAGGGAGCGATCTCTGGCGAGGGAAAACCCGCTCAGGTTATGGAATCCCGTGGCTTGAAGGTTGTCTCTGATGAGTCATCGCTGATGGCAGCAATTGAAAACGCAATTGCCGCCCAGCCAGAAACTGCGGAGAAGGTGCGCAACGGGCATATTCCTGCAGCAGGGGCTCTTATTGGTGCGGTGATGAAGGAGACGAAAGGCCAAGCGGATGCTGCTCGTGTACGAGAACTTTTGCTTGCTCACCTTGGACAGTAATTGACCGATTCTTTCCTTTCGGCGCATGACCAGATCTCGAAGGTGAGATCTGGATTAACAACGGCCAAAGAGATTGTTGCTCAATCGCTCGACCGAATCGCCGAAATTGATTCTTCGGGCTACACACTTAATTCTGTAATTGCGCTTTCACCAGATCCCAGTCAAACGCGCGCGATCGATGCGGGTTTGCCACTGGCAGGATTGCCCGTGCTT
>JAPLBP010000124.1 GCA_026392695.1 Actinomycetota bacterium | reverse complement strand
TTCGTTGTTTTCATGTCATGGACTCCGAAGGCAACGTGATTGACACCTTCAATACGAGGTTCTCCTGGCCTGGCGGTCCATAGTCCAGTCCAATCAATGAGCTCAACTTTGCCACCCCACGGGTCTGCCAGATATCCAATGTCGAGTGAAATATCGTTGGGACCCACTACCGCTCCATTGATCACGTGCATCAATGAAGTGCACCCAAACTCATCCACGAGTTGACGATGAATTTGTTCGGTGTGCAGAGTATGCAAACAAACTTCGGCAAGCCCAACTTCTCCGTAACCAATTGCTGCTGGTAGCGGTGGTGCGCCGATTCCATCGAGTCGTTGCACCAACTTGACCTTGCCCGGACCCATTCGAGTAGTGAACTTGTTTCCGAGCATCACTATCCGTGCACGCACCGCATTGCTTTTGGTTATCTCTTCGAGACCAGGTACGGGACCGGTGTAATCAAAAAACACTTCTGTAAATCCAAGTTTCTCAATCCAATACTCAAAGGCAGTTTCCATATCTGCCACGCCTATCCCAGCATGGTCAACTCCGTTAAACATATCTACCTCCCACCAGCGACATTTCTATTTCCCATGCAATTCAATATTGGAATCAATAAGTGCCTTCCTAATCTTCGCCAAACTCGTGGAGTCGGTAATCGGAAGTCGAGGTGGGCGAACAGTTCCTCCAGGAACTCCCATCATTTCCATAATCACTTTGAGTTGGCTCTGATAAGCCCCATACAATCCTCGCCAACCGCCAGGACCCCACAGACTTGCAAGTAGTTGATCTGTTGCTTGCGCACTCTTCCTGACGCTTTCGATATCGCCGCTCCAATAATCCTCCCAATACTTTGGGTCGGACGCTCCAAAAATTGAGCCACCACCGATAGTGCCGTCTCCCCCAACGTTCTCGAGAACTTCCAATCCACCTGTTGTCATGAAGTTTCCAAAAATTCTAACTCGGTCAATCACGCTGGCAGTGGTGGCTCGAAATTGTTCCGCATTTCCGGTGCTGTCTTTTATAGCAACAACATACTCAAGGTCTGCTAAGCGCTCGGCCAATTCCCCTTCAACTTCAATGTTGGTTCCATGTGGCCAGTTGTAGATCATCAACGGTGCAGGAACCATCCGTGATAAATCTTCAAAATAAGCCACAGTCTCATCTGGCAAAGTCTTTGCATAAGCGGGCGCAGAGGAACAGATACCGGAGGCGCCGACCTTCATGGCATAATCTGCCAATCTAGCTGAATCTTTGGCAGTGAATGTAGTTACTCCTACGACTACTGGAATACGACCATCCACCTGCTTGATGACAGCCTCAGCCACCGAATTGCGCTCCTCATTGCTTTGAGAAAACCATTCACCTGTTGTTCCCAGCACAAAGAGACCATGCATCTTCTGCGACAAGTACCAATCCACCATCTTTGCTAGGGAATCAAAATCTAAATCTCCATTTGCTTTAAACGGCGTTGGGCATGCCGGCCAGTAGCCACGCCAATCAACAGAGCTTCTATCCATATTCCCTACTCCCTACCTTCTCGATTTCATGGCTTGGTGCGATAAAAACTTACATTCCTCGATCAGGCAAATATGCCGCGGGAATTAGTTCAGCCTTTGATTCCGATGTCATAGATTCTGCCAGAAGATTGGCGATCATCGGTCCAAGGGTAAAACCGGTTGGCGCCATTGCGACGTGAAAGCCAGGAACAAGGGCGGACTCACCTACTAACGGAGCAAAGTCTTTTGTGTAGGACCAAATCCCAGCCCAGGTACGAACCAATTTCACATTTCTCAACATAGGCAGCACCCGAACTGCGATGGCGATATTTCCAGCAGCGCTATCCCAAAAGTTAGAATATCTTTTAGGATAGATTTCTTTACGCGCCGGCCATCCACCGCCAATGATAAAAGTGTTATTCGAAGTTTGCTTTAAGGTGAGTCGCTTTCCAATGTGCTGAACCATCGGCTTCAAGAAATACTCTGCGGGCTCAGTCACGTTTACATGCAAGCCTTCTGAACCCATAGGAAGGCGTAGTCCCACCATGTGGGCGATATCGCCAGTCCACGCACCTGCTGCATCCACAATCCGCCGACATTTAACAGATCCCCTCGACGTCTTCACTTCAAATCGATAAGGGTTCTGATTATCGAGAACTTCAATGGCATCGACCCCACAATGAGTTCTTATTTGAGCGCCTCTTTCATGCGCGCGTTGAATGTACGTGGGTGCAACAACCAAAGGGTTCGCATGACCTTCTTGAGGACAATAGGCGATACCAGCAAGTTCTGAGGAGAGATAAGGGGCGAAATTCGTCATTTCCGAGCCGGTCATGACATGCGTTTCAAGGCCGGCCATCTCTTCGATACGTTGTTTATCGCGAAGAACCTTCAATTCTTCTTCAGTTTCGGCAACCATCAATCCACCGGTTGTATGCACTCCCAAATCGGCATCCAACTCTTTCTCAAGCTCTCCCCACAACCGAGCGGCGTCCAATTGGAGTTTCACTTCCCGATATAAACGCTTCTCTTCCTCGGGTGAGGAACTGGCTGTCAATTGATGTAGCGCGATCTGAAAATGAAAGCTTCCAGCATTTGTGCCTAAGGCTTCTCTATTCAGTTCTCCCCTTTCCACCAGAAGAACCTCGGTCCCGCGCACGGATAAGTAGTAAGCCAAAGCCGATCCGAGCAATCCACCCCCAACAATAAGCACGTCTACTTCTTTGGGCAGCGGCCCTTGAAGATCCGACTGCGCGACCAATGGAGGAGAAAAAGTTGGAACTTCACTATGCATCAAGAAAATACTTTTCGTTTTTTACTTCATCGTCTGCAACTGCCCCAAGTGCCACTGGCTTGGCTGGAAAACGAGGAGTTCCAAGTGGAACCTCTGCTATATGAGTAGTGTGTCGCTGAGAAATGAGAGCAGCAACTTGGCGCTGACAGTTCCTACCCTGACACAATCCCATTCCTGCGCGCGTGAACGCTTTTACAACCGAAGTATCCGATGTAGTTTCTATTGCTTCATCTATGCTGGCTCGATTGACATTTTCACAGCGACATA
>JAPLBP010000042.1:15024-21939 GCA_026392695.1 Actinomycetota bacterium | reverse complement strand
TCTACTCCGGAGACGACATTTTGAATTTGCCTCTTCTTTCAGTGGGCGCAGTTGGTTTCGTTTCCGTATGCGGACACACAGTTGGGCTGCGATTAAAGAAGATGCTCGATGCATGGTTTGCCGGCGATGCCAGCACAGCACTTGAGATGCACCAGCAATTGCTTCCAGTTTTCACGGGCACCTTCCGCACTCAAGGCGCCATCATGACCAAGGCCGCCCTCACGATGATGGGCTTGCCAGGGGGACACACACGCTTGCCTTTGGTTGATGCTACGCCTGAGCAGATTGTGCAATTGCGAAAAGATCTGCTTGCCGGCGGGGTAACGCTAGCTTCATGACGCATCCACACCCCGGACTGGGGCTTCCTGCGAAATTGCGCGCAGGGGAGTTGCGCATAGTTGCGCTGGGCGGTCTCGGTGAAATCGGTCGCAACATGACCGTCTTTGAAACGGCTGGCAAATTACTGATCGTGGATGTTGGAGTCCTTTTTCCTGAAGAGACACAACCTGGAATTGATCTCATCCTTCCGGATTTCTCCTACATTCGAGATCGCTTACAGGATGTCATTGGAATTGTTCTTACGCATGGACACGAAGACCACATCGGTGCTGTTCCATATCTATTGCGCGAACGTGGCGACATTGCTGTATATGGTTCAGCGTTGACACTCGCACTCGTGGGCGCCAAGTTAAAAGAACATCGACTCTCACCTCCTACGCGAGAAGTATCTGCGGGAATGAGTGAAGACATTGGACCGTTCACTGTTGAATTTGTTGCAGTCAATCACTCGATTCCTGATGCGCTAGCGGTTGCCATCCATACTCCCGCAGGAACCGTGTTACATACTGGTGATTTCAAAATGGATCAGTTGCCGCTAGATGGGCGTATTACAGACCTTCGTGCCTTTGCTGCCCTTGGGGAAAAAGGCGTTGATATGTTCCTTGTTGACTCCACCAACGCAGATGTTCCGGGATTTACGCCATCCGAACGCGAAATTATCCCAGCACTTGACCGAGTATTTCGCGCTACTCGCCGCCGCGTAATTGTTGCCTCATTCGCATCGCACGTACATCGTGTTCAGCAGATCATTGATATCGCGGCATCACATAACCGCAAGGTCGCATTTGTTGGACGTTCGATGGTGCGCAACATGAAAATTGCTCAAGACATGGGGTATTTGACCATTCCGGAAAATCTTGTGATCGACGTAAAAGATATTGAGAATTATGGTGACAATCTAGTTCTCATTTGCACAGGTTCACAAGGCGAGCCACTTGCCGCGCTTTCTCGTATGGCAAATGGAGATCACGCAATTCGCGTGGGGGAGGGCGACACTGTCGTTCTTGCCTCGTCGCTCATTCCTGGAAATGAAAACCCTGTTTACCGAGTCATCAACGAATTGACGCGCTTCGGTGCAAAAGTGGTTCACAAAGGAAACGCCCTCGTCCATGTATCTGGACACGCTGCAGCTGGAGAATTGTTGTATTGCTACAACATCGTGAAACCAAAATACGTGTTGCCCGTTCATGGCGAATGGCGCCATCTTCGTGCCAACGCCGAACTCGCGATTCAGACTGGTGTTCCAAGAAGCAACGTCATCATTATCGAAAACGGAATAGTTGTCGACTTGGTCAATCACGAAGCATCAGTGGTGGGAAGCGTCCCAGTGGGCTTTGTTTATGTCGATGGCACGAGCATTGGCGATATCACAGAGTCCTCACTGAAGGATCGACGCATCCTTGGTGAAGAAGGATTCATTTCTGTCGTCGTCGTAATTGATTCCCAAAGTGGAAAAATTGTTGCGGGTCCAGATATTCATGCGCGCGGTTTCGCTGAAGATGAAGCGCTCTTTGAGGAAGTGAAAGATCGAATTGAAAAGGCGTTGGCGATAGCAGTGGCGGACGGAATAAATGGAACACACCAGTTATCTCAGATCGTGCGCAAAACTGTCGGAGGATGGGTCGGTGGCGAACACCGTCGGCGACCGATGATTATCCCACTCGTTATTGAGGTATAGCGGATCTTTACGGCGCGCCTGACCTTGGTGTTTTTGCCGAGGAATTACGCTGATACATGTGGCCCAAAAGAAAAGTAGCTCCCGAAAGAGTAAGAGCTCTGGTGCGGGTGCATCTCTAGGTCGTGGTCTTGGTGGACTCTGGCGTTTCTTAGCCAAAACAATTGGAAAATCTGTTCGCTTCCTGGCGCGAGGTGCGCGCGATTTAGATCCGGTTCATCAAAGAGACGGCATTGCATTTCTCTTTGTAATCTTTGCACTCATTGCCGCTGCAGGTGTTTGGTTTCATTCCGACAATCTTTTTAGCCGAGCGCTCTACGCTTTTTTTGCTGGGGGATTTGGTCGCATCGGTTTCTTCACACCTCTATTGCTTGCCTATTTCGCGGTGCGATTATTTCGAGTTCCGGAAGAGAAGGCCGCTACGGGAAGAATCACGATTGGTGTTTTTGCACTTCTATTGAGCGCGACAGGTATCGCTCACATGCTCAATGGCGAATCTGGCACTGGCGTTTCGGCATTAAGGCACGGTGGCGGATGGCTTGGCTATGGAGTTTCGCATCCTCTCATATTGCTGATGACATCACTACTTACGTACCCCGTTCTCATCCTTCTCTTTATTTTCGGTCTCTTGGTCATCTCTGCGACGCCGGTATCCTCGGTGTTAATACGAATAAAAACTTCAGTGGTCTGGGTGTGGTCAAGACTATCGGGCCGAGTGAAGCGAGCAGCTGCCGACTTTGAAATTTCTGAGTCACCACCATTCGAGACTCCGTTGGTTGCTGATTGGAAGCACCAAATGGATGAGGAGGAAGAAGAGGAGATAGACGAGGAAAGTTTCGATGATGAATTCGCAGTCCCACTGCCAGGGGACGAAGTGCTCCCGCAGAAGATCGAGAGAACAGCCCCCACCAAGCGCCCAGTTCAACTATTGCTCACAAATGACGCCAAATATGAACTTCCGGCGCCAGATTCATTACGTTCCGCTCCGCCAGCAAAGTTGAAAAGCAAAGCAAACGATTCGGTAGTGGCTGCCCTGACGGAAGTGTTCTTGCAGTTTGAAATTGACGCGACCGTGACTGGTTTTATGCGCGGTCCAACTGTGACACGTTACGAAGTAGAACTCGGAAACGCAGTGAAAGTAGAGCGAATTACCGCTCTTGCAAAGAACATTTCTTACGCAGTTGCAAGTGCTGAAGTTCGAATTCTTTCACCGATTCCCGGCAAGTCTGCCGTTGGTATTGAGATTCCGAATTCAGATAGAGAAATTGTCGCACTCGGTGATGTGTTGAGATCTTCAGTTGCTGGACAAGATCACCACCCATTGTTAGTCGCACTCGGTAAGGATGTAGAAGGAAATTTCGTTTGCGCCAACCTTGCCAAAATGCCGCACCTTCTGGTGGCAGGTGCTACGGGATCAGGCAAGTCCTCGATGATCAATTCAATGATTGTTTCGATTTTGATGCGATCAACGCCCGATGATGTACGCCTGATTTTGATTGACCCAAAGCGTGTTGAACTCAACGCCTACGAAGGCATCCCTCACCTCATTACGCCGATCATCACAAACCCTAAAAAGGCCGCAGACGCCTTGCAATGGGTCGTGCGTGAAATGGATTTACGTTACGAGGATCTTTCGACGTTCGGTTATCGCCACATCGATGATTTCAATAAGGCAGTTCTGTCCGGCAAAGCAGTTGCACCTCCCGGTAGTGATCGAGTTCTTGAGCCTTATCCCTATCTGCTCATCGTCATAGATGAATTAGCAGATTTGATGATGATCGCTGCAAAGGAAGTGGAAGAGTGCGTAGTTCGAATTACACAGCTCGCACGTTCGGCCGGTATTCACCTCGTCCTTGCAACCCAGCGTCCAAGCGTTGATGTTGTGACAGGTTTGATTAAAGCCAACGTACCTTCTCGACTTTCGTTCGCTACGAGCAGTTTGGCCGATAGCAGAGTTATCCTCGACAGTGGAGGAGCAGAAAAACTTGTTGGTCAAGGCGATGCCCTCTTTATTCCTATGGGTGCAAGTCGAGCTGTACGCATCCAAGGAGCATATGTTTCCGAACGCGAAATCGAAATCGTTGTCAATCATGTGAAAACTCAATTGACACCTCGTTACCGAAGCGATGTCACTGCACCACAGACTCGAAGCGTCATTAACGAAACTGAAATTGGTGATGACCTGGAACTTCTTTTGCAAGCGGTTCATCTTGTTGTCACAACGCAATTCGGATCCACTTCGATGCTTCAGAGAAAATTGCGTATTGGATTTGCCAAGGCTGGTCGCCTCATGGATCTCATGGAGTCGCGTGGGATCGTTGGACCATCAGAGGGTTCCAAGGCGAGAGTTGTTTTGGTGAAAGTGGACGACTTGGATGCCGTTTTGGAGACTCTCGAGGCCTAAATCACCCTTTGTTGGTCGGGTATTCATTTTCCCGAGTATCGCTTCCACCTTCCTTCGGGTTACGATTTACCCTCCCCGATAGATGAAGGTCCTCAATGTCCCTTGGTTCTGCAATAGCGCAAGCGCGTGAAAGCGCTGGGCTGAGCATTGAAGATCTCGCTGCGCGCACAAGTATTCGTACCGCGCTACTTCGGGAATTCGAATTAGATCATTTTCAAAAAAGCGGTGGCGAAACTTATGCCAGAGGCCATGTAAGAAATATTGCAAATGCTGTTGGTGTAGATCCAAGTGTCTTTCTAAATATTTATGAGACCGAGCAGATCACTGCAAAGCGCGCGATGCACGAACTTCTCGTTGAGAACAGTGTGATGGCGCCGCCAAATCAAAAGTCTCGAATCTCGCTTAGAGCTCTCTCCACAGTTTCTGCAATTGCTGTCGTGCTCGCGGTGGGCAGTCAGATCGTTTACACAAATCTCAAACCCGCCAAGTCCGCGTCGAATTTAGCCGCCTCCGTTATAACGCCATCTGCGACGCCAAGTGTGGATTCATCGCCGGCCTCAACCCCGGTTGCGACCGAAACGCAACTTGCTACTTCTGGGGCAAACCAACCACCGGAAAGTGCTTCACAAGTTGTTGCCCCCGCAACCTCCGGTGTGAATATTCAAGTAACGGCAACTCGTGGTTCTAGTTGGCTATCCGTCACATCCAAGGCAGGCGTTCCAATTTTCTCGGGAAATCTCGCCCAAGGCGCTTCCAATACCTTCAGCGATCCCGATGGAGTAAATATCCGTTTTGGAAATGCCGGCGCCTTGGATCTTGTGGTTAATGGGGTTCCAGTTGCAGCGCCAGGCGCGATGGGCGAAGTAGTCGACGTAAGTTACGGATCGAACTGATTTAACTTGATTATTGGGTAAGTTCGCCAATACCTCTGTATCATCAACCAAATGAATCGGACCGTCGCAGTCGTAACTCTGGGTTGCGCACGCAATGAAGTGGATTCTGAAGAATTAGCCGGGCGTCTTGCCGCCGACGGATGGACTCTCGTCGATGATGTTGAATCCGCCGAAGTCGCACTTATTAATACATGTGGTTTTATTGAATCGGCCAAAAAGGATTCCATCGACGCACTTCTTGAAGCTAACTCCCTTAAAGGTCACGGTGTTACACGTGCGGTTGTTGCGGTTGGATGCATGGCAGAGAGATATGGCGAAGAGTTGGCTAAGGCTCTACCCGAGGCTGATGGCATATTAGGTTTTGATGACTACCGAGATATCAGTGCGCGATTGGCATCTATCATCGCAGGCGAAACGCATACCCCGCACGTTCCTCGTGATCGTCGATCGTTATTGCCTATCTCGCCGGTCGAAAGACCCGCAGCTCGAGATGCTTCTTCGGCTGCTCACGAAGCTTTGGCCAAGGCTCTGGGCGTCGTCCCGACTTACGTTCCAGCCTCCGGAATTGGTGGATCTCTCTTTCGAAAGCGCCTCGGCACCGCCCCTTGGGCTCCGCTAAAAATAGCTTCAGGGTGCGACCGACGTTGTTCTTTCTGTGCAATTCCATACTTTCGAGGCTCATTTATCTCGCGCGGTCCCCAAGAAATTCTTGAAGAAGCCCGCTGGCTGGCCAATGAAGGCGTCAGCGAACTCTTTCTGGTGAGTGAAAATACGACCTCCTACGGCAAGGATCTGGGCGACCTTCGCATGATGGAGAAGTTGCTGCCCGAGATGGCCAAGATTGATGGCGTGGAGACAATCCGCCTCTCCTACCTGCAACCTGCTGAAATGCGCCCGACTTTGTTGCAGGCGATGGTGGAATCAGAAAAAGTTGTGCCGTATTTCGATCTTTCATTCCAGCACGCGAGTCCAACCGTTCTGCGACGCATGCGCCGCTTTGGCGATACTGAGAAGTTCTTGCACCTCATTGCCCAGATCCGCGCGCTTTCTCCTCAGGCTGGTATCCGTTCCAATTTCATTGTGGGTTTCCCGGGGGAGACGCAAGAGGATTATGAAGAGTTGGTAAGTTTCATTACCGATGCAAATCTTGACGCCATCGGAGTCTTTGGATATTCAGATGAAGACAACACCGAAGCCCTTGAACATTCGGACAAGATCGATGAAGAGGTAATTCGCCATCGCGTCGAAGAACTTTCAGCCCTCGTGGATGAACTCGTGACTGAGCGGGCAGCTGCACGCATCGGTGAGGAAATTGTTGTTCTGATTGAAGATGCCGAATTGCAAGAGGGAAGAGCTGCCCATCAAGGACCTGAAGTTGACGGCACCACTTCTTTCGTTGGTACTAATTTCAATGTCGGCCAGTATGTTCCCGCAGTCGTAGTGGATTCCTTCGGAGCGGATTTGATTGCGAGTCCGCGATGATTCGCCGCACGGAGTTCAACCTGCCCAATGCAATAACTATTTCTAGAATTTTGGCTCTGCCCATTTGTGCCTACGCCCTTTTCAAAAACGGTGGCGAAGACAGCAGATGGCGCATCATCGCG
>JAPLBP010000042.1:8186-14977 GCA_026392695.1 Actinomycetota bacterium | reverse complement strand
TCTTCTTTATCGTTGGCCTTACTGACATGCTCGATGGAAAACTCGCGAGGAGCCGCAACACGGTTACCGAGTTAGGAAAATTCTTAGATCCCGTAGCTGATAAGGCACTTATTGGCACAGCGCTGATTGGGCTTTCAATACTAGGGGATATGCCTTGGTGGATCACTTTTGTCATTTTGTTTCGTGAAATTGGAATCACCGTGTTCCGCCTTGCTGTCATTAAGCGTGGCGTGATTCCGGCAAATCGCGGTGGAAAGATAAAAACAATGGCTCAGGGATTTGGGGTTGGGTTTTACGTTCTTCCCTTGCCCCACTCTCTATATTGGTTTAGAAATTCATTCATGGCTGTGACCCTCGCTCTCACGATCGGCACGGGGTATTGGTATGTCTACCAAGCAATGAAGAAACCGTTCTGACGTTTATGTCTTCACCAACCTCAGCAGAAATTATTGTCGCTGCACTTCGCGCCAGTGGTGAGTCGGTCTCAGTTGCTGAATCACTCACCGCAGGGGGAGTAGGAGTCGCAATCACCTCGGTCCCAGGCTCCTCCGATGTCTTTGTCGGCGGACTCACCGCATATCAATCGCGGATCAAAGAGGAGTACCTCAAGGTTCCACGAACCCTTATCGATGAATTTGGTGTCGTGAGCGAGGAAGTTGCCAGCGCAATGGCCAATGGCGCGAAAGAACTCTTCAAATCCACATGGTCAATCGCCACAACAGGGGTGGCTGGCCCGGGTGCGGCAGACGGCGTTCCGGCAGGCACTGTTTGGCTGGCGATAAGCGGTCCTGTAAGCCAAACCACGCAGTTGGAGATACAGGGTGATCGCGAAGTAGTGCGAAACGCCACTATTTCCAGCGCGATGACAGCTTTTGCGCGTATTCTTTGCTCTCGTGAGGGCAAGTAATGACCGCACGTAGTGGCTTTCATGTGGAGGAGGTAGGACCCGTGGTTCTTTTGCGATCACATATCGGTCAAACCCTTCGCGCTGCGCGTACCGCTCAGAATCGTACTCTGCGTGATGTTGCCCGTCAGGCTCGTGTCTCACTCGGTTATCTCTCTGAAGTAGAAAGAGGACAGAAGGAAGCATCTTCCGAACTCCTCAATGCGATCTGCACCGCGCTCGGACTTACTCTCTCTTCCGTCATCACCGAGGTTGCTCATGAGATTTCCGCATACGAGGCGGTAAAGCTCGTTGTCGTCGACGCTGCCTAATTCGAGTGTCATTTACTACTAATTTAGAAGGCTCGGCCGCTCCTTATCAGCGCCAAATGACTTCGTATCGTCGCACTCGAAGTGCAATCCTTGAAGGTGCAAAATCAATGCTTGCCAAGCAAGGACTTCACAAGACAAGCATGATTGAAATTGCTGATGAAGCGGAAGTCTCTCGCGCCACTCTCTACAACCATTTTCGAGATAAAGAGAGCGTCATGCGCGCACTCCTTAAAAGTGAAGTTGAGCGGATCATTTCTGCAGCTTTAGCAGAGGGGAGTCCTGAGAAGGCGCTCGCGAAAATGTCTACTGAAATCTCCGGCGACGCCGCTCTTGCGACTCTCTGTAAAACAGACCCAGCAGTTTTGACGATTATCTTGACGAGTCATGATGATCCACTTTGGGATCAGGTTGTCACGGCGCTACGGGAAATCGCTGGCGGAAATCAGCAATTAATACTTCGTTGGCTCATTGGACAGTTTTTCGCCCCGGTATCGAGCGAAGAATCCCGCTTGCAGGCTTTGTACTTACTTTCGGTCCATTAGTTAGACCGACTCGTCAATGTTGGGATATTGAGCACGAATTTTTTGGGCTAAATCTGGCACCGAAGTCGTTGCAATCGTCCATATGAAATCAATGTCAACTCGATGGTAAGCATGAGCGATAAGGATTCTCATCGCAGCAATCTTTTTCCATTCGATTCCTGGGAATTTCGCGATGAGATCTTGAGGAAGGTGAGTTGAAGCCTCCCCAATAGTCTCCAACAAACGCGCCGCCGCCATCGCCCAAAATTTGTTTTCGTAGAATTCAAGTCTTCCCAATGCAACTAATTCTGCTAAGTCATTTGAGCATTCCAAAATGTCCTGTAAACGCTTTAGTTCCGAACGAGTCACAAAGCCAAAGCTTCTTGGCGAATATCTGTGTCTCGGCTTTTAAGAGCGTGTAGCGAGACAACATCGACTGGCGCGTTAAGGAATTCCGAGAGTTCCTCTTGCATCTGATACTGATCGAAGAAGGACGCCCCATGGGCAAACTCAACGAGAAAGTCGAAATCGCTGGATTCTGTATCTTCGCCGCGTGCAACGCTTCCAAAAACCGAAATTGACAGGCCTTTGTTCCGTTTGGCAATTTCCACAATTGCCTCACGGTTTGCCTGTAGCAAATCCAACTTTTTACCCATGTCGGAAGAGTATCGAACCTCGCTTTAGCCCATATTTCCCGCGTGTCGCGCCCTTCATCCACCATTCGAACAGGTGTTCGGATACTCTTCTCATACCCAATCAGAGCGGTTTCCACGGCTCAAGGCTCGTCCTTGTTCCCACGTCAGTGGCCTTCCGTACCTTCTGGAACATTACCCGTCGATGAGACGTTTACTTGAAAGGAAAGATAGATGGCTACAGAAAAGCAAACTAATGATCGCGCTAAAGCCCTTGATACCGCCCTTGCCCAGATTGAACGTCAATTCGGCAAAGGAGCGGTAATGAAGATGGGCGAGCGCGGCAACGCGACCGTCGAAGTAATCCCAACAGGATCAATCAGCCTGGATATCGCACTTGGTATCGGCGGACTTCCACGAGGTCGCATCGTAGAGATCTACGGACCTGAATCTTCAGGTAAGACGACGCTCGCACTCCATGCAATTGCTAATGCGCAAAAGGGTGGCGGAATCGCTGCCTTCATCGATGCGGAGCACGCATTTGATGCAGAGTATGCAAAGAAACTTGGCGTCGATATTGATGCTCTTCTTGTCTCACAACCAGATACTGGTGAGCAAGCACTCGAGATCATGGATATGTTGATTCGATCCGGCGCACTCGACATTGTTGTTGTGGACTCTGTTGCCGCTCTTGTACCTCGCGCAGAAATTGAAGGCGAGATGGGCGATTCACACATGGGTCTACAGGCACGTTTGATGTCACAGGCGCTTCGAAAGATTACTGGCGCGCTTCATCAATCCAAGACCACCGCAATCTTTATTAACCAACTTCGCGAGAAGATCGGTGTCTTCTTTGGCTCACCTGAGACGACGACCGGATTGGCGTCTTCTTTGGTTCACCTGAGACGACGACCGGTGGAAAAGCACTGAAGTTCTACGCATCTATTCGCCTTGATATTCGTCGTATTGAAACGTTAAAGGATGGCCAAGAAGCGGTCGGTAACCGCACTCGCGTCAAGGTAGTCAAGAACAAGATGGCACCACCATTTAAGCAAGCAGAGTTCGACATTCTTTACGGTGTTGGAATCTCGCGCGAAGGTTCACTTCTTGATCTTGGTGTGGATGCCGGCATCGTGAAGAAATCTGGATCGTGGTACACCTACGATGGAGATCAACTTGGTCAAGGCAAAGAGAATTCACGTAACTTCCTTCTGGATAACCCAGATCTCAGCAATGATATTGAGACGAAGATTCGCGCACACTTTGCACCAACACCAGTTGATCCTGAACTCGTAGCAGCGGTCAATGAAGCAGCAGCAGAGGTTGATTTCTAATTTCTGCTAAGACTGCTACAAAAGAAGTAGGTCTGGACGCTGACCCCTACTCAACAGCAGAGTCAATAGCGCTGATTGCGCTTGCCCCTCGCGCCAAAAGTAGGGGTGAGCTCTTTGCTCACCTAAAGAAACGTGGCGTCGCAGAAGATGTTGCAAATGCTGTGCTTTTTAGGCTTCAAGAACAAGGTTTTGTTAATGATGAAGAGTTTGCTCGGGCATGGAGTGAATCTCGTCAGCGAAGCAAGAAGCTCTCGCGCAGAATTATCGCAGGGGAGTTGCGAGAAAGAGGCGTAAGTGCCGAGATCATTGAGATCGTCACCTCTGAGATTGATCCTGATGCTGAATATGCAATTGCTTTAGAATTAGCCGCGCGCAAATATCGCCCGATCGCGCACCTTGATCCAGAGTTGATTCGCCGAAGAGTCCATGGCGCGCTTATGCGTAAGGGTTTTTCATCCTCGGTAATCAACTCAGTTATGCGTGAAATAGGGGCTGCGTAGCCCCACTACGATTGGCGCATGGATTTGGCAGTGGTGCGTACCTACACAGTCGAAACATATGGCTGTCAGATGAACGTTCACGATTCCGAGCGCATCTCAGGTTTACTTGATGAGGCTGGCTACATTCCGGCACTTCCTGGAGTCCAGGCTGATATCGTCGTATTCAATACCTGTGCTGTGCGCGAGAACGCAGATAACAAGCTGTACGGAAATTTGAGTTTTCTAGCCCCCATTAAGAAGGCGAATCCGCATATGCAGATCGCCGTAGGCGGTTGTCTGGCGCAGAAGGATCAGGCCACGATCATCAAGAAGGCACCTTATGTGGATGTCGTCTTTGGCACGCATAATGTCGGGTCTTTGCCAGTCCTTTTGGAGCGCGCTCGGATCGAAGAAGAGTCTCAGATCGAGATATTGGAATCGCTAGAACATTTCCCTTCTACACTACCTGCCCGACGATTTTCTGCATTTTCTGCTTGGGTTTCGGCTTCGGTGGGATGCAATAACACCTGCACTTTTTGCATCGTGCCAACGCTGCGAGGGATTGAAAAGGACCGAGATGCGGTAGACATCATGCGCGAGGTTCGGACGCTCGTGGACTCGGGCGTCATAGAAATTACTTTGTTGGGCCAGAACGTCAACGCCTACGGTGTGGATTTTGGCGATCGCCAAGCTTTTGCAAAATTAGTGACCGAGTGCGGAAAAGTAGATGGACTTGAAAGAGTTCGATTTATGTCTCCGCACCCTCGCGACTTCACCGATGATGTCATTGAAGCAATGGCGCTTTCGCCCAACGCAATGCCTCATCTACATATGCCTTTGCAGTCTGGATCAAATCGCGTTTTGCAAGAAATGCGCCGGTCGTATCGCACCGACAGGTATCTTGGAATTATTGAGCGAGTGCGCGCTGCCATTCCGAATTCTCAAATAACGACGGACATTATTGTTGGTTTTCCGGGGGAGACTGAAGAAGATTTCCAAGCGACGTTGGACATTTGTACTGAGGCGCGCTTTAGCGCGGCCTATACCTACCAATATTCAAAGCGTCCAGGCACTCCCGCGGCGACGATGCCCGACCAAGTTTCAGCAGCGGTCGTGGGGGAGAGATACACGCGTCTGCATGCTCATCAAGAAAGGATTTCGCATTCGGTAAATCTCGCAGCGATTGGGACTCGACACCAAGTATTGGTTACAGAGCATGAAGGCAAGCACGATGCCGAACGCGCAAGAATGTCAGGGCGCACCGAAGACTTTAGGCTGGCGCATTTTAGTTATACCCCCGAATTAGCCGCTCGCCCCGGCGATGTCGTTGAAGTGGCCATTACTGACGCTGCTTCGCACTTCCTCATCGGTGACGCGGTTTCACTTCGTCGGACCCGCGGGGGAGATGCGCATGCTGCCCGCACGCAAGAGCGAAAGGCCGAGCCTTTGTTACTCGGGATGCCAGCGTCGCGTCCGTGATTTTTATTGGTATCGGTTTATGAGCGTCATTGTTGTTTGCGGGGCAACTGCAACTGGTAAGAGTGATTTAGGGATTGCCCTCGCAAAGAAGCTCGACGGTGAGATTATTAATGCCGATTCGATGCAACTCTATAAGGGCATGGATATCGGTACTGCGAAGTTGTCGGTGGACGAGCGAGAAGGAATTGTTCATCACCTGCTCGATGTTTTGAGCGTAAAGGAAGACGCCAGCGTTGCGTGGTACCAAACGACGGCGCGCGAGATCATTACTGACATTGAGTCCCGTGGAAAGCGCCCAATAATCGTTGGCGGCACCGGTCTCTATATAAAAGCGATTTTGGACGATCTGAATTTTCCTGATACGGATCCAACAATTCGCGCAAGTCTAAATCTCATGGCCGAGAAGATTGGCGCGGAGGCAATGTTTCAAAGGTTGCGGGCGCTAGATCCAGCGGCGGCGTTAGCAATTGATGCGCAGAATTTGCGACGGGTGATTAGAGCGCTCGAAGTGATAGAAATTACTGGAAAGCCATTTACTGCGAATTTGCCTCGTAAGGAAAGTTCGAAGTTTCCTGATGCACGCCAATTTGGTCTCGTGATGGATCGTGACTCTTTGGATGCACGAATTAGTGATCGCGTGGATTCCATGTGGGAAAAAGGCTTTGTTGCCGAGGTTGATGCGCTTATCCCTCAAGGAATCCGCGAGGGCCGGACGGCGCAATTGGCTCTTGGCTACGCGCAAATCCTTAAATATCGTGACGGCCTTTTCACTTCCGAGCAGGCGCGGGAGGACACAAAGCGTGCGACTCGCCAATATGCAAGGCGTCAAGAGACGTGGTTCTCGCGAGATGAGCGCATAACATGGATTTCTCCTGTTCAACCACGGCTAGAAACTGTGCTGGCATTATTAGAGAAATCTGCTCCTCCAATAAAGCCGTAAACTAAAGCCATATGAATATTCCAGCAACATATGGTCATGGAACCGAGAATGATTTCGTCATCGTCTTCGATCCTGACAACAATCTTGTTATTACTCCCGAGCAAACGGCCGCAATATGCGATCGAGCCACGGGTATTGGCGCAGACGGTCTGATCAGAACCACCAAAAAAGATGGCCGATGGTTTATGGAT
>JAPLBP010000042.1:0-8156 GCA_026392695.1 Actinomycetota bacterium | reverse complement strand
CAACGGAATTCGCGTAATGGCCAAATATTTAGTTGCTCATGGCCATCAAAACGAAGGCATTTTTGCGATCGATTCTCGAGATGGCGTCAAGCACCTTCGTGTTCCGGCCGAGGGGGATATCACCGTAAATATTGGCAAAGTTGAGGAAGTAGAGGGCCGAGTTTCGGTCACCGCTAATGGCAAGACATGGAATGGCTACAACATCGATGTTGGAAATCCTCATGCGGTTGTTTTTGTTGATTCCCTCGATGAGGTCGGAGATTTGAAGACGGCTCCCATCGTGACGCCTGAAGAGGATTATCCAGAAGGCGTGAACGTTGAATTTGTCGAATTGGTGGACGAGAGAGAAGTAAAGATGCGCGTCTTTGAAAGAGGCGTAGGAGAGACTCGTTCATGCGGAACTGGAACATGTGCGGTCGCGCTGGCTTCGTCGTTGTATCAAAAAACAAAGTTACCCGCGACGTGGAGCATTAGTCCACCGGGTGGAACGTTGAGTGTCGAGATTGACCCACATTTCAATGCAATTCTTACAGGACCCGCTGTCCTTGTTCGTGACGTCGACATCTCCTCGTACTTAGTGAAGTAAGGGCTGTCCATGGCAAAGATTCGCGACCAAGAAGGCGATGATCAATTTGAAGCGCTGTTGCGCGAAAGCGCTCAGGTGGCAGCCGATTACGATTCAGGCGAAGAAGATTCACAGCCTGCTCTGCTCGAACGTCAAGCGCTTCGTCGAGTTAAGGGTTTTTCTACTGAACTACAAGATATTTCTGAAGCGGAATATCGCCAACTTCAATTAGAACGCGTCGTTTTAGTCGGAGTGTGGACAGAGGGCAGTGCGGAGATGGCAGAGAATTCTTTAGCCGAACTTAAAGCACTTGCGGAGACTGCCGGATCTGAAGTTCTCGATGGTTTGATTCAACGCCGTGATAAACCAGACCCTGCTACATACATCGGTTCTGGCAAGGTGGCCGAACTTAAGGCAGTTGTCATTGCAACCGGCGCTGATACAGTTATTTGTGATGGTGAACTTTCTCCATCCCAGCTTCGACAACTTGAAGATAAGTTGAAGGTAAAGGTTGTCGATCGCACCGCTTTAATTCTTGATATTTTTGCTCAGCATGCAAAAAGCAAAGAGGGCAAGGCTCAAGTTGAACTAGCGCAGATCGCATATCTATTACCGCGCTTGCGAGGTTGGGGAGAGTCCCTTTCTCGACAGGTAGGTGGACGCGCAGCCGGTGGTGCCGGTATCGGTGGACGTGGACCTGGAGAGACAAAGATTGAAACGGATCGTCGACGCATCCGCGATAAACAAGCCAAGTTGCGGGGAGAAATTAAAGAGATGAAAGTTTCTCGCGATACAAAAAGGCAAGAACGTCGCCGACATCGCGTGCCGTCAGTCGCCATCGCCGGATATACCAATGCCGGAAAGTCTTCATTGCTCAATGTCTTAACCAATGCTGGCGTACTAGTTCACTCTCACCGACACCGTAGGTTTCGTGCGGCATTTACCTCACCAATTGGTGGATGCATTTAGATCTACGTTGGAAGAAGTGCAGGACGCAGATTTAATCGTGCATGTCGTCGATGGTTCTCACCCTGATCCATTCGAGCAACTGCGCGCCGTCAGAGAAGTTTTCGCCGAAATCGGTGCATCCGACATTCCGGAGATTATTGCCGTGAATAAAGCAGATATCGCCGATCCCGCGATGATCATGAATATCTTGCGCAAAGAGAGTCGGGCCTACGCCTTCTCCGCTCGAACTGGCTTTGGAGTGGATGGCTTGGTTCTAGCCATCGAAAGTTCGCTCCCGATTTTGAATGTGGAGATCGACGCGGTTATCCCGTATTCGCGCGGAGATCTCGTGAGCGCGATTCACGAGCGCGGCGAAATCATCAGCCAGGAATACCTGCCCGAGGGGACCTCGTTACACGCCCGAGTGGATGCTGGACTGGCTCAACAGATCGCGGATTTGGTCTAGTCCGACTTCTCGCCTATGGTGCCCCAGTGAGACCAATCTCCTAGGTCTGTGGCGGGAATAATTCCGACACGCCGAAGGTTTTATCCCCTGATTGGCTCAAAATGCGCGACTATGCGCCCGCCGTGGTATTTCACCTTCTTTCCGGTGAAGAGTTATCCGTTCGCGTTGTTCCGCGACAGACCGATGAATTTGCTTGCTCGCGTTGTTTCCTTGTTCATCACATAACGCAATTAGCTAAGGGTGAAGGCCCAACCGCCGTATGCAAGGAATGCGCTTAACTTTCCTTCTTATTTTGTAAGGCTTTCGCTAAGGCTCCTGGGTGTTTAGAACTAATGAGCCAATAGGGAGTCGGGTCGCGCGGATCGCGTAACTCAATTTTAATTCCGTGAGGTTGCCAAAAACGTATTGCTAAAAATGCTGCGGGATCTGCATCACGTCCGCGAGTTAAGCGCATCTCATCAATTGAAAGCTCTTTCACTTCTCCAAGATACATTCGATCGATGTGCGCAGCCCCAATGCGAAGTTCACTTTCAGAAACTTCAATCGTCATCGCGACTTTTGTCGCAATTGCCACCAGCGCAAAAATCGATAAGGCAAGTGAGATTTGCCCAGCGAGATTGTCGAAGGCTGCCCATATTGCGAAGGCAATTGAGCCAAGGAGAAAGAAAACAAAGCAGAGAAGCCAGAAAGGAGGGCGCAGAACCTCTTTATAAAGAATTTTCGTGTCATTCTCGCGCTTCACATGTCTGACGGTACTGGATTATCAAGTAACCTTGAGTACATGAGCAGGGTAGCCAGTACCGTTGCACCAGAAGGTGCGCTTATTCCGCCGCGACATGAACTTGCCCCGGCCCCTGGCACGCAAATCCCTTCACACTTTGGACATTGTTTTGGATGTGGAGCTCTTCACCCAACGGGACTTCATCTCGTTGCCTTTGCAGGCGATGGCTTGGATCTCACTGGTGGATTCACCGTAACGGAGGATCATCAAGGAGCACCAGGTCTGGCACACGGTGGCTTACTCTCGTTGGCATTTGATGAAGCCTTAGGGAAATTGATGTGGATGTTACGCGCACCCGCGGTGACTGCACGATTGGAAACTGACTTCATCAAGCCTGTTCCGATTGGAACACGCCTGCACATTACCGCGCGAATTACGGGCCAAGTTCGTCGCAAGGTTTATACCTCTGCAGAAGGGCGATTGGGTTCACCAGATGGTGAAATAGCAGTGAAAGCTTCAGCCCTATTCGTCATTGTCCCGATGCGCCATTTCTTCGACAACGCACCAACGGAATATTTGACTTACCTCAAGGCGCATCCAGAGTTACTAGCCTTTGTGGATCCCAATTTCGAGATCAATCCATGATCGAGCAACGAAATAGCGAGATCAATCCATGATCGAGCAACGAAATAGCGAGATCAATCCATGATCGAGGTGCTTATCAAGCGTCTGGATCCAGGCGTTCCACTTCCGACGTACGCCAAAGGTGGCGATGCGGGTGCAGATTTAGTCACTCGCGTTGATCTCACTCTTGAACCTGGCCAGCGAGCCCTTGCTCCAACTGGAATTTCGATTGCACTTCCAGATGGTTACGCCGCATTTGTCCATCCTCGTTCCGGCTTAGCAATTAAGCATGGAGTATCAGTTGTGAACGCACCCGGAACTATCGATGCTGGATATCGGGGAGAGATCCAAGTCATCCTCATCAACCAAGATCCGAATGAGTCCATTTCCTTTAAACGTGGAGATCGAATTGCTCAACTGATTATCCAAAAGGTTGAGCGCGCAGATTTTGTAGAAGTCTCGGAACTTCCGGGATCGGGTCGCGGTACTGGCGGATTCGGATCAACGGGGAGAGCATGATGGAGAGCGACGAGAAGAAAGTAATGAACGCCCTTGGAGGCAAAAAGGGAATTCTCGATTCTGGACTTCCATCCCTTGTATTTCTCATCGCCTACAACGTTTCCCATGGTCTAAAGAACGCAGCAATCGCAGCTGTCATTACATCCGCCGCTCTGACCGTGATTCGCTTGGCGCGCAAAGACACTTTGCAACATGTGCTTTCAGGTTTTATCGGAGTGGCATTTTGCGCGTTCCTTGCGAGAAAAACTGGTCATGCAGCAAATTTCTATTTGCCAGGATTGATTATCAACGTTGTTTACGCATTCGCCTATGGAATCTTGAATCTCATCGGTCTTCCACTTCTGGGCCTTCTACTTGGACCTATCCTTGGCGAGAACTTAGCCTGGAGAAAAGTTCCAGCGCGAAAGAAGGCATACATTCGCGCGGGATGGTTGTGGGTTGCGCTTTTCGTCTCTCGACTAGTTGTTCAGTATCCACTCTATAAATCGGGAAATATCAACGCACTAGGTACTGCAAGACTCGTTATGGGCTATCCGCTATTTCTACTTGCAGGGTGGGGCTCCTGGATCATCATTCGCGCCGTGCCGACCGTCAAGGTCGCTGAAAGCAGTGACTAGCCCTCTTAGATTTCCCAACCAACATGGGGCTTGGGCATTTCTCGTTATTCCATCCATCATTACCGCTTTTCTCGGTGGTGGAAGCTGGTTCGGACTTCTCTTTAGTTTGACGTGGGTTTGCGCATTTCCAGTTTCATATTTTCTCACCTCTGCATTTGTGGCTCGAATGCGAAAGAAGCGATGGACTAGTCGGGCCAAAAGAGAGCTGCAGAGTGCTGCGCCGTGGGGGTTCCTCACAGTTCTTGGAAGTGCGCTGATACTACAAAGTCGATCTTGGATTTTTTTTTAAGCGTTTGTACTTGTATTTGTCTGGAGCGCGAGTGTCTATCTTTCTCTCATCGGGCGAGAACGGGGAGTTACGAACGATCTACTTCTTGTCGGTTTGGCATCTACTGCCCCGATATTCATGTATCAAATTTCAGAAAACGAGAAGTCCATATCGGCAATTCCTCACAAGTTTTGGATCGTCTGCATAATCTCATTCCTCTTTTTTACCGGATCAGTGCTTCACGTAAAAGCGCTCATTCGGGAGGCGAAAAGTAGGAAGTGGCATCTGGTAAGCATTTGGTATCACTTGCTTGTAACGATTGGCTTGATCATTCTCGCACCAGGTATTGCCATCGCATTCTTCGTTGCCACTTTGAGAACGCTCTTTATGAGACCTGGACTGCGCCCGAGCAGAATTGGTGCAGTTGAAGCCGTGGTTGGCAGTGCGCTAATACTTTGTACGGTACTTTCGCAACGTTAAGGCGTTGTGGCTACGAAGCATTCCTTCAATTTTGATTCAGCATCAGTTGATGCGACGAAGAGAAGCTCATCCCCGGCGGTAAATACATCATGCGACTTAGCCGAAATAACACGTCCATCGCGCACAATGGCCGCCAGTGTTGAGTTTTCAGGCAATTCAATTTCTTCAACCGTCTTGCCGAGGCAGAGGGAATTATCCGGAAGGGTAAGTTCGACCAAGTTGGCTTGACCTTTTTTGAATGAGAAGAGACGGACGACATCACCAACGCTAACTGCTTCCTCAACTAAGGCAGAGATGATTCGCGGGGTAGATACAGCAACGTCCACCCCCCACGATGCATCGAAGAGCCATTCATTCTTTGGATGATTGACTCGAGCCACGACGCGAGGAACTCCGTATTCGGTCTTTCCAAGCAGTGAGGCTACAAGATTTACTTTGTCATCACCCGTGGCCGCAATAAGAACTTGGCACGAATTGAGTTTGGCTTTGTCTAAGGATGTGATTTCGCATGCATCTGCCATCAACCATTCTGCATCTGGGACACTTTCCAATTTAAGAGCCTTGGGATCGCGATCAATGAGTAAGACTTGGTGACCACTATCAAGAAGCTCGCGAGCAATTGCTCGGCCGACATTGCCTGCACCTGCTATCGCAACTCTCATGAGGCTTCCTCCGGTGAGTGCGCGAGCGCGTTTTCTACAATAGTGAGCTCGCTGTCATGAACAATTACATGCACGAGGTCGCCATCTTGAAGGACAGTGTGTTCGTTGGGAATGAGACCTTCACCTAGGCGCGTAATGAATGCGACGCGGGCCGGCGTGATGCTTTCAATGAGCGAGACTGGGCTTCCATACCAACTGGCATCTATATGCATTTCGCACAATTGAATTGCACCGCTGGCATCGCGCCATTCTGACTGTGAGCCCTGGGGCAGGAGTCGACGCATAATTTGATCCGAGGTCCACAGTACGGTGGCCACCGTTGGAATACCAAGGCGCTGATAAATTTCAGCTCGGCCTGGGTCATAAATTCTCGCAACAACGTTCTTAATACCGTAGGTTTCACGCGCGACGCGCGCTGCCAAGATATTGGAGTTATCTCCATTGCTCACCGCGGCAAAAGCATCGGCATTTTCGATGCCTGCTTCCTTCAAAGTATCTCTATCAAAACCAACGCCGGTGATAGTGCGACCTTTGAAGTCTGCACCGAGTCGGCGGAAAGCCTCTCGAGAGAGGTCAATGATGGCGACGGAATGTCCGGCAGCTTCAAGTTCACTCGCGAGCGAAGAACCGACGCGCCCGCATCCCATGATTACGACGTGCACGGTGAAAACCTACACCACCTTTCGCAATAGGCTTTAGTCCTATGGCACCCAACGGCGGTAAATCCATCAAAACCTTGAAAAATCTTGAGGTCGGCGAACGTCATACGGTAACTATCGAAAAAGTGGCCCATGGCGGCCATTTCATTGCCCGGCACGAAAGAAATGTAATTTTTGTGCGCCATGCCATTCCGGGTGAAGTCGTGGACATAGAGATAACCAGCACGGGCTCCAGTTTTGTTCGAGCTGATGCGGTGAAGGTTGTCACCGCCTCACCAGAGAGAGTTAGCCCGCCTTGTAAATTTGCCGCACCACAATTATGTGGTGGTTGCGATTTCCAACATATCTCGTTGAGTTTTCAGCGATCTCTTAAAGCTGATGTCATAAGAGAACAATTCAGTCGTTTAGCAAAGATGGATATTGAGATTGAAGTGGAAGAAGTCGGTGGCCAATTGAAATGGCGAACCCGCACGATTTCATCCACCGATGATGCGGGCGCAATAGGTTTTTATGCCTCGCGCACTCACCGAGTTGTGCCAGTTGATGATTGCGTCATTTTGGCGCAAGAAATGAAATTTGAGGAATTGGCAAAAAGGAATTGGCCGGCTAGATCTCGCGTGGAAATTTCAGTGAGTGGGCAAGGTGAACGCACGATCGCAATTGCTCCTGCTCAACGAGGCGTGAAATCGAGAATCACCGAAGGACCAAAAATTTCACACGAAATAATTGAAGGTCACAGCGTCGAAGTTAGTCAGAATTCCTTTTGGCAAAGCCATGCACTGGCTCCAACTGTACTTTCACAAGCTGTGATCGAACACGTCGAGATTGGCGACCATGTGCTGGACTTGTACGGGGGAGTTGGACTCTTCACAGCCGCCGTCTTGGATCGCATCGGCCCAAAGGGGCAAGTGGATTTGATTGAGTCGAGCCGATCTGCGACTCAAGACGCTCAGCGAAATTTCGCAGGTATGCCAAATATCCGTATCCATACCGGCGATGTTGATGTGGAATTAAAGAAGGTGTTAGGGGGCTCCCTGGTCATTCTTGATCCTCCACGTGAAGGAGCCGGCAAATCTGTTCTGAGCCAAGTGGCGGAATTGCGCCCACGTGCAATGGTCTACGTTGCGTGCGACCCTGCCGCCCTTGCTCGCGATACCGCTTACCTGTCGGATCTGGGCTACGAGTTAGCCTCTCTGCGAGCTTTCGATCTTTTCCCAATGACCCACCATGTTGAGTGTGTCGCTCGCTTTGAGCCTTCACAAAAGAGGAAAAATAAGGTATCTTGATATCAAGATAAATTGAGCGAGGTCAAAATGAGCATAGATTCCTTCCAATCCAAGACGACATTAAGCGTTGCTGGCGAGAGTTTCGAGATTTTTGATATTTCAAAGATCTCGGGCGCAACATCCCTACCGTTTAGCTTGAAGATACTTCTTGAAAATCTTCTTCGAACCGAAGATGGCGCAAACATCACGGCCAGTCAAATAAGCGCCCTTGCAAATTGGGATCCCAGCGTTGAGCCAGATACGGAAATTCAATTCACCCCTGCCCGCGTAGTCATGCAGGATTTCACGGGCGTTCCTTGTGTCGTCGATCTAGCGACGATGCGCGAGGCGATCGTGCTGCT
>JAPLBP010000074.1 GCA_026392695.1 Actinomycetota bacterium | reverse complement strand
CAAGAACAAGCAACAGCATGGCAGCAATAAAGAGGTTGAGGTAGGCGAAGAATCGACGTCGATCAAGGTCATGTGACATGTAGGCGATGGAATAGATATGGATAAGTGTTCCTACGCCTGTAATAAGCAAAACAAAACAGATAGAAAGCTGATCCAGCATTAGAGACGCATCTACTTTGAAGGAACCCACCGAAATCCAGCTGAATAGCTTCTGGGTTATCGCCCGCTGTTCATTGCTTCGGCCAAGCATTTGTATGAACTGATAAATACCTACAAGAAATGCACTCCCCGAAAGGACGGTCGCCAGAATGTGACCCCATCGATCACTTCTGCGTCCAGCGAGTAGTAATACTGCCGACCCAAAGAGCGGAAGGGCGATGAGATATACGAGTGAGTTGCTTGTCATCAGTTCACCGCTTCAACAAACTGGCATCATCAACTGATGCCGATCGACGAGACCTATAAATAGTCACGATGATTGCCAGACCGACTACGACTTCGCAGGCGGCCACAACCATTGTGAAAAAAGCAACAACTTGCCCATCTAGATTGCCATTGATTCGAGCAAAAGTAACGAAGGCAAGGTTTGAAGCGTTGAGCATCAACTCAATGCACATAAAAACGACGATTGCATTTCGACGTACTACGACACCGATCGCCCCAATGCTAAAGAGGAGAGCGGAGATATAAAGATAATTAGCGGCGTTCATTATTCATCCTCTCCTTTCGCGGGTAATTGGAAGGGCAAGGATTCAATAACATCGCCACGAGCTTCCAACATCGCTGAAATGGACGCTGCAGCCGGCGTGCCGTCGGGAAGCAAAGCCGGCACGTCTACCGCATTGTGCAGCGCATAAACACCTGGATTTGGTAGCCCAGCGGCGGTAGCCAAAGAGCCCGTTCGGAAGCGAGCAATGGATAGATCGCGTTGGGTTGGACGAGCATTAACGCGATGGTTGTGCGCCAAAACCATGGCTCCAAGCGCTGCTGTGATAAGCAAGGCCGAAACAACTTCGAATGCCCACACATATTTAGAAAATAGAAGTTGAGATAGAGCTGGAACATTGCCTTCCGCATTGGCTTCGGTCAGTCCAACCATCGGATGTCCAAGCGTTGCGCGCCCAATTAATGCAATGAGAAGTCCGCCAAAGCCGAGCGATGAAAGGATCGCAATTGGTCGCAGGAATGGAATCGTCTCGGTAAGCGAGTCCGATGTGTCAACGCCGACCAACATGAGAATAAAGAGGAAGAGCATCATCACTGCGCCGGTATAGACGACCACCTGAACAATGCCGAGGAAAAGCGCGTCCTGAGCGATGTAGAAGATCGCCAATGTAATCATGATGGACGCCAAAAGAATTGCTGAGTGAACTGCCTTCTTAACCATAACCATGCCAAGTGCCGCAAGAACACACGCTGGACCAAGTATCCAAAAGAGAACTGACTCTGGAGTCGAAGTCTTGCCGACTTGCAGTGCTAAGTTCAACATCACTTCACCTCTTGAGAAGGATGAAAACCGAGTACATCACCCTTGTAATAATTGGTGTCAGTCATGTCGGGGTACATGGGATGCGGTGGCATCAACATGCCTTCTCTTAAAGGTGCAAGGAGATCTGCTTTTTCATAAATCAAACTCGAGCGCGAGTTATCGGCTAGCTCGTATTCGTTGGTCATAGTCAACGCACGAGTAGGACAAGCTTCAATGCAAAGTCCACAGAAAATACAGCGAAGATAATTAATTTGATACACCTTGCCATAACGCTCGCCGGGTGACATCCGCTCTTCTTCTGTATTCGAGGCACCTTCAACATAAATTGCATCCGCAGGACATGCCCACGCGCAAAGTTCGCAACCGATGCACTTTTCGAGCCCATCAGGATGGCGATTGAGTTGATGGCGACCGTGAAAGCGAGGAGCAGTTGGTTCTTTAACTTCTGGGTACTGAACTGTGGTTACCTTCTTGAACATCGCACGGAAGGTGACCCAAAAACCGAGAAGCTGCTTTCCAAAGCTACTTGCTCCATCTTTACTTACGGGTGCTGTATTGACCGCAGAAATCTGTATTGGCTCAAGGCCTAAGTCGCGACGAGTCGGCTCGATCTGATCTGACACTTTATGCCTCCTCGCGTGAACCTGGAATGGCGGGAACTGCAAATGGAGCAGGCAAATCGGGACCCGGCCGGGTTGCTTCGGCAACCTTTTTCTTCGAAGAATCGTATGCAAGGTTGGCGATCAAAACGATTCCAACAACGACGCCAGCACAGATAAGAACGGTTGGCCGTGACGCGCCTCTAAGCGAAAGCACGCGCATCGTGGCAACGACCATAATCCAAAACAAACTCACTGGGATAAGAACTTTCCAGCCGAACTTCATGAATTGGTCGTAACGCAATCGCGGAAGCGTTCCGCGAAGCCATACAAAAATAAAGAAGAAGAACAAGACCTTGGCGAAGAACCACACCATCGTGAACCAACCGCCCAACCATGACTCGGTAAAGGTTAAGCCGGGAAGTGCGTGATATCCCCCGAGGAAAAGCGTTGTTGCCAAAGCAGATACAGCAACAATGTTGACGTATTCAGCCAAGAAGAAGAGAGCGAACTTAAGCGAGGAATACTCGGTGTGGAACCCACCCACGAGTTCACCTTCTGCTTCAGCTAAGTCAAAGGGCGCACGGTTTGTTTCGCCCACCATTGAAATCGCGTAAATAACAAATGACGGGAAGAGGACTACTGCGAACCACCACTTATTTTGAGCCGCAACGATGTCTGAGGTGGACATTGATCCTGAATAAATAAATACAGCGACAAGTGAAAGGCCCATCGCAACTTCATAGGAGATTACCTGTGCACTTGAACGAAGCCCTCCGAGAAGAGGATATGTAGAGCCCGAAGACCAACCAGCTAGAACAATTCCGTAAACACCGACCGAAGCGATAGCCAAAACATATAAAACACCAACAGGTAAATCGGTCATCTGCATGACCGTTTGGTGTCCGAAGAGGCTCACTTTGCCTGTAACTGGAATAACTGCGAAGGACATGAAACAAGTAGTTGCGCTAATAATTGGCGCGATAATAAAAACGATCTTGTCAGCAGCCGCTGGAATAAGGTCTTCTTTGAGCGCCAATTTCACGCCGTCGGCAAGGGCTTGAACTAATCCGAATGGTCCTACGCGGTTAGGTCCTAGACGCATTTGCATTCGAGCGACGATTCTTCGTTCGCCCCAAACCGCCATCAGGGTAAGTAGAACGCATACGGCGAAGACCAGAAGCCCCTTGACCGCGATGATCCACCCAGGATCTTGTCCGATGATTTCTGATGTAGTCATTCCTTCACCACCGATACAACGGCGCCACTGGCAACACCCAATGTGGCGAGTAAATGTGATCCACGCGAATTGCGTGGCAACCAAACTGCGTCGTCATGAATTTCTTCAACTAGAACAGGAAGAACAACAGATCCATGAGCGTTGGAGACACAAACTGGATCTCCGTCCACCACACCTATCGCCTTTGCCCTCTTCGGCGAAATCACCACAACTGTCTTACGTGCGGTGCCAGCCAAATTCTCTTCTCCCTCTTGCAAAGACCCTTCATCTAGCAGTCTTCTCCACGAAGTGAGAATCGCTTCATTCTTTTTGAGAGTGTGAGGCGCAGATGGTTTCGTAGCGATGAAATCAGCACCTGCTCCATCCCAATTTCCAACGGATGCAATCTCTTTGGCAGCAGCCTTAACCGTAGGCAATGAAATTGGAAGGCCCATGGCGTCGGCCAGCATTGAGAGGATGCGAAGGTCGGATCGTTGGAGTGAGTCCACCGCTGCTTCGAAAGCACGCGAGCGCCCTTCCCAGTTCATAAATGAACCAGATTTCTCAACGACTGCAGCCACAGGGAAAACGACGTCAGCAAATTGGGTCACATTGCTGGTGGCAATCTCAAGGCTGATAACAAATGCCTTCTGTAATGCGCTCAAAGCTTCATGGCTCTTTTCGCCATCCATTGGGTCCACACCGCCAACAACAAGAGCCTCGATCTCGCCCGTGTTCGCCGCTGCCCAGATTTCTTCACTACCTAAACCATTATCAGATGGAAGTGAATCGACACCCCACGCTGCAGCGAGATCTACTCGTGCCTCAATGTTATTTACTGGGCGAGCACCGGGAAGAAGATTTCCGATCGCACCGGCACTAAGCGCTCCACGTTCACCCGCGCGACGTGGAATCCATGCGATCTTCGCACCGCTCTTAAGTGCCAATTCAACAACCGCCGAGAGCGATCCAGAACTTTCACTTGCTCGCTCCCCAACAAGAATAATTGACTTGGCAGAAAGTTCTTGTTTCTTGATCTCAGCAGGCTCAGTACCTGGAACTACAGAAATGAAATTCGCTTTCAATTTCTCATTTCCAATAGAAAGCTTGCTCGCAATGGCTGTGACTTTTAAGCCGCGCTTTCGAACTTGCTTGTGAATACGCAAGAAAACAATTGGCGACTCTTCTTCTGGCTCAAATCCAACAAGAAGAACTGCATCCGCCCGATCAATATCGATATAAGTGGGTTCAGACTTAATAATTGCAGTCGCTAGGAAATCGCGTTCTTCATTGGATGTCACGCGATTACGGAAGTCAATATCGTTTGTCTTAAGTGCAACTCGCGCAAACTTGCTATAGCCATATGAATCTTCAACCGTTGCTCGTCCACCAACCAATACAGCAGTGCGCTTTCCTTGTAATCCTGCAACCGCTGCGGCAAGAGCTTCTGGCCACGAGGCTTCTTGAAGGTCACCTGATGAATTTCTAACCAGTGGGTGAGAGAGACGTTGAGCTGAAGTTACGTATTTGAAAGCCCAACGACCTTTGTCGCAGTTCCACTCTTCATTGACGCTGGCATCTTCTCCAGCCAACCTACGAAGAGTTTTTCCGCGACGCACGTCTGTACGTAATGAGCATCCTGATGCGCAATGCTCACAAGCGGATGGTGTTGAAACAAGATCGAAAGGACGCGCACGGAATCGATATGACGCACCTGTTAGCGCACCGACTGGGCAGATCTGAACTGTATTTCCCGAGAAATAAGATTCGAATGGCTGCTTTTCGTAAATACCGACTTGCTGGAGTGCGCCTCGCTCGTTCAGAGTAATGAACGGATCTGCAGCAATCTGATCGGAGAATCGAGTGCAGCGAGCACAAAGGATGCATCGCTCTCTATCTAGCAAAACTTGAGAAGAGATATTGACTGGTTTTTCAAATGTGCGCTTAACGCCTTCGAAGCGAGACTCGCCTTGACCTGTGCTCATCGCCTGATTTTGAAGAGGGCACTCGCCGCCTTTATCGCACACTGGGCAATCAAGCGGGTGATTGATCAGCAACAACTCCATTACTCCTCGCTGTGCCTTTTCAGCAACAGCCGATGTCAATTGAGTTTTTACGATCATGCCTGGCTCAACAGGAATCGTGCAAGAGGCCTGTGGTTTTGGAAATGCTCGACCATTAATTTCTATG
This sequence comes from Actinomycetota bacterium, assembly GCA_026392695.1. Taxonomy (GTDB): domain Bacteria; phylum Actinomycetota; class Actinomycetes; order Nanopelagicales; family Nanopelagicaceae; genus QYPT01. The sequence continues at coordinate 31,674 of JAPLBP010000074.1, read as the reverse complement.
TCAACCAAACATTGGCGGCAAGCACCAACAGGGTCTAAAAGCGGATGATCGCAAAAACGTGGAATCTGAATTCCCAATTTTTCAGCAGCACGAATAACTAACGTTCCCTTAGGAACGCTAATTTCAAAACCATCAATTACGACCGTAATCATGTCTACGAGCTCTGCCGTCGTCATCTATGCACCTGCCTTTGCAGATGCGAAAAGAGTTGACGCTTGAGGGTCAAAAGGGCACCCTCCATGAGTGATGTGTGCGATGTACTCATCCCTAAAGTGCTTGATCGACGAAGTAATCGGACTCGTAGCTCCATCACCAAGGGCGCAAAATGCGCGCCCCAGAATGTTTTCGCACAAGTCGAGCAACTTATCGAGATCTGTGGCTGTGCCTTTTCCATTTTCAAGATCGCGAAGAAGCTGAACCAGCCACCAAGTGCCTTCACGACATGGCGTGCATTTTCCACAAGACTCATGCTTATAAAACTCACTCCATCGCAACACTGCGCGAACGACGCAGGTAGTTTCATCAAAAATTTGAAGTGCTTTGGTGCCAAGCATGGAACCAGCCGCGGCAACACCTTCATAATCTAAAGGAGTGTCAAGATGATCAGCCGTGAAGATTGGCGTTGATGATCCACCAGGAGTCCAGAATTTAAGTTGGTGACCTTCACGAATTCCACCTGACATTTCAAGCAATTCCCGAAGAGTAATTCCTAGGGGCGCTTCAAATTGTCCCGGTCGAACAACGTGTCCAGAGAGCGAATAAAGGGTCATGCCCTTGCTCTTTTCGGTTCCCATAGATGAAAACCATTCAGCCCCTCGGGCAACAATTGAAGGAACAGATGAAATTGATTCAACGTTGTTCACAACTGTAGGACGCGCATATAGACCAGCGATTGCAGGAAACGGAGGTCGAAGTCGGGGTTGTCCGCGGAAACCTTCAAGTGAATCCAGGAGAGCTGTTTCTTCTCCGCAGATGTAGGCACCGGCGCCGACATGGAGAACGAGATCAACTTCGACTCCAGTTCCAAAAATATTCTTTCCTAGGTAGCCAGCTTTGTAAGCATCTTCAATCGCTTGATTAAGGCGACGAACAACGTGCGTGACTTCACCGCGGACATAGATAAAAGCTTTCTTGGCGCGGATTGCATAAGAAGCGATAATGACGCCTTCGACTAGTACATGCGGGTTGGCCAACAAGAGCGGCATGTCTTTGCAAGTACCAGGCTCTGATTCATCGGCATTAACAACTAAATAATGGTCTTTATTGTCACCTTGAGGAATGAATCCCCACTTCATTCCCGGAGGAAATCCTGCTCCACCACGACCGCGCAGGCCAGAATCCTTAACGAGTTGAATTACTGCATCTGGTTCCATAGCGAGTGCTTTTTTCGCCGCTTCATATCCACCGTGACGTTTGTAACCCTCGATGGTAAACGAATCTTTCTCGTCCCAATGTTCGGATAGAACTGGCGTAAGTGTTGTCATCCCTGCACCTTTGAAATCTCTAGTCCGAGAAGTGACGGAGCCCCGGCTTGAACACCTTCATTTGCGTGACCATCATTTAATCCCGCCAGAACAGCAGAATTCTGTTTCCATGTTGGAAGAACATCTGGACCACGGGTTGGAGCTGGAGGATTTCCAGCTCGAGCACCATCTACAAGATCTATTGCTGACTGAACTGTTTGATTGTCATAGAACTCCCAGTTGGCCATGACAACAGGGGCGTAGTCACACGCTGCATTGCATTCAAGATGTTCGAGAGACACTTTTCCGTCAGGAGTAACGCCATCGTTTTCAAGATCAAGGTGTTCCTTTAACGCCGAGAAGATTGCATCCCCGCCCATTACAGCGCAGAGGGTATTGGTGCAGACTCCCACGTGATACTCGCCCACAGGCTTGTTCTTGTATTGAGTGTAGAAAGTTGAGACCGCAGTAACTTCGGCGGTGCTCAGATCCAACTTCTTTGCAACAAGTTCAATTCCCTCGTTCGTAACAAACCCATCAATCGATTGCACATAGTGCAGGAGAGGCATGATCGCGGAACGCGGTCGCGGGTAGCGCGCGATCATTGAATCCATCGTCTTCACATTATCTTCGGTAAATGCCATTAGCGATCTACACCACCCATCACGGGATCGATTGACGCAACAGCAGCTACTACGTCGGCAATAAGGGAGCCTTCGCACATCGCTGAAGTTGATTGCAGGTTATTAAAAGACGGTTCGCGGAAATGAAGTCGGTATGGGCGGGTACCGCCATCAGAAACCAGGTGGACTCCAATTTCGCCACGAGGTGATTCCACCGCTTCATAAATCTGACCAGCAGGAACCCTGAAGCCTTCGGTAACTAGTTTGAAGTGATGAATCAGAGACTCCATGGAGGTCCCCATAATTTCTCTAATGTGGTCAAGAGAGTTTCCAAGTCCATCCCCACCAAGAGCTAGTTGTGAAGGCCAAGCAATCTTCTTATCTGCAACCATTACTGGCTGTCCTTCTAACTTCTCTAGTTTGTCCACACACTGTTCGATAATGCGAAGTGATTGTTCCAATTCGCTCATGCGGATTAAGAAGCGTCCATAAACGTCACACGTGTCGGCTGTGACAACATCAAAGTTGTAGTTTTCGTAACCGCTATATGGCTGGAGTTTGCGAAGGTCCCAAGGCATTCCAGTTGCTCGAAGGACTGGACCAGTCACTCCCAAAGTTGTGCAACCAGCCAAATCCAAGTACCCCACGTCTTCAGTGCGCTTCATCCAGATAGTGTTGCCGATGAGAAGCTTGTCGTTATCTTTAAAATCCCGACGAAGCTCTTTCACCGTCTCGCGAATCTTCGCAAGTGCATTTGGTGGTAAATCCTGTGCGACTCCACCCGGACGGATATACGCCATGTTCATGCGCAAACCCGAAATCATTTCAAAAACATCAAGAACTTTTTCGCGCTCACGGAAGCAGAAGATCATTGGAGAAAGAGCGCCTAGTTCCAGAGCACCAGTCCCTAAAGCAACCATGTGAGAAGAGATTCGGTTGAACTCCATCATCAACACACGTATCGCGCTCGCTCTTTCTGTTACATCATCGGTTATCCCAAGTAATTTCTCTACGCCAAGGCAATACGCGGCTTCATTGAAAAGCGGAGCAAGATAATCCATGCGAGTTACGAAAGTGACGCCTTGAGTCCAACTTCGGTACTCAGCGTTCTTTTCGATTCCGGTATGTAAGTAACCAATACCAGCGCGCAATTCCGTGACTGATTCGCCTTCTAGTTCAAGAACAAGTCGGAGCACACCGTGAGTAGAAGGGTGTTGTGGGCCCATATTGACCACAACGCGCTCTTCCTTTGTTGCACCAATCTCCGTGACGAGTGAATCCCAGTCACCACCAGTAACTGAGAAGACTCTGCCTTCCGTGGTTTCCCGAGAAGTAGCGTATGGATCAATTAAAGGATCTGTTGATGTGCTCATCGATATGACCTGCGCTCACTAGGAGGTGGGACCGTTGCGCCCTTGTATTCCACAGGAATTCCGCCAAGTGGATAATCTTTTCTTTGAGGATGTCCACGCCAATCATCGGGCATCAAGATGCGCGTCAGACCTGGGTGACCATCAAAAATAATTCCAAACATGTCAAAAACTTCTCTCTCGTTCCAGTTAGATCCAGCCCATACCTCAACTAAAGAAGGCATATGTGGATCGGAATCAGGAACTGAAATCTCAAGTCGAATTCGTCGATTATGTGTCATCGAAAGTAGATGGATAACAGCGTGAAGTTCGCGGCCCACTTCTGCGGGGTAGTGGACTCCATTTACGCCAAGCGACATTTCAAATAGCAGTTTGTCACGCAAAATAAGAGCGACTTCAAGTAATTTTTCGCGCTTTACGTGAAGTGTGAGTTCACCACGATCTACAACAACTTTTTCAATTGCATCTGCAAAATCTGGATAGGCGCGCTCAAGATCATCTGCCACCTCGTCGAAATATCCGCCGTATGGTCGCTCGCTAGAGCCTTCGGAAACACTTACCCGAACTAACCCGCCAAAGCCGGAGGTATCTCCTGATCCTTGAGACCCAAACATTCCGCTCACGCTAGTAGCCCCTTTAACTGGTGGGTTGGCTTAGCGGCGAGCGCTGCGGCTTCAACTTCTCGAATAATGTCTGCGCGATTTGCACCAAGTTTTGTATTACTAATTTGCTCGTGAAGTTTCAAAATTGCGTCCATCAACATTTCTGGTCGCGGAGGACAGCCTGGTAAATAAATATCTACGGGAACGACATGGTCAACGCCTTGAACAATGGCGTAGTTATTGAACATGCCTCCAGAGGAAGCACAGGCGCCCATCGTTCCGAATCGCGCTAGGTCGTATCGACCGCCACCTGCGGCCATCATCTCAATTGCACAACAAGCAAGTCCGAATGTCGCAGGCCAGAGCGAATTCTTTCGCATGTAACCTGCAAGTTTTTCTACACTTGTTAAAGCAAATCCGCTGGGTAATTTTTCTTCTAGGCCCACTATTAATCCCATTCCAGTCCGCCGCGGCGCCACACATATGCATATGCGACAAACACGGTTGCGATAAAGACTCCCATTTCAACCAAACCGAAAAGGCCAAGCTTGTCGAAAGTTACCGCCCATGGATAAAGAAAAACTATTTCTATGTCGAAAATAATAAATAGCATCGCAGTTAAAAAATATTTAACTGGAAAGCGACCACCTTCTGCAGCTTGTGGACTTGGTTCGATTCCACATTCATACGCTGCTTGTTTGGCGCGGTTGTATCTCTTCGGTCCCGTAATTGCCGCGATCGTCACCGAGATAGCAGCAAAGCCAAAACCGATTGCTCCGATGACAAATATCGGTACATATGGGTTGGGTGTGGACGTCATAATGATCGAAATCCTATTGTCGCCACGGCTTTACCTGTAACCGTTATGCCTTGAGAGCTGTGTGAACTGCGACAACTCCCCCGGTGAGGTTGGTCCAATGGGCCTTCGTCCATCCTGCCGCCTCAATGCGGGCAGCCAGATCGACTTGATTTGGCCAGGCCCGGATCGATTGAGCCAGATAGATATAGGCATCCGGATTGCTGGAGGTAAACCGAGCAATAAAAGGAAGGGCTCGCATCAGATAATTGGTATAAATGGTACGAAACGGGCGCCAGACAGGATGTGAAAACTCCACAACGGCCAATCGGCCCCCGCTTTTGGTAACACGAAGCATTTCGCGCAACGCCTTATCGATATCAGCGGTATTGCGCAGGCCAAAAGAGATGGTGACAACGTCAAATTCGCCCTCTTTGAAGGGCAAATTGAGGGCATCGGCCTTGGTAAAGGGCAGGTGAGGGCGGGCCTTTCGGCCAGCCGCCAACATCCCTTCTGAAAAATCGGCTGGAATGACCTCAGCACCAGCAGCGGCCAGTGGCTCACTAGATGACCCAGTCCCAGCCGCTAAATCCAATATTTTCATCCCTGCTGTCGGGGCGATGATGGAGGTGGCAACTTTTCGCCATGCCTTCGTTCGCCCGAGGCTCAAAAGATCATTGACCAGGTCGTAGCGCTTGGCCACTGCGTCAAACATTGCTGCCACTTCATCTGGATCTTTATCAAGATTGGCGCGGGACATACCCGTATTGTTGTCCAGAGTAGGCTTGCGCCACAAATTACCCTGACTGTTAAAAGTCTTGCGTCAAGTGAATTCGGAGGCACTGGCTCAGGTCGCGGTACCAATTCCAGGATCGCCTGTTCCGGTGACTGGTCAAACTCTAGGCGTCCTTCTCATCGGGACAAGTTATGGAAGCGCACTCGGGCTTTCCACTTTCCTCACCTATTTGTTAGTCGGAATTGCTGGAGCTCCAGTTTTTGCAAACGGGGCTCACGGGTTATCCCGACTCACAGGTGCCACTGGAGGTTATTTGGCGGGCATGCTTTTGGCCACCGTTGTCGTTGGTGCCCTCGCGGGCCGTCGATGGGATCAGCGATTGCGCTCTGCACTTCCAACCATGGTCATTGGAGATGCCATTATCTTTTCTTTCGGCCTCTATTGGCTCCATTCCTTCTCTAATCAGACATGGTCGTGGACGCTCGCCGCGGGCTTAACTCCATTTCTTTTCGGCGAAGCTTTAAAAATCGCTATTGCCGGAACTTCTCTGCCACTGGTGTGGCGTTTCGTTCAGAAGTAACTCCCCTTTTCCGTGCCCCCTCTCATCCCTGTCACAAGTGCGCGCATCGGCGATCACTTACCGCTCCTCCAACTACTTCCGGACGCAGAGCCACTTTCATGGGTTCGCAGAGGAGAAGGACTAGTTGGTTGGGGAGTACATGCCACGACAACGGTCACGGGGAAAAATCGATTTCGCGATGCTCGTGAGTGGTGGCACCAGCAGTTAGGTACGTTTTCAATTACTGACACAGTGCACAGCAGTGGAACTGGGCCACTTCTTTTTTCCTCCTTTTCCTTTTCTCAAGAGGAAGAATCTGTCCTCGTAATTCCAAAAGTAATTGTGGGAAATCGTGGTGGTCAATCCTGGATTACATGGATAGGGCAAAATCCTCAGCCAGTTTTGTTGGGTGAAATTGATAGTACGAGCGCTCCCAAATATTCATGGAGAAATGGAACCCTTACTCCAGAAGTATGGCAAGAACGTGTAGCTGAAGCGATCGCGGCGATCGCGGCGGGACAGATCGACAAAGTTGTTTTAGCTCGCGATCTCAATGGAACGGCCGATAGTCAGATTGATCCCCGCCAAATTTTGCGCAACCTTGAAGAGGAATACCCATCTACGTGGTGCTTTTCCGTTGCGGGCCTGATTGGTGCTACGCCAGAACTTCTTCTTCGCCTGAATCGATCGATGGTCACTTCGCGAGTGCTTGCCGGAACAATTACGAGAACTGGTGATGATGAGAAAGATCTTGCATTGGCCGGATCACTTGCTCGCTCATCCAAGGATCTAGAAGAACACGAGTATGCGGTTAGGTCCGTAGCTGAGTCACTGGCCCCCTTTTGCTCCTCAACGAATGTTCCCGATTCGCCCTTTGTGCTTCACCTCGCAAACGTCATGCATTTGGCTACCGATGTGACAGGTGCCCTAGCGGAAACTTCACAGCACTTCGATGTCTTTTCAATCCTAGAAAAATTACATCCCTCCGCCGCTGTTTGCGGGACACCAACAGATATCGCTACGAAAGTAATTTCGACATTGGAAGGTATGGCACGTGGCAGATATGCCGGTCCCGTCGGGTGGATTGATGCTCGAGGTGACGGCGAACTAGGAATCGCCCTGCGATGTGGCCAGGTCGAAGGAAATAAAATTCGCCTCTATGCCGGATGTGGAATCGTGTCTGGATCAGATCCAGTTCGGGAACTTGATGAGAGCCAAGCTAAATTCGCACCGATGATGAGTGCGCTAACCAAGACTTAGAACTTTGCAATTGCTTCGTACAGTGAACGAAGAACTTCCGCGTTCTTCTCCCTTGAAGGAAGTTCAACGATAACAACTGAGAGTTCGACAATAGGTGATACCAACTCGTCCTTGAGTGCAGCCACTGTCGAAACCGTCACCGTTCGGATTCCTAACGCGGAGGAAATCGCCGCGAGATCATAACCGTGAGGGGTACCAAAGATCTTCTCAAATCCTTTTACCCCATTTTGTGGCAAGGTAGAAAAAATACCTCCACCGTTGTTATTCAGAACGATAATTCGAAGCGCAACTTTTTGTGCTGACAAGAGCCCATTGTGATCATGTAAAAAAGAAAGATCTCCCATGAGAGCGGTTGTCGATTTGCGCTGCGAGGCGATGCCAACCGAAGTGGAAATATTCCCATCGATTCCAGCCAAGCCTCTATTGGCAAATGTTTCAACACCAGCACGTGGAGTGGAAAAACCTTCAATATCTCTAATAGGCCTAGAGGATGAGAGATAGAAAGCGCTTCCATTTTCCAAACTTTCCGAAATTGCCCCGCAAATGGTGGGCTCACCCCACGCATCCATTCCCCGAATAAGCGACTCAGTTTTTGCTGAGTAATCCTTCCATCTCGCGAGCCACTCATCGCTGGGCATTAATTCGCCAACTGGAGTGGGCAAATTAAAAAAGATTTCGTCTGCCACTCTTTTCGTGTCTACAAACTCAATCCGAGGGTCGATAACAATTTCACGTCCGGCAGATTTGATTAGCGCATTGATAGAACGTGACAAAGTTGTACGGCCAATAACAATCACACACTCAGGTTTTAACACCTCACGCACATGGGATGCAGTGAGAAAAAGCGATGCGTGAGCTATTGACGTCTTGAAAGAGAGTGGATCTTCAACCAGAATGGGCCAGCCTACTTTGCCAGCAAATTCTTCAAGATCCTCAACGGAAAATCCCGCTCGATCGTGACCAACGACTATGACACCGAGCTGGGTGTCAATGTGCAAATCCTTTGCGGCGTGCTTTGAAATAACCCCACGAGCTTGTGTAGTTAGACCAACTAGCCAATCAGCTTCATCATCGGGCAAAAGCGGTTCATCGAATTGCACATTTAAGTGAACTGGACCAGTGGATAAAGAATCGAAGGCAGAGTCAAAATCAAATTCCATGTCTTCTACATCTGCACTATACGCAACGGCATCCATAAAGATCCCTGATTGCAGAGTCGTCTGGTTTGCACCCGTCTCACGAAGACGCGCCGGTCGATCCGCAGTCAACACCAGCAACGGAACTTGAGAATGCCAAGCTTCCAATATCGCGGGATGGTAATTTGCCACTGCCGTTCCACTCGTGCAAACAATCGCGACAGGTCGGTTCGATGCCTTGGAAATCCCGAGCGCAAAAAACCCTGCAGATCTTTCATCAATATGAACATGTAAAGTAATTAAACTCTTTTGTTCCGCGGCAAAAAGTGCGATGGAAAGTGGAGCGTTGCGCGAACCTGGTGATAGAACAACGTCAGTGATTCCTTCGGAAAGGAGGCGCACCACAATTGCGCGCGCAAGATTTGTCGCAGTGTTCATCTCTACCACTCACCTCTTTCCGCTCCGGCTAGCCAAGTCTGCCTAATCCTGGCCTTCCACCATTCAACACGATCCTTGGTTGCACCGTACTTTTTGAGCGCTTGGATTGAAGGCTTTACAGAAACTATTTGAATATCTCCATGAGTGATTGCGAGATCCGACACATCTGCTTCGAGCAACGCCCCAGTGCCTAGTCCGCAAGCGTACGAAATTTCGGGCAACGCTCCCGCCAATAGCAGTCCTCGAGAAATTCCCACCGCAGAATCAAGAGCACTGGAAACAACTACGGGAAGGCCATGAAACTTTGCAAGTGCCAGTGATCTTTTGATTCCGCCGAGAGGGGCAACTTTCAGCATTACGATATCGACTGCTCCCTCAAGATCCAGGCTAAATGGGTCTCTTGCTTTACGAATTACCTCATCTCCTGCGATCAAAATCGGAACCTCAAGGGATTTCTTTAACTCCCGTAATTCTTCCAGTGTCGCGCAAGGTTGTTCCACGTATTGGATGTTACTAACCTGAGAGTAAATATCCCCCAGATACTGGAGCGCTTGCCTCGTGGTCCATTGGCCATTTACATCAAGACGAACTTCTAGACCTGGGATAATTTCTTGAGCAAGTTTAATTCGAGTTAAGTCCTGGTTGAAATCTTCCCCCACTTTAATCTTGGCCACCCGACAACCTGGAAACCACGAGAGAACTTGCTCAATCTTTTCCCTTCCGTTTATCGCTGGAAGTGTTGCATTGATTTTAATTACGTCGCGATTCAGAGATGGGGGCGCAACTGTTACAGATTCAATGGCGCTCGCAAGCCAAGGGACGCACTCATCTGCGTCATATTCCAGAAATGGCGAAAACTCGCCCCATCCCTCTGGTCCTTCAAATAGTGCAACCTCACGGACGAGCACAGAGCGAAAATTTGTTTTCGTCGGCAACGCAACAACATGGAGTGATTCAAGAATTGAATCAAGCATTTATGGGCGCCTTGGAAACTTTCCAAAATCTGGAGCGCGCTTTTCTTTGTAGGCATCGCGGCCCTCTTGGCCTTCTTGAGACATATAGAAAAGAAGAGTCGCATCACCAGCGAGTTGTTGTACTCCGGCAAGCCCATCATCTGCCGCGTTCAAGCTCGCTTTTAATAGTCGAAGCGCCATTGGCGAATTGCGAAGCATTTCCCGACACCACGACACGGTTTCTGCTTCCAATTCATCCACCGGTACAACCGTGTTAACTAATCCCATCTGAAGGGCTTCTTGAGCATCGTATTGTCGAGTAAGAAACCAAATTTCTCTCGCTTTCTTCTGGCCAACGTGCGCTGCCAGCAGACCCGCGCCATAACCACCATCAAATGAACCAACCATCGGACCTGTCTGACCGAACTTTGCGTTGTCTGCCGCAATCGTCAGATCGCAAACAACGTGAAGTACATGGCCACCGCCAATTGCCCAACCCGCAACCATCGCGACTACAGGTTTTGGTGTACGTCGAATCTGAATTTGAAGATCAAGGACGTTGAGACGTCCAATACCTTTCTTTGCCAACGGGTCATCGCCTAAATAGCCATCGTCACCGCGCACTGCGATATCTCCGCCTGAACAAAATGCTTCATGTCCCGCACCTGTCAAAATGATTACGCCCACGTCTTCGGCATCACGGGCGAGTGAAAAAGCGTTTTGCAATTCAATAATCGTTTGTGGACGGAAAGCGTTACGGACTTGAGGGCGGTTGATAGTGATCTTGGCGATGCCATCGGCAGTTTCGTAGATAACATCCACAAAATTCTCTCCGCCTTCGCCAACTTTCCATTCCGGAATCGAACGACTGCCGAATTCACGCTTAATAGGCTTGCTCACATTTCCTCCTGCTCGGTCACAAGCGATAGCCTACGGCGGCAATGGAAAATCTAACAAAAGAGCTCCGCTCGATCAACAACGTTTCCGCCCAAGCCGCAATGGATGATCTGGCTAGGGCGTTATCTGGCGTCGGACCCGCGTTAGCGTTCGGGCCATCAACCTCCCACGAAGTACCCGCCTCCATCGCGATTGTGGTCGCCACGAGTGGCTCTACTGGGGCCGCAAAAGAAGTGGCACTGAGTTCGAGAGCGATTATTGCTTCCGCAAAATCGTCAAATGACTTCCTCGGTGCTCGGTTTGGGGACACATGGTCATTGTTGTTGCCGTTGACCCACATTGCCGGAGTCAATGTTCTAGCGCGAAGTTTAGGACTTGGTACCGCTGCCATTGATTTAAGGAATGCAGTTGAATTCCCGAAAGCAGATTTCACGGCAATTGTGCCGACCCAACTATTCCGAGCACTAAACGGAGACCAGCTATTGCTAAACCACCTACGTGACTGCAAAGCAGTACTAGTAGGAGGCGCGGCACTTACCGACGAATTACATTCTCAAGCAAAAGATGCTGGAATAAATATCGTCACCACGTATGGAATGACTGAAACCTGCGGCGGATGCGTTTACAACGGAATACCTCTAGACGGCGTCGATGTTGAAATACGCGATGGATACATTGCAATTAAGGGTGCAGTTTTAGCGACAACATATCTCAACAATGAGATCGAATGGTTGGAATCTCTTCAAGACGGTTGGTTTCTTACAAAGGATCTGGGCTCATTTGATTCAGCGAGGCGGCAATAAGGAAGGATCACCCGGCAGCGGCTTTGGCTGCGTTCACCTTGGATGATGCTGAATGGGGCAGCGCTCTTCACATTGCCCTCGCTCAAAACTCCGACATTTCACAAGAGGAAATATCTGATTCCCTTACTCGCGCCCTTGGTCATGTTGCAAAACCCAAAGGCTTCTTAATAATTGCTGAATTTCCTTACACGCTAATCGGGAAAGTCGATCGTCGAGCCCTAATAGAATTAGCCACTGCGCAGAGAGGTCTGAAATGACGACAGTTGATACATGGGTAAAGGGAGCTCGGCCTCGCACGCTCCCAGCGGCTGTTACTCCAGTCTTGGTTGCCACGGCACTGGCTGGCTCACAGAGCAATATCCTGCGCGCTTTACTCGCACTCGTTGTTAGCCTTTCACTTCAAATCGCTGTTAACTATGCAAATGATTATTCCGATGGCGTTCGCGGAACGGATACAGACAGGATAGGACCAACGCGCATTGTTGCGAGTGGCCTTGCTACACCGCTGGCAGTAAAGAAGGCGGCCTTTATTTCATTTTTTGTAGCAGGCGTTTCTGGACTGGCTCTTGCGGCGCTAAGTTCGTGGTGGATTCTCTTGGTTGGCGCGATAGCCATTGCTGCGGCCTGGTTTTATACAGGAGGAAAATCCCCTTATGGATACAGTGGATTTGGAGAAATTTCAGTCTTCGTCTTTTTTGGACTCGTTGCCACGATGGGTACCTTCTTCGTCCAGACCGAAAAGCTAACCCTCAACTCATTTCTTATCTCGGTTCCAATAGGTGCTCTGTCTTGTTCATTGCTCGCGATCAACAACATAAGGGACCGTGAGAAAGATGCACTTGTGGGCAAGAGGACCTTGGCAGTGCGCATGGGAGATGACGGAAGTCGATTCTTTTTTGCAATGCTTTTGCTGATTGCTCATGTGGTTGCCCTATTTGTTACACCATGGGCGCTTCTCACCTTAGCCGTAGCGCCACTGTCGTTAAGCCTTGCTCGAAAAGTAAACGGAAACGCAGAAGGAGCAGCACTTATCCCACTCCTAGCAAAAACTGGTCAACTCCAACTTCTCTTTGCTCTCCTGTTAGCAATCTCTCTCTGGCTTGCATAACTAAAGGCTAGACTCAACCCATGCGCGTCTTACTTTTTCTACTCCCCATCATTTTCACAATCTATTCATTGGTTGATTGCGCCGGTACAGATGTTTCCGCTATCCGAAACCTTCCCAAGTGGGGATGGATTCTGATCATTATTCTCTTTGAACCTATTGGTGCCATTGCCTATTGGATCGCAGGACGACCTCGACGACCAGGAATCGGACGTGGAGGATCCCGCAGAATTTTGCCACCTGACGACGATCCAGATTTTCTACGCAAGCTTTAGGAAGCTATTAGTCAAATCCTTTCTTTTATATTCCTTATGCACGATATATGACTTGCCACCTTGGTTCGCCTCGCTGGTACTCTTAAAGTATGAGCGAACGTCTGGAATACCTTCGAGCCAATAGTGAGGCCATTAAGGCTATCGCGCGACGCCATAAAGCTCTCTCCATTGCAGTCTTTGGAAGTGTGGCTCGAGGGGATGATCGACTTGATAGTGATATCGACTTTCTGGTTGATTGCGACCCATCTGCTTCGCTTTTCGATCTCGTTCACATGCGGCAAGAACTTGCAACTTTCCTTAGCGCGGAAGTTGATCTTGTAGATCGTGGTGGTTTGTATCCTCGTGACGCCCATATTCAAGCAGAATCACTTGCACTGTGAATCAAAATGATCGGCGCCGCATTCAAGACATCACTGAACTGGCGGCCGAGCTAGCGGAATATGTCAGCCAAGGTCAAGATCATTTCAATTCTCACTTGTCTCAAGTTCGAGCGATTGAACGAGTTATCGAATTAATAGGTGAGGCGGGCTCTTCTATTTCAATCGAGACACAAAATGAAATATCAGGTGTCGATTGGTCCGGCCTAATCGGACTAAGGGTTCTCCTGGCACATAATTATCAACGCGTGAAGAAATCTCAATTGTGGATTTCGGCGACCGTCGATGTCCCATTACTGGTGAAGAGTCTCAACAAACTCGTCTGATGTGGGACTCATGAGATCTTGCTTACGTCCAACATATGAGTGATTCCAGGCATGTTTACTTCTCTAAATCCAAGTGATTCCCAAAATAGTGACGCAATCGAAGAAGCCTGAGCATTACAAGTCACCACTTTCGCAAAATTCCACACATGAGAAAGCGCTTCATCTGCGATCTCTCGCGCAATGCCCTTCCTTCTCCAATCGGGATGAACGTAAAAACGACTTACTCGCAAAGCATCGGGCACTACTTTGCAGTTAAGAAGGCCTCCGACACCGATTATTAACCCACCTACTTCGGCTAAGCATAAACACTCACCCGTGCCATCAAAAAGTGTTTGTCCTAGAATCCAATCTTGAATTAATCTCGATACATTTTCGATTCCTTCTTCCTCTGCGGCAAAACGAAGTCCGTCCAACCTTGAAATATCTAGTGGGAGTCCGTCGAAGATCTCCAGATCCATGATCTGTCTCCTCGCCGTTGCGCCGAAAATCAAGTCCTTTTTTATGTACACAATCGTTCAATTTTTCAAGAAGAGTCGCCCTATAAGCCTGAATAGGTGTGCTTGCCTGTTCCCCAAATATTTATGTATACGTAATTAAATAGAAAAGTAGATCCAGCTAATAGGCAAAGCCACGCTGCTTTGCGACCGCGCCAACCAACTGTCACTCTGGCGTGAAGATAAGCGGCGTAAGCAACCCATGTAATAAACGCCCACGTTTCTTTTGGATCCCATCCCCAATACTTTCCCCATGCATGTTCTGCCCAAATTGCTCCAGCAATAACTGAAAATGTCCACAATGGAAACACGAACGCGACTAAGCGATAAGAGAGTTGATCCAATACTTCTAAGGAAGGTAAACGTTGTGCCCAACGATTACGCGCTCCTTTCTGCTCCATTGAATCCAAGTAGAGATAAGCGGCCGCAATAACATTGGAGAGTAAAAAAACACCGCCTGAAATAATTGCAGCCGAAACGTGAATTACCAGCCACGTCGACTTAAGCGCCGGAACAAGGGGTGCGCTTGGCCGATAGAGAACGGCAACGGCCGTGCCAAGAGTAAGCAGAACCGAAATGGAAACCAGGAGACCTAACCAGCGCAGATCGTACTTCCGAAGGGCAAATAGATAAGCCCCGCTAAACGCGAGAGCGCCAGTAATCGAAAACTCGTACATGTTTCCCCAAGGCACGCGCCCAGCAGAGAGTCCTCGTGCGACCGCCCCAGCAAAGAGCAAAAGAAAACCTAAAATCATAAAAGCGGTTGCGATTCGGGCTGCTCTTTCAGTCCGTTTAAAATCAAAAGTCTTAACAAGAAGGTTGCCGTGGGCCGGATCGACCACGTCGCTCTGCGGAGCGCGGACAGCGAATGCCGTCTCGTATGCGTGAGCAAAGAAAGCTAAGGTGTAAACGGCCATCGCCGAATAAATGAAGTTATTGGATAAATAAGCTAACGATGTATGTGTCATGGATTGGCTCTCCTCAAGTCCGTGATCAGCTGATCGATTTCCTCAGCAAGGCCTGGGGCCCCGCTCTTCGCTAGACCCGCTACCTCTACCGTTCCCTCTGAATTCACTCGAACCCAGATTCGACGACGTCGAGTAAATAGTGAAGCAAGCAAACCAAGAATGGCGAGGATACCCCCAAAAAGGGCATACCCCTTGCCCGGGTCTTTTACGACCTGCAGATTCACCCACTGCTCTACGCCGTCAAAGCGAATACTTCCATCAGCATATGTGAAGGTATCTCCCACTTTCAAAGCTTTGAGTCCAATTTTTTGCATCTTTGAAGTGTCAATTCGATAGACAGACTGTGGAATTCCTCGATCTAGTCCCAGATCGCCTTTCCAGACGGAAAGTAGAAGTCGCGGATCTAACGCTGCTGGATATGAAGAAATACCACCGCGAACCTTGTCACGTGCTGCTGTCGGGAGGAACGAGGCTACAAATCCAAGTTGAGGAGAAGTATCTGGAACTTTTATTGCCCCAATAGAAGTCATGTTGGAGTCTTGAGGCAAAAATGGAATAGGCCCTTGCAGAACAATCTCGCCTTCTTTGTTCTTCACAGTTACAACTGGAGAGTAACCGTTGGCTTGTAAATATACATTTGTACTTCCGAATCCAAGCGGACTGTTCACTTTTATTATTCGGGATACTGGCTTTGCTCCGGGTTTTTCAATGACACTGACTTTCAAGGTGTAATCCTCGGGAGCGCTCGTGGCTGGGTTATACGTTGCCTTGAAATCATCAACAGTAAGGGAGAAAGGTGGCAATGAACTATCTCGGAAAAGTCTGCCGTAGCTCAAGTCGTCATAGGTCGTTGGTGTGTTTATGAAACGTTCCCCAACATTTACTATGGCCTCGCCATTCATACTGAAAAGGGCGCCAAGACTTACACCGATGAGTATTAAAATGAGCGCGAGATGAAAAAGTAGGTTGCCGCTTTCTCGCAAGTAACCCTTCTCCGCAGACATGGCACCTTCAAAGTCTCGGATTCGAAATCTCTTTTTCCCGAACCACGACTTGGCAACGGAAAGTTCCTCGCCAGATCCAATCCACATCTGATGAAAATCCATTCTATGGAGGTTGCGGGGCGTGAGAGGAGGAAGTGCCCGGGCCGCCCTTAGATGTTCAAGCGAACGCGGCAGGACACATCCAATCAAGGATATGAAAAGCAAAATATAGATTGCGCTGAACCAACTTGAACCGTAGACATCGAAAAGCGATAACCGATCCATCCACGAAGCGATCGTTGGGTCGCTCGCAAAATACTCTCGCACTTTCATCGGGTTTTGTGCTCTCTGCGGAATAAGTGATCCGGGAATAGAAGCCACGCCCAGCAGGAGAAGAAGTATTAGCGCGGTTCGCATACTTGTCAGTTGACGCCAGACAAATCGAAGCAGGCCTTTAAGCCCAACCTCGGGAACGTTCGTTACTTCGCTCATTTAAACCACCGGAATAAAACCGGAAATAGTTGAACGAAGGGAATTCATGACGTCATTCCAGATTCCCAAGACCTGTAATACGCCAATTGCGATAAGCATCCATCCACCGATTTGCGAAATTAAGTTGCCGCGTCGAGAAATAAACGCTCGCAACCTCATTGATCGATCCAGAAAAAGACCAGAGAGAATGAATGGAATTCCCAAACCTATGCAATAACCAAAGGAAAGAACTGCGCCTCTGGCGGCGCTAGCTTGCTCGAATGCCAAAGTCTCCACAGCGGCAAGTGCTGGACCGATGCACGGGGTCCAACCAATACCAAATAAAAATCCCAGTAAAGGAGCACCGAGAAGTCCACCCGTGGTTGATATTGAAGGCTTAAAGCTCCTCATCAGGGGGAAGCGACCCATGAAAACTAACCCAAGTCCGATTGTAAAGATTCCCAAAACTTGGGTGATGATTTTTTCGTGGCCCAAGATCTTCGAACCAATGCCACCAAAAAGAACGCCGTATGAAACAAAGAGGAAACTAAAACCAGAAATAAAGAGAATGGATCCAAGCAAAACTTTACTCCGACTCTTCGACATTCCTGCTGCATAGGAAATATATCCGGGAACAAGTGGAAGTACGCACGGGGAAAGAAATGAAATAAGTCCAGTAATGATCGCAATAGGAAAGGCCGTCACCATAGTGGCGTCCATAATCTGATTTACGAAGAAGTCTTTCATTCAGAGCTCACGCGATCTATCAAGTCCCTCAATGAGGCAACGGTAATTTCGCCGGAAATTCTTGCTGCCAATCGCCCATTCTTGTCAATGATCACAGTTGTGGGAATTGCATTGGCAGAGAGGGAACCTTGAAACCCAAGAAGAACCGAATCGTCCACCAGTGTCGGATACGGCAATGAAAATCTTTTCACAAAAGCTCTTGCCGTCGATTCGTTGTCTCGAGTAAGTATTCCTACAAACGACACTTTCGGATAGCTCTGGGACAAGGAAGCGAGCGCAGGTGCCTCTGCTCGGCATGGAGCACACCATGATGCCCAAACGTTTACTACGGTTATTCGTCCCGCCGTAGTTGAATAACTGCCACCGTCAAGAGTTCTACCCGACAGTGAAGGAGCTGCTTTTCTCGCGTCAACACTTTTGAAAGTAACAGTTCCGTTGCCCGCGACAAAACTCTGTGATCCATTTGACGAGCTTCCGCCTCCACAAGAAGACAATAGAAATGAGGCCAGAAACCCAACAAAAATTAATCGCGAACGTGACTTCATTACTTTTTCGCAGGCAACAAATGTCGAGCCGGTTCTGAATATGTCAATCCGGAGATCATGTCGTTGTCGTCAAAATGTATCGATGTGACTGAAGCCAGACTGCACTCTCGTTTACGCGGGTCGTGCAACATTCGCCGTTGTTCTATTGCGCTTCGCAAAATCCAAATCGGGAGTTGATGCGATACGCAAATTGCGTCTTTCCCGTTTGCAGCCGCATGCGCAGTAAAAACAGCAGCAAGCATGCGATCTACTTGCTCAACATATGGCTCGCCCCATGAAGGTCTCCATGGGTTCCAGAGATGACGCCATGCTCTTGGGCGTAAGAGCGCGCCATCGCCAACACCAAATGGCTCGCCCTCAAAAATATTTGAGGCTTCAATGAGCCGCTCATCTGTCGTGATTTCAATATTGTGTGCTTTCGCGATCGGCGCGCTGGTTTCTTGTGCTCTTTGCAAGGGCGAAACCCTCTTTGCGATAACCGCCAACCTGGCTGACGCCCATAAAGAATCTTCTTAGGGTTTTCTACTTCCCCGTGACGAATTACGTGTACAGATGTCATAAAGAAAGCATAAAGCGGCAGGAGAGGTACTCATTCCCTACTCAGAAAAGACCTCCTACCGAGGAGATAGACTGAGACAATGGCTCCCACCCCTAAGCGAGCGGCTTTTTTCGATGTCGACAACACGCTTACCCGAGGATCCACTCTCTACTTCTTAGGGCGCGGCATGTATCAGCGCGGATTCTTTTCCAAAAAAGATATCTCTCGATTTGTTCTGGCAAATCTTCGCTTTAAATTAACGGGCAAAGAGAAGCCAGAGGAGATGAAACGCTGGCAAGGCGCTGCTACAGACTTCATCGCAGGCCACAAAGTCGATGACATTGAACTCATGGCTCAAGATGTCTACGACCAATATGTATCGCCTTCGCTTTGGCAAGGAACAATCGATATTGCTCAGACCCATCTCAGTAATGATGAAGAGGTTTGGCTAGTGACAGCGGCTCCGGAAGATATGGCCGCCCTCATAGCCCGAAAGCTTGGATTTACTGGGGCGATTGGCACAAAAGTCGAGACCGCCGATGGCTGCTACACGGGTCGCATGTGTGGCAACCTATTGCACGGCAAAGAGAAAGTAGTCGCCATAAAAGAACTGGCCGCTTCACATGGTTTTGATCTAAAGGATTGTTACGCATACTCCGATAGTCACAATGATCTCCCACTTCTCCTCGGTGTAGGTCACCCAAGCGCGATCAATCCTGACGCGATCTTGAGACTTCGAGCACTACGCGAATCATGGCCGATTCATGATTTTCGAAGGGCGCGAATTCTCAACCGTATTCTTGGGCCAGTCATCAGTCGCTTAGGTTCACTTATCACTCTCATTACGCCGTCTCGACGAAAAAGAAGTGGTCCGCCAAGCGCCTAGGAACTCTGGCGGTCTGAGATGTCTAGATAAGGCAGTAATGTAGGAAGGTTATGGAAACTAGATCTTTTGCTGACTACATGCGCGGGCTAAGCGACGAATCCCTCGCCGCGCTCTTTGCGAACCGTCCAGATTTGATTTCCCCCGTCCCATCTGACCTTTCATCTCTATCCGTCCGAGCAAATTCCGCTCCAAGTTTGGCGCGTGCGGTTGATGGACTCAATGAGTGGCAATTCCAAGTTTTAGAAGCGTGCGTAGCGATAAATGAGCCGATGACAGAAAAGGAAATCATTTCGGTCACTGACCCCTCGGCGAAATTCGTAATTCCCCACCTCATCAGCCTTGCACTCCTATACACGTCGCGTGATGGAATACGAATTCCCCACACGCTACGCGATGTCTTGGGGAATGAACCTGCAGGACTTGGTCCGGCCTCTATGGCCAAGCTTTCCATGAAGAAACTTGAAGAGGCTCCCGCTGGATCTAAGAAGATTTTGGAACAACTTACGTGGGGCCCACCTCGCGGAAGCGTGGGCGACATTCGAAATCCAGGTCCTGGAATCGCATGGTTATTGAAAGAAAATTTTCTTGTGCCCCTTGATCAACGAACTGTCGTATTGCCGCGCAACGTCGCAATTCACTTGCGTGGTGGGAAAGTTCATAGAAATCCGCAGCCTAACCCTCCTGTTATCGAGGGTAAGAGCGTTAAACAAAGCGTTATCGACCGCGCCGCAATAGCAAATATCGCAACCATCCTTCGCTGGTGTGAAGAAATTTTGAATTTTTGGTCAGAAGAACCGCCAAGTGCCTTGCGTGCTGGTGGCCTCGGCGTACGAGATCTTAAATCTGCCGCAGAGCACTTAGGGGTCGATGAAAACTGCGCGGCATTTGTCTCGGAACTTGTTTATCTAAGCGGTCTCGTTGTTATTGACGCAGATGATCGCGT
This sequence comes from Actinomycetota bacterium, assembly GCA_026392695.1. Lineage (GTDB taxonomy): Bacteria > Actinomycetota > Actinomycetes > Nanopelagicales > Nanopelagicaceae > QYPT01. Next base: position 11,380 of record JAPLBP010000074.1, on the reverse strand, counting down.
TTTGCCCACCCACGCATTTGATCTTTGGCTAACGCAACGAGCAGAAGAACGTTGGCGAGGATTGTCTTCCCTCTGGCTAATGACTTCCAGAGTCAGTGGACTTGTTGGACGAGCGGAATCAAAACACATTTCTGCTCTTGGTCCCGAACTTGATCGAGTAAACGCCGCAAGCACGCGAAAATTGACTTTAGATCTGCTTCTAAATTCTCAAGAGCTGTGCCCCGAGATCAATTCATTCCTCGCCCTTACAAAATGGAGAGCGCCTTCTCGTCGGAGTCCTGGTCTCCAGCCCGACTTGGTTAAGTGGACGCTACGAGAGGCGGAATGGATAGGAATTACTGGACAGGGTGCCATCTCGAAATATGGTGCTGCTTTCATCCAGGGAGAAGAAGAAATAGGAATCAACATTGACTTACCAAAACCGGTAAATCATATTTTGATTCAAAGCGATAACACAGCGATTGCTCCGGGAAGATTAGAGATAGACATTGCCCGAACGCTGGACTCGATTGCGGATATTGAGAGCCGTGGAGGCGCCACTGTTTATCGTTTCAGCGAGACTTCACTTCGTCGTGGACTCGATCATGGAAAAACAGGCGAGGAAATCCGAGAGTTTCTGCGTAAGACTTCCAAGACTCCCATTCCACAACCTCTTGACTATTTAATCAGCGATGTCTCTAAACGACACGGGCGTCTAAGGGTCGGCAATACAAGCGCCTACATTAGGTGTGAAGACCCGACTCTCATTTCGCAAATACTCAGCGATAAGCGAATGGAAATACTTCCAATGCGTCGCATCGCACCTGAGGTTTTGGTGTGCGACATGGATGCCAAGGAAATTATCGTCACGTTGCGAACTGCTGGATATCTTCCGGCCGCGGAGTCGAACTCCGGTGTGCTTCTGCTTGGTCCCCGACTCAACCGAGCGAAATCGAAACCACGTCCCCCAAGAATTATTGGAGAGTTGGAAACGCCTTCTGAAGAAACCCTTGCGGCTGCACTTCGAGCGATTCGCGTAGGGGAAAAATCGAGCAACAAACAAAACGCCTTACGCGAAATCGCTGCAAACGCGCTAGGCGCTTTGCCCCGAACGACCGCGAATGAAACATTGGATCTTCTTAACAAATTTATTGCCCAAGCTTGTACTCTCTCAATCGGCTATGCCGATAACAATGGCTCGGCGACTCATCGAATCGTGGATCCACTGAGCATCAGCGCTGGATCCCTTATCGCTCGAGATCACGCAACTGGCGAAGTTCAATCTTTTAGGATTCCTCGCATTACCGGCGTGGCTCCGCTATGAGCACCTCTAATGCGAAGCACTCAAGTGAAAAAGAAGGCAGAATAGACGCCATGCTTTCACCACTTAGCGCCTTGGAAAGACTCGTCCGCTGTGAGTCGCCCACGGAAGATCTTGAAGCGTGTAACGAGGTCGTTTCACTCGCCGCCACGCTAGCTGAAGAAGTGCTGGGCGTTCCCGCGAGAATTCTGCAAATTAATGGTCGGCCCGTTTTCTGGTGGGGCGCACAGAATCCTGCAGTCGTTCTGCTCGGCCACCTGGATACGGTTTGGCCAAAAGGCTCCTTCGAGCCAGTGTGGAGCGTTGAGGGCGATGTGATTCGCGGGCCCGGTGTTTTTGATATGAAAGCCGGTTTTATCCAAGCACTCTATTCGCTAAAAGGAATCTCCGGTTCTGTTGCCCTCGTCGCGACAACCGATGAAGAAACTGGCAGTGCCACTTCGCGTGAGCTCATAGAAGAACTTTCTCGAAACTCCAGCGCAGTTCTAGTACTGGAAGCCTCTCTTGATGGCAAAGTCAAGATCGGTCGCAAAGGAACCGCCATGTACCAAATCAGCGCCCACGGGCGGGCGGCGCATGCGGGGCTTGAACCCGAGAAAGGCATTAATTCAAGTGTCGAAATCGCCCATCTCATATTAAAACTTGAAGCACTCGAAAATTCAGAGCACGGAACAACAGTTGTTCCAACAATGATTCGATCGGGAAACACAACGAACACCGTGCCTGATCTGGCGGTGTTAGATATAGATGCCCGTTCATATTCGCAAGCCGATCTAATTCGCGTCGACGCAGCAATTAGATCCTTAGCGACTGAACATCCAGATGCTCGCTTTGAAATTCGCGGTGGTTTGAATAGACCGCCACTTGAGCCAAGTTCCACTAAAGAACTATTTGAAATCGCTCAGAGAGTCGCTAACGAAATGAGTTTCACTATCGAAGGCGTCGCAGTTGGTGGAGCAAGCGACGGAAACTTTGCTGCGGCAACCGGGGCTCGCGTTTTGGACGGGATGGGCGCAATCGGCGCAGGCGCACACGCCCAGAATGAGTGGGCCAGCGTGAAGGCACTCGATGAGAGAAGTGCCTTCTTAAGAAGATTCGTGCAAGAGATTCTTAATGACTGACGGTCCACTGATCGTTCAGAGTGATAAAACTCTTTTGCTAGACATAGACCATCCTCTTAGCACCGAGTGTCGACGCGCGATCGCTCCATTTGCCGAGCTTGAACGCTCTCCTGAGCACATCCACACTTATCGCCTCACCTCCCTCGGGCTCTGGAACGCGCGTGCCGCAGGACATGACGCGGAACAAGTTATCGATACGCTATTAAAGTATTCGAGATACGCAGTCCCACATTCGATTTTGGTTGACATCGCAGAAACTATGTCTCGATACGGGCGCCTTCGGTTGGAAGCAGACCCAGTTCACGGCTTGATACTTATCACCACCGACACTGCTGTCCTCGAAGAAGTCATCCGGGCTAAGAAAATTGCCCCACTTTTGGGCTTACGCCTTGACGCCGAAACTATCGTCGTTCATCCCAGCCAACGGGGTGCGATCAAGCAAGCGTTACTTAGATTGGGGTGGCCAGCCGAGGATTTTGCTGGATATGTAGACGGACAACATCATGAGATCGAACTCGTTCAAAATGGATGGAACATTCGCCCATATCAAACGTTGGCCGCAGAAGGTTTTTGGCACGGAGGTTCTGGGGTTGTAGTACTGCCATGTGGAGCTGGTAAAACGATTGTCGGTGCAGCAGCCATGGCTCACGCTAAGGCGACGACATTGATTCTTGTTACTAACACCATTGCCGCACGACAATGGCGAGAGGAACTACTTCTTCGCACAACTCTTCATGAAGATGAAATTGGCGAATACTCTGGTTCCAAGAAAGAGATTCGCGCAGTAACAATTGCGACCTATCAGGTCATGACGAAGAAGAAGAATGGCGTGTACTCACATTTGGATCTCTTTGACACTCACGACTGGGGCTTGATCATTTACGACGAAGTTCATCTTCTTCCAGCCCCTATTTTTCGCTTCACCGCAGATATTCAATCGCGTCGACGTCTTGGATTAACGGCCACGCTTGTGCGCGAAGATGGGCTAGAGGGTGAAGTTTTTTCTTTGATAGGGCCCAAGCGTTATGACGTTCCTTGGAAAGAGATAGAAGCGCAGGGTTATATCGCTCCTGCCGAATGCATCGAAGTGCGTGTCACTCTTACCGAGGCAGAGCGCATGACATATGCCACGGCTGAACCTGAAAATAGATATCGCCTCTGTGCAACCACAGCAACAAAAAGAAAAGTGGTTGAAACTCTTACAAAGATTCACTCTCAAGATCAAGTTTTAGTAATCGGGCAATACATAGATCAACTCGATGAACTCGCCGAAGTTTTAGGAGTTCCGTTAATCAAGGGCGACACCCCAATAAAAGAGCGCGAACGACTCTTCAAGCTTTTTCGCAGCGGAGAAGTGAAATGTCTAGTGGTTTCCAAAGTTGCAAACTTTTCAATCGATCTCCCCGAAGCGACGATTGCAATTCAAGTTTCGGGAGCATTTGGATCACGCCAGGAAGAAGCTCAACGACTCGGTCGTATTCTTCGACCTAAATCAGATGGCCGTACCGCACGTTTTTACTCAGTTGTATCCCGCGACACCATCGATCAGGATTTTGCCCAAAATCGCCAACGTTTCCTTGCCGAGCAGGGTTATTCGTACCGAATTATTGACGCTGACGATGTTTCGCAAGGGAAGCTCTGAAGCGATCTGGGTTTACCCGCCAAAAATCGTGATGCTCTCCATCTATCAAAATAACTGGTATTTGCTCTCCATATTTCGCTTCTAGGGCAGCATCGCCTTCAATAGAGCGTTTTTCTATATCAAAATCCAATTCGTCTTGAAGCCCTTTAAGTGTTTCCTCCGCAACTTCACAGAGATGACATCCATTTCGACCGAAAACTGTGACTACGGGACGCATTGGAGCATCATCTCACCCTGATACGGTTTCCCAATATGTACGCGTCCCCCAGATTTCCTCGTCTCCTCCGTGGCCTTGCTCTAGTTGGACTCGTCGCGGGTCTTCTCTCGACACCCCATGCCAACGCGCTTTCACTCACACTTGAACGCCCCTCGACTACATGGGGATACACCTTTGCCGGACCTGCGACAAAAAACGTGGTTTCAACCACATCAACCGCCGCGCATCTGGAGAAGCAGAGCAACTTCGTCGTAACTTACACAAACTTTCCGGACTGGGCCAAAGCAGATGTACAGGCAGCAATTGATATCTGGTCTGCCAATTTCGCATCAACGGTTCCAATTACAGTCGACGCTACATGGGCACGATCATCCTCACCGGGAGTTCTAGGCAGTGCACGACCCGGTAATTATTTTTCTAATTTTGTAAATACCCCCGATCCAGTTCTTTGGTACCCATCCGCTTTGGCAAATGCGATCTCGGGCACTGACCTAGATAAGCGAAATCCCGAAATAATTATTCAAGCGAACTCAGCCGCGAACTGGGATCAGCGAAACGATCATTTGCCGACCACAAGCGAATACGATTTAACATCAGTTTTCATTCATGAACTCGGGCACGGCTTAGGATTTCTTTCAACTGATAGCTATGACAATTTTTATAAATATGGAATTCTCGAACAACCAACACCCTTCGATGCTTTTACTCAGACACCCGACGGTCGTCGACTTTCAGACCTTCCATCTCCATCCATTGATCTCGGAGTAGCACTCACAAACAATTTAGTTTGGACTGGTCCACTTGGGGTTGCCGCCAATGGTGGAGTTAAGCCGAAGTTGTTTACTCCCAGTCGATACGAAGCTGGTTCTTCTGTAAGCCACTTGGACGAATCCACTTTTTCATCAAGTGGATTAGATGCAGTAATGACACCTAATTTGGACGCTGGTGAAGTCTTTCAAGGACCAGGACCGCTGGCCGTTGCAATGTTGGCAGATCTGCGTACTAAGCCTCCGATTGGGTTGTCGAGCACGATCCCGCAAGCTCCTCGAAATGCGAGCGCACTTGTTGGAGATAGGTCGGCGCTCGTTACCTTCGACTTGCCTGCAAACGCACGAACAGCTCAAATTACCTCTTATTCAATCACCAATACAACAACGGGCGAATCAATCTCTGCTACATCCAGTCCAGTTGCAATCACCGGATTGAAAAACGGTGTTTCATACTCCTTCGGAATCACTGCACTAAATATGTTAGGTGCATCAAATTCTGTTTTAACAAACACAATAATCCCTCAACCGTCGTGGAAAGTAAGCCCGCTGGATGCCACTTCAGATGGATTGCACTTGGCAACGACTCAATTTAGAGGTCAGCCCGCGATCGTTTACACGGATAAAAAACGGGGTGATCTAAGGGTCGCGCTTTGGAATGGAAAAACTTGGAGCAAACTCATCGTGGATGGGAGAGGTGGGACGGAAGGTCGCACTTCGCATAACGTTGCTGGAGCCATATCTGTCTGCGTAAGTGGATCTGGAACTAAAGAAGTTCTTCAGATTTTTTACACTGATACTGTCGATAAGGATTTGCGACACGCGTCATATAACGCGGTGAAATTTAGCTACGAGATTGTTGACGGCAACGGACCGACTGTCCTGTCCTATGACGTAGCAGATCGAGTTCGCACTGCGGGTGACGTCAGCGTTAGCAACGCCTGCGCAGTTACCGCTGAAGGGCTACAGGTCTTTTATCGCGATGAAAGTCAGGGAATTCTGTTGGGTGCCTTTAAGGGTTCCAACAACAAATGGAGATATGAAATTGTTGACGGTGATACAAAGGAGAACAACAGAACTACTGGCGATGTCGCCACAGCTCTCCGAGCTGTCACTGTTGGCTCAAAGGTTTCCGTTATTTATGACTCGGTTTTGGCTATCAATCAACAACACGCAAGTACTTCGGGCGAAGTTCGTTTGGCAGTTCGAACTGGTGCGTCGACTCCATGGAGCTATACAACACTAGATGGACCAAGTGGTGCGATCGCGGTCGCAGGATACGGAGTTTCTCTTAGCAAGACCGTTAGTGGCGTTATCGCAATGTGGCTCACATCGAGTGGAGTTTCCTTATCAAGTCCCACACAGATCAGATGGACAAACCTTGATCAAGGTTCAAGCGTTGCCTCAATCTCAACGGAGGGTTTTGGTGCGCCCAGTTTGCCACTTACAGTCAATAACAACAGCCTGGCCTTTGGTTGTCAGACTCGACTATGCACAACTTCGTTGCTATCAACGTCGAATAAACCAACATTGACATTGGTGACGAATGTGCGCCAAGCAGAACGTAACGATAGTGAATGGATAATGCTTAACAAGGTTCGCTACCTTGTAACGTCCATGAACGGAAAGTTGAGTCTGGTAAAGCCTTAGGAAATACCGGTTTGATTACCCGATTAATTACTTGGCGTTACGACGCTGGATTCGGGTCTTTTTTAGAAGCTTCTTATGCTTCTTCTTAGCCATCCGCTTGCGTCGCTTCTTGATTACTGAACCCATACGCCACGATCTCCTTATGCCTGATCTTATTTACTCACTTACTGGTTAGGGCATATGACCCTAAGGGAGTTAGGTTAGCGTGTTAGGGCATGAAAAATCGAAACGCCTTTTTCGCCCGATCGGCCAACTACCACGAGACCAAGAGCGGTGCTATATCCAATAGCAATCGGTTGAGAGACGGACTTTGCCGAAAACGCACTCTTTATCAGCCCTTTTGCGTCAAATCCGATGGCAATAAGTGACGGCTTCGTCGGCTTCCATCCACCGATACCAATCAAGGGCGAGTCAGAGGCAAAGACCATGAGGCGATTGGGTGAGGCATCTACAACATGCGCAGGTCCCGTAGCGGGAAAACGAGTGGTCCACGTTGGAACCATCTTTGAAGAGAATTTCGTCACCACCGCCGAAATCTTCCCTGAGATCACGGCGTCTCCGCCTAGAAACAGTGAGGGCGTTGCGACCCTCCAGGTTCTGATCGTTGATGTATTTGTACTTCGAATAACGGAGGAAATTTTCCCTCCGTCAACTGCCAGAGAAACTGCAATGGCATCACGAGTGCCTAGCAAGGGCTTTCCTGCCAACTTCTCAACGCTACTTCCGCTGAGTAGAAATCCTGTGGAAGTCGCGACGATCGAAGAAATCTCAGTATCTGTCGATCCTATGATTTGAATCTTTCCAAATGTGCCCAAATGATCCGTTTGCAGAAAGAATCCCGCTGTTCCTGAGACCGTAGCAACTACGCCAGTAATCGCAAGACCAGCGGGCGAAGAGACAATTCCTCGTGCAATGGCTGAACGAGATAAGTCAGACCTAAATGTAGAAATGACATTTCCACTTTGATCAACTTCCCACAATACGAGTGTTGTGAGATCGCTTCGCAAAGGCGAAACAGGGCTCGGAACAACAGAATCTGGATTGAGAACCGTTGGTGATTGAGACGCGGTGGTCGCAGCGGTGTCAGTCAAGGGCCCAGAGGTCCCGACAACCCATATATGGCCCTTGGCATCAAATGTTGCGCAGGTAATCACGTCATTTGTACCCGATTGGAGTGGAAGAGACCACAACGTAGCGCCAGTATCGCCTATCGCTTCAATAAATCCATGCGGGTTCGTATTTACTGGATCAGTCTGAGTATTACCGAAAAGAAAAATAGTTTTTGCTTTGATTAACGCGCCGGTTACCTGCTTTTCGGAAAGAATGTTTGCGATCAAAGTCATGGGCGCTGGAGTAACCAACTTACTAGCTGCCAGTGCAGGGGAAATAGTCAGTGAAATCAGAACAATCACCAGTAAGGATCTAAGTGCCTTCACTTCAAATCACTTAAGCCAATTCTTGAGAACGATCACGTGCGGCAGTCATTGCTTTCTTTACTATTTCATCAAGTCCAGATTCCTTCAAAGAATGCAGGGCTGCGGCAGTTGTGCCGTTCGGACTCGTTACATTTTCTCTCAATACCGTGGCACTTTTATTGGAAACTGCCAGCAATTTCGCTGCTCCGACGATTGTCTGAATAGTGAGTTCCGTAGCCACGTCCTGAGAAAGACCAAGTTCTTCGCCCGAGGCAACCATGGCTTCAACGAAAGCAAAGAAATATGCCGGCCCTGAACCACTCACAGCCGTAACGGCATCCTGCAATCCCTCCTCAACTTCAACGACTCGTCCCGTGGCCTGAAGGAAACCGCGGACAAAATCTCTCTGTTCATTGGAAACGTAAGAGCCAATAGACATTGCGGCCATGCCCTCGCCTACCAAGGCGGGAGTATTGGGCATGACGCGAATTACTGGAAACGATTCACCTACATGTTCGAGCACAAATTGAATCTTCTTGCCAGCAGCAAAAGAGATCAGCAAAGTATCATGAGAAAGAAAGGGTCTTATTTCACTAAGCATCGAAGACATATCCTGTGGTTTCACGACGAGCAAAATCGCATCGCTGCTTCGAACATTAAACTCTAAGTCCGCAACACTGACACCATATTGCTGATTAAGTTGTAGTCCTCTTTCTTCACGTTTCTCTGAAATTGTTATGGAGCTTGGACTAATGCCTGATGCAATGAGGGCGCTGATCAATGCCTCTCCCATAATGCCGGCACCTATTACGGCAATGGCCTTTGGAAACGTCTCGCTCATGTCCAAAGGTTACCTGCTCGCGATGTGCGTGGTCGGCCAATAGCCCGTAGGCTCTGCCACTATGTCTGAGATTAAGCCAGGATTCGCGCGCGATTGGATTGAATTCACTGATCCAACAGACGAGGCAGAAATCTTTAAATGCGATCTCACCTGGCTCACTTCTTTTTGGAGTTGCATTTATGGCGATGGCTGCAAAGGCGTGTTCGCTGATCGCCCCAATGACGGATGCTGCACAGAAGGTGCCATGTACTCCGACGAAGACGACGAAAAGCGAGTTTTGGAAATTTCTCGAAAGCTTTCACCAGATATGTGGCAGTTCCATGGAGCTGCGCAACCCGCGTCACTTGGACAGGATTTACTCGTTAGCGATATTGATGAAGATGGTGACAGGAAAACAAAAACCGTTGAGGGTTCTTGTATTTTCCTCAACCGAAAGGGATATGAGGCTCCCGGATTCTCTGGTTCATTTGGATGTGTATTGCACCACTTAGCTCAAAAAGAAGGTCTTCATTTCGTAGAAACAAAACCAGATGTATGTTGGCAACTCCCCCTCCGACGTAGCTTTGAAACTCGTCAAGTTGGAGAGCGCGAGTACTCCATAACTGTCATTGGCGAGTACGAACGATTGGCTTGGGGCGACGGGGGTGATGATTTTGATTGGTACTGCACGAGCAACACGGAAGCACACGTCGGAACCGAACCAGTTTATATTTCCAACAAGACTGAGCTCATTGCACTCATGGGTGAAGCCAACTACCGCGTATTGGCCGACCATTGTGATGCCCGAATGGCAGCCGTACGTGAGTTAACCCGACGTTCTTTGCCCTTATTTGTCATTACTCACCCTGCAACTTTGGGTGCGGCGCTCTAGGCTACCGACATGGCTAAACCTGAAAAGGATCCGTTCCGTTGTTCCGAATGTGGATGGACAACGACTAAATGGGTCGGCCGATGTGGCGAATGTCAGGTTTGGGGAAGCGTTGAAGAAATCGCGGCACCAAAACGATTATCGCTCGTCCCTGGCGCTGTTACTCGCGCCGCTTCACCGATCGGTGAAATAGATCTTTCCAGCGCATCGGCTCGCACAACGGGTGTCTCCGAACTCGACCGAGTTCTAGGAGGCGGGCTGGTCCCGGGAGCAGCAATTCTTTTGGCGGGTGAGCCAGGGGTAGGAAAATCCACTCTCTTGTTGAGTGTGGCGGCGAAGAGTGCTTCTCGTGGAATCAGGGGCCTTTATATAAGTGGAGAAGAATCCGCTTCGCAAGTTCGATTGCGAGCCGAACGAATTGGATCACTGGATCCGAATCTCTTTCTAGCGTCAGAAAATGATTTGGGTGCAGTCATCTCCCACATCGATACGGTGAAACCCAATCTAGTTATTATCGACAGCATTCAAACAATGAGTAGCAGTGCCGCAGATGGTGCTTCAGGCGGAGTCACGCAAGTTCGAGAAGTAGCAGCCGCGCTAATAAGAATTTGTAAAGAACGAGACATCACTCTTTTACTCGTTGGACATGTAACTAAAGACGGTTCTATCGCGGGACCACGACTTCTCGAACATATCGTCGATGTTGTGTTGCAATTTGAGGGAGAGCGCCATTCTCGGCTTCGCCTTATCCGCGCGACAAAGAATAGATTCGGTGCAAGCGACGAAGTCGGTTGCTTTGATCTCAACGACGGCGGAATAGAAAGTGTGATCGATCCGACTGGGCTATTCACAACACGCCACACCGAGCCCGTACCTGGAACTTGCGTGACCGTAGCTCTTGAAGGTCGACGACCACTTCTCGCCGAGATTCAAGCCCTCGTCGGCGTAGGACGTGATAACGATTATGGAAACGCGCGTCGTGTAACGAGTGGTTTGGATAGTGCCCGAACTTCCATGACACTTGCAGTTCTTGAACTACGCGCCAACGTTCGTATTGCGGGCAGAGATGTTTATGCCGCCACGGTCGGTGGTATGAAGATGACGGAGCCTGCAGCAGACCTGGCGTTGGCACTTGCTGTTGCGTCTGCCGCTAAGGGGCTGGCGTTGCCATCTGACCTTGTTGCAATTGGTGAAGTGGGTCTGGCTGGTGAGATTCGCAAAGTGAGCGGAGTTGATCGCCGACTCGCAGAAGCTTTTCGACTTGGTTTCAAACGCGCTCTTGTTCCATTAGGCAGTGAAACAAAGATCGCAGGGATGGAGATAGTTGAAGTTTCTCGCCTTGACCAAGCGCTAAGCCGAGTGAAGATTTCAGGGGAATGACCCTTCAGGGTGAAGTTATCTCTTGGTTTGAGATAAATAAACGAGACCTACCGTGGCGAAACTCCACACCTTGGGGTGTATTAGTCAGCGAATTCATGTTGCAACAAACACCAGTAAGCCGCGTACTTCCAAAATGGAACGAATGGATGCAACGCTGGCCCACAGCTTCGGACCTAGCA
>JAPLBP010000086.1 GCA_026392695.1 Actinomycetota bacterium | reverse complement strand
TGGATCCGGTCCTTCGGATTGAACTGTGGAATCTCTTCCATTCTCTTGCTGCTCAAGGAAAAACACTGCTAGTGAGCAGTCACGTGATGGATGAAGCGGATCGCTGTGACTCACTCATCCTTCTGCGCGACGGTGAAATATTGGCGCAAGGAAGTCCGTCCGAACTGAAGGCTCAAACTGGTGAAGACGAAATGGAAGCGGTTTTCATTTCATTGGTGAGCGCGCGATGAACTTTTCCCGCATTTGGGCCACGGCTCGTCGCATACTCTCCCAACTGCGCCATGACCCGCGCACCATCGCGTTGATGGTCATCGCTCCGATTTTTCTAATGACGATTCTCAAGTACGTCTACAACGATCAACCTCAAGTATTTCAACGAGTCGCAGGTTCACTTCTAGGCGTATTTCCCATGTTGGTTATGTTCCTAATAACTAGCGTGGCAACCCTTCGAGAACGCACTTCTGGAACACTTGAGCGCTTACTTATCCTTCCCATCACAAAACTTGAATTCATTCTTGGGTATGCCATGGCTTTCGGAATTGCCGCGTTTATTCAAGCAGTACTGGTTACCTCAGCAGCGCTTGGTCCACTTGGTTTGAAGATTGCGGGATCTCAATTGACGCTTATCTGGGTCGCGATTCTGGATGCGCTTCTTGGAATGGCGCTCGGGCTTTTTGTGAGCTCTTTCGCAAAAACGGAGTTCCAGGCCGTGCAGTTCATGCCTGCCATTCTGTTGCCACAACTTTTGTTGAGTGGCCTCCTGGCTCCGCGAGCCGGCATGCCTCGCCTCCTCGAAATTATTTCCAATTTCCTTCCCTTAACCTACGCCGTCGACGCCACTAGAAAGGTCCTCTCAGGGAGCAAAGGATTCACCACAGATTTTTCCCTTATCACGCTCTTTCTCTTGGCGTTGTTGGCCATGGGCGCAGTTTCACTCAAAAGAAAAAGCAAATAATTGAAAGGCAAAAAAATACGATCCTGGCTTTGCGCAAATTGCAAGAACAAAATCGAGCTAGATTCTTACTACTGTCGCAAATGTGACTCGATTGTTCGAAATGACATTGTGCCGGGAAGCAGAATCCCAGATAAAACTTTTTCCACCCGTCTTCGCCATTTATGGCAAATACATCCGTTTCAAAAACTTATGTATCTTGCTCTTATCGCGGCCATCACGATTAGCGGAACTAAAGAACTCAATAAATATTTCCAAACAACTAAGGACAACAGTTCCAGCGCAGTTTTTCAACTCGAGGTTGATAGTCCCAGAACTCCTTTCACCTGCAGATTGCGAATTTGCCACATCGTGATTCATGTAAAGAACAAAACTAATCAAAAGCAAATACTTACTGGAGTGCCGTATTTCACGATGGCGGACGGAAAACTATTCGGACCGGCCGACCCTAAGGCTGTTGCTTATCCCGCTTATTTTGGTCAGTATTACTGCCGAAGGTCATTCAATCTCACGATCGCACCGCACGACACGGCTAAGTTCATCGGCATCTGCGCGCAAGATCTACCAATCGGTAAGGCAATGCGAGAAGTCTCGATAAAGGACTCTGCCAAGAAGTCCGTGGTAAGTGTTCGGCTAAGCGCCGTGGTGCCACCGAGCTAAAACGCAAAGGATTAGGTATTGAACGCCTTCGAAAGTGCGGCCACAGTTCCGGTGAGTTCAGCGGGAATAACCCACACTTTGCTTGCAGTGCCATTTGCAATCACGGACAACTGCTCTAGGTACTTGTAAGCCAATACTTTTTCATCGGCATCACCGTCGTGAATTGCTTTGAAGATTTTCGCGATCGCTGTCGCTTCACCTTCGGCGCGGATAACCGCAGCTTGCGCTTCGCCTTCGGCACGCAAAATGTCGGCTTGTCGTGCACCTTCCGCGCTCAAAATCTGACTCTGTTTCTCGCCCTCCGCCGTGAGAATTGCAGCGCGCTTATCTCGATCCGCGCGCATCTGCTTTTCCATTGATTCTTGAACACTGGGTGGCGGTTCGATCGCCTTAATTTCCACGCGGTTTACTCTCACTCCCCATTTACTGGTTGCTTCATCAAGTACTCCACGAAGAATCGCATTGATGTGATCTCGCGAAGTAAGAGCCTTTTCAAGGTCGAGACCACCAACCGAGTTTCGAAGAGTGGTTACTACTAACTGTTCAATTCCTTGAATGTAGTTTTCAATTTCGTAAGTTGCAGATTTCGCGTTTGTAACTTGAAAATAAATGACGGTGTCAATATTAACTACCAAGTTGTCTTCAGTAATTACTGGCTGAGGTGGAAACGAAACCACTTTTTCTCGCAAATCTACGAGTGGACGAAGTCTATCAATTCCTGGAACGATCAAGTTCAACCCAGGTTGCAACGTACGGTGATATTTGCCAAGTCTCTCCGTAATCCCGGCACTAGCCTGCGGAATAATTTTTATCGCACCGATTACGATCACAATTGCAATAAGGAGCAAAACTCCCAATGCGATATATGCAGTCACAGTATTTCTCCTTAGGAATCTACATTTGAACTAGCGGGAAGAACAAGAGCTACGGCACCATCTATGGCCATCACCGTTACGGCCACTCCTGCGTCAATCGACCCCTCAACGGATCGAGCTGACCACGTTTCATTTTGTAGTCGAATGCGCCCATCCTCTGTGTTCACTTCAGTAATGCATACTCCTAGTGCCCCAATGAGTGCATCGATACCTGTCCGTGATTCTGAATTCTTTGAAAAAAGATATTTTCGCGCAATGGGTCTCAAAATGCCTAAAGTGAGGACTGAAGCAACTGCAAATCCCAGCCAAGCGGCAATGGAATGAATCCAAAGCCCGGCGAAAAATGCCGCGATGAGAGCGGCTAATGCAAAGGATGCGAAAATCAGACTCATCGTGAGGATTTCGAGTACTACAAAAATCCCAGCCAAGGCCAGCCAAACCCAGAAGTGCATGAGCACCCTCCATTAAGTTATCTCCACGTTACCACCGCATGAGATAAAGTGACTGAAAATTTGCTAGGAAAAGGGGTGCACCATGACGGTTCGCAGAGTTATGGCAACCAGCGGAGGCTTTGTCGCAACTGATCTCTGGGATGTGATGAAACCCGGGAAAACGCTGCTACGCATGCTTGAACTCACGGGCAAGGAGCGGCCACGGGTGTGCTTTATTCTCACCGCAAGTGGGGACAATGCGCAGTATTTAGCACGTTCATACGCGGCGATGAGCGACACCAATTGTGATGTCACCCATCTACAACTTTTCACCCAACCAAATGCTCCGGTATTCGATCGGATCATGGAGTCTGATGTCATATGGGTGGGTGGTGGATCCGTGGCAAATCTTCTCGCGGTTTGGCAGTTGCATGAAGTAGGTGCGGCCCTAACGGCCGCTTATCAAGCAGGAAAGATTATTGGTGGCGTGAGCGCCGGTTCTATTTGTTGGCATCAAGGAGGTCCTACCGATTCCTACGGCGCAAAGCTTCGTACCGTCACAAACAGCTTAGGGCTTTTACCGTACGGCAACGCTGTTCACTTTGACAGCGAGGTTGAGCGCCGACCATTTGCACACCAGCTAATAAAGGACGAAGTTTTCGAAAAGATTTACGCAACCGATGATGGGGTTGGCATGCTGTACGAAAACGAAATTCCCGTCGAAGTTATCGTTGATAAAACCCCGACAGATCCTTCAATTGGTCCGGCCGCCTACGTGCTCACTAAAGTGAACGGTGAAGTGCTTGAAACGCGATTAGCGAATGGGGTAATCAACTAGACCTTTGGATGAGCCAGCAAGAAATCCACTACCTGAGATGCAAAGTTCTTTACCAATGAGGGTACATGTGCTCCGCCATTAATGGTCCAGAGTTCAACACTCGTCTTCGCTTTACAGCCAGAGTAATAGCTAACGCTGGTCTCTGCTCCCGCTAATTTTGCTTCGAGATCAAGCTTTTTAGTGGAAGAAATGAGCTTCATTGAACAGCTATCTAATTTGGCCCAAGAAGCAACTGTTTTAAGTGCCCCCGGATAGGCATTGCTTATGATGCTACCTCCGTTATAAGCGATTGTTTCATCCGCTGTGCCCCAAATTTGAAGCACGCTAATGGGCGATGATGGTTTACAGGTCTTTGGATCATCGTAAGTAGCCCCAGAAAAACTTGCGATGGCGGCGATCCGATTCGCTTCACTACATCCCATGTGGTGGGTCATAAAACCGCCGTTCGAATGACCGATAACATAAATGCGTTTTTGGTCCACGTTATATTTCTTAGAGACAGAATCAATGATGCTCATTAAGTAAGCCTCATCGTTGACTTTGCTGGAATAGAAATTGCAGCAAGCGGGCGTGGCATTCCAGAAACGATTTGCAGCCCCGTCTTGTGTCCCATCGGGATGAACGTAAAGAATTCCTTTTGTTTGCGCGACGGCCGCGAGCTGAAGATATTTTTCCGTTTCATCGCCACTAGATGTGTATCCGTGCAGAGCGAGAATAAGTGGAGCGGGCTTTGATTTCTGATACGTGGTGGGAACGATTACCGAAAATGGCCGCGCGCCTGGGAAAAGCACCGTGGTCGCTTCAGCCGGGATCGAGCCCATTGCGAGCGCGATAAGAACCATCCCGATGAGGATGATGCGGCTTTTCAACGAATTCATAGCGAGATGGTAACCGCCTTTGCCTCTTTCCGTAGCCGAAGACTTGAAGATGAGAAAGTTCCTTAAAGTAACCTTTAGTTCCATTATGTGTTAGTCTCCTCCTGAAAGGGTGGTGCTCAAGATGGCTCTCAACGTGAAATTGTCGGACGAATTAGTAGAGGAAGCTCGGCGCATTGCGGCTGTTGAGCATCGTTCCGTGCCAAAGCAGATTGAGTTCTATTTCAAAATGGCACTCATCGCGGAAGAGAATCCTGATCTCTCATTCTCGCTCATTCGAGAGATTTTAAAGGCAGATGCTGAAGAGGCAACCGAGGAATACTCTTTTAATTGACACAAATTCTTGTCACGCCAATATTTTCAAAATTCGTCAAGAAGATCCCTGTCAACCAAAAGCGAATTCTCGATAAGGCTGTGAAGGCAATAGTCGCCACCCCGGCTATCGGTCAAGAAAAAGTAGGGGATTTGAGTGGGGTATTCATTCATAAATTTCGCGTGCAAGATCAAACTTGGCTGCTTGCCTATCGCCAACTCTCACACGTCTCGATTAAGTTGATTATGGTCGGACCTCACGAAAATTTCTACCGCGATATCAAAAAGCTATTTTAGCGAGCGACCATTGCAACGAGTTCGGAAATGTGTACGACTCGGGTCTTTATACCCGCCCGCTTGAGTGCACTAGCAAGTTGACGAGTGCAGCCTGGATTAACCGTGGCAACATAATCCAAATTTAATAATTTAATGTCTTCAACTTTTTGAGCGATCACGCGACGGCTATTCTTCTTTTGAAGAAGCGAGTAGCTCCCAGCAGCACCACAACACCCAGAAGCATTGGGAATTTCTACATACTCACTAATCTGTCTCAAAAGTGCGCGAGGTTCTTTAAATACGCCGAGTCCGTTTCGAAGGTGACAAGAATCTTGAAAACCAACTCTTATTACGACGCCATTTTCCTCAATCTTTGAAAGCGCAACATCTTTATCCAACCACCACTCAGAAAATTCCTTCACGCGATCACGACCAATAACTGAAGCGAGGTGAGCGGCACAACCGCCAGCCGTAGTGAGGATTGTGCCAGGCAATTCGTCGCCAAGCTTCAACGCCATCGCTTTGCCTTTTTCTAACTCTCCATTGTGTGCATGTAGCGCCCCACAACATCCCTGCTTTGTAGTAATCGACACTTCAGGAGCAATCTCAGAAACGGTTCTACTCACTTTAGGAAAGAGCGCTCTTTCAAAGCAACCTAACATCAAATGCAATGCTGGATCCGCTTTACGTGAGCGGGCAGTTCGAGAGAGAACTCCTAGCTTTCGAACTCTCCATCGTGATTTAACAAGGAGGAAAAGTCCGCGAACAATGAGTGGTCGATTCTTCCCTTGCCAGACAATCTCGCGCATCTCTTCTAGCAAAACTCCATACTCGACACCTGCTGGACAAACTGGTTCACAGGCGCGGCAGCCAAGGCAGAAACTTGATTCGGCAAGCAGATTTTCTTGTGGAAGCCGTCCCTCTTGAACTGCCCGCATTAACGTGATTCGTCCCCGTGGCGAGGATTCCTCAGCACCAGTGAGTTGATACGTAGGACATGCAGGCAGGCAATATCCACAAGAGATACATCGATCGAGTTTGGACTTCGTGAATTGTGCTCTCACGAACCTAGGCGCCCCGGATTCAAGATTCCGTATGGATCAAATGCAAATTTGATAGCACGTTGAAGCGCAATTTGGGTGGTTCCTAATCGAGCTTCTAAATAAGGCAATTTCGCGCTACCTACCCCATGTTCTCCAGTGATTGTTCCGCCCATTTCGAGGGCGAGCGCAAATATTTCGGCCATCGCGCTCTCGGCTTTACGAACTCCGGCCTCGTCATCTTTGTCCAAAACAATTGTTGGGTGAAGGTTGCCATCACCCGCGTGACCGAAAGTTCCGATTTGCAATGAATACTTTTCCGCTATCGCCTCAATACGTTGCACCGTTCGAGCCATGAGATGGCGTGGTACGGCGATATCCTCAAGAATGGACAGAGTGCCAAGTCGAGCAAGCGCCGGCAATGAACAGCGACGCGCATAAAGAAGAGCCTCGGCAGCGGCGACATTTTCTGCCAGCGTTACCTCGCGACACCCGACAACATCTCGGGCAATGTGCGCCATTCGATCTACGGTCGATTCTACAAATGCAGTATCGCCATGATCTCCGAATAACAAGAGCGCTCCAGCATTTACATCTAGCCCTAGGTGCGCAAAGCCTTCGACCGCCACGATGCAGGTGTTATCTAGAAACTCCAAAGTAGACGGGAGGATTCCGCTGGAAATGATTCTTTCCACGGCATCTGATGCTGATGCGAGATCTTCAAAATACCCAACCCCATACCTCGAGGCTTGTGGTCGAGAAACTAGTGCTGCAGTAATTTCTGTAAAGACGCCTAGGGTTCCTTCGCTACCAACGAGAAGACGGGTGATGTCATAACCAGCGACATCCTTTGCAAGTCGGCCACCTGTACGAATGACTTCTCCCGATCCAAGGACGACCTCCAGACCCAAGATGTAATTCTTTGTCGTTCCATATTTAAGGCCGCGAAGCCCTCCTGCGCTTGTAGCGACATTTCCACCAACAGTAGAAACGCTGCGCGAACCAGGATCTGGAACAAACATGAGGCCTTCTTTGCCGACCTCCGTATCCAAATGAAGATTTGTAACTCCCGGTTGAACGACCGCGATCATCTCGGATTTAGATATCTCGAGGATAGAATTCATATTGACCATATTCAGAACAATTCCACCGTTCAGTGGAACGGTCGCTGCGCAAAGATTGCTACCGGCGCCTCGAGGGATGATTGGAGTTTGAGTTCTGCCCGCATAGCGAACGATCTCAGCGACTTCGGCGGTATTGCGGGGGCTCACGATAACCTCAGCCAACCCCCTAAAAAGCGGGGTGGCGTCGTGGCTGTACGCCTCAAGGGAAACAACGTCTCCTTTGACGATTTCAGAGCCCAATAGAGATGTGAGTTGAGTCAGCAATGTCTGTGAATCAACTTTGCCCATAGTCGCTATTAAACCACCTGAGAAAAAAGTGACGCACAACAAAGGCAATTGGACCCTTTCGCTCTTTTCTTTTCGACCTAAAGTGGCAAGATAAGCGCGTGGCTAAGCCCGTAGTATCACTCGATCAAGTAACAATTCGCTTCGCTGGGGACAGTGGAGATGGCATGCAACTCACTGGTGACCGGTTCACGATGGATACCGCCAGTTTAGGAAATGACCTCTCTACCTTGCCTAACTATCCGGCCGAAATTCGAGCCCCTCAGGGAACCCTCCCAGGAGTTTCTTCCTTTCAACTCCACTTCGCCGATCACCATGTTCAGACGCCAGGAGATGCTCCAGATATTTTGGTAGCAATGAACCCCGCGGCGCTCAAAGCGAACATTAAAGATATCAAGCGAGGCGCGACGATCATCGTCGACAAGGACGAATTTACAAATCGCAACCTGACCAAAGTTGGTTACGCCGCGAATCCTTTGGAAGACGGGTCACTTGATAGTTACAAAGTGCACGCGGTGCCGTTAACTTCACTAACTGTCGCGGCGCTTTCAGCACTTACGCTCACGCGCAAAGAAGCCGAACGTTCAAAGAATATGTTCGCACTTGGATTGCTGACATGGATGTATCACCGTCCAACAGAATCGACAGAGAACTTTCTCAAAGCAAAATTTTCCAAGAAGCCAGAAATTCTTGACGCCAATTTACTTGCTTATCGGACTGGCTGGAATTATGGAGAGACCACCGAAGATTTCTCAGTCTCTTATGAAATCGCACCAGCAAAGATGCCACCCGGCCAATATCGAAATATCAGTGGCAACACGGCGATGGCCTATGGCTTAATTGCAGCTTCACAAAGAAGTGGTCTGCAGTTATTCCTTGGTTCTTACCCCATTACCCCTGCGTCCGACATCTTGCACGAATTATCAAAGCACAAGAAGTTCGGTGTGATCACATTCCAGGCAGAAGATGAAATTGCAGCAATCGGTTCTGCTCTAGGTGCGGCTTACGGCGGAGCACTTGGTATCACGACAACTTCTGGTCCTGGTGTGGCGCTCAAGAGCGAAATGATCGGTCTTGGCGTGATGTTGGAGCTTCCGTTGATCATCATTGATGTTCAACGAGGTGGGCCCTCAACAGGCTTGCCCACAAAGACAGAGCAAGCAGATCTCTTGCAAGCAATGTTCGGACGAAACGGTGAATCCCCCGTTGCCGTTATCGCTCCTTCTTCACCGAGTGATTGCTTTGCAATCGCACTAGAAGCCGCACGTATTGCGACGACTTATCGCGTCCCCGTCTTCATCCTTTCGGATGGATATGTGGCAAATGGTTCAGAACCATGGAAGATTCCTGAAGTAGATTCACTTCCTGATCTACACGTGGAATTCGCCAAAACTCAAGAAGATTTCATGCCCTACCTTCGGGATCCAAAGACCTTGGCTCGCCCGTGGGCAATCCCTGGCACAAAAGGAATTGAACATCGTATTGGCGGCCTTGAAAAAGCCGATGTCACAGGAGATATTTCCTACGACGCCGCCAACCACGACCTCATGGTGCGCGCTCGCGCAGCAAAGGTGGCAGGGATTGAAGTTCCTAATTTGGTTGTTGATGATCCAACGGGAGAGGCAGATGTTTTGCTCCTTGGATGGGGATCGACTTACGGACCAATCGCCTCGGCGGTAGAACTGCTTCGTACAAATGGCGAGCACATTGCCCAGGCACACCTTCGTTATATCAACCCATTTCCAAAAAATTTGGGTGATGTATTGAAGAAGTACTCCAAAGTCATTGTTCCTGAGATGAACCTCGGCCAACTCTCCATGCTCCTTCGCGCCCAATACTTAAAAGACGTTATCGGATACAACATGGTTCGAGGGTTACCTTTTACTACTACCGAAATA
>JAPLBP010000084.1 GCA_026392695.1 Actinomycetota bacterium | reverse complement strand
GGACCTCAAGGTGCGACAGGCGCAACTGGTGCAAAGGGTGACACAGGCGTACAAGGTCCAGCCGGAACTAGCGGCGCAGTAGGCCCACAAGGTCCTGCAGGAAACGCTGGTACTGCAATGGCAATCTGCGTAGATAACAACAAGCAGGTTTGGTGGGGCACGTGTGCCTCACTTAATAGTGAATCCAACCGAAACTGGACGACCTACCAAGTTCGCATTGGCTAACTCCAGTCAGGAGTAGTTAAAAATCTTGCGGCTATCGAGCTTTCCAAAGGGGCTCGGTAGCCGCAATTTTTTGCTCTAAATTTCAAGAAAACTAGAAATAGTTTCTGTACGAGCCTTTAGAAAATTATCGAACTGAAATGTTCAAACGTTACTACGAGTGCGCTAAGCGAACTTGTGCACTTGAATTGGAATCAAGTTATTGTGCGCCAAGCAATTTACTTGATATGCCAAATAATCATGACTACTGTTTCAAGAGTTGTGAAGTTCAGCTTTGTCAGCGACTCAATGCGCAGTGGAGGGATTGAAAACGATGTCAAATCTTTCTGGTGTGTCGTCGATCGGCGAACCTGAATTTCTTAAATTAGTTGACGTTTCAAAAACCTTTGGGTCACATCGAGTTCTCGACAAAATCAATTTGACCGTTAGCGAAGGCGAAGTGCTCGTAATTATTGGCCCTAGCGGTTCAGGTAAAAGCACCTTGTTACGTTGCATTAATTTTATTGCTGCACCAGATGAGGGCGAAGTCATATTTGAGGGACATGTCTGGAAATCAAGAATTTCTAAATACAATTTTCTAGCCAACCGACGATATGAGCAAAAGCTGACGGCTCTTCGCAGCGAAATTGGTATGGTATTTCAGAACTTCAATGTTTTTCCCCATATGACAGCGGCGCAAAATGTCATGCTCGGTCTGACCAAAGTGAGAAAACAGAATAAGGACCTTGCCCGCAAAGCGGCGGTAGAGGCGCTTACTCAAGTTGGACTTGCTGACAAGGTAGATCAGTATCCAGATAAATTGTCCGGCGGGCAGAAACAAAGGGTGGCAATTGCAAGAGCGCTGGCGCTGAAACCTAAGGTCATGCTTTTCGATGAGGCAACATCGTCACTTGATCCTGAACTTGTTAATGGCATTTTGGAGGAGATTCGTCGATTGGCAAAAGCAGGTATGACAATGGTTGTCGTCACTCACGAGATGAATTTTGCTTTTCAAGTGGCGCATCGAATTGTCTTCATGGATGAAGGTCGGATCGTTGAGATCGGCACACCGGAAGAAATCCGAAAAACTACGGAGCCCCGCACGCGATCCTTTCTCTCCGCGATTCTAAATTGACGGTCATTTAATGAACAGCTACAAATTTGACTGGAATGTGATCGATAAATATTTCCCTGAGTTAATTCGCGGCCTTGGGATTACTCTAGAAATCTCATTGGTTGGGATGGCCATCGCTCTAGTATTTGGACTCCTCTTGGCGATGGGCAGATTAAGTTCGATGAGGTTCATTCGTACTGTTGCAAATGCAATTACTCAACTATTCCGCTCAATTCCTTTGTTTGTAATGCTTTTTTGGGTCTATTACGGGCTTTCGCTGAAGTTTCATATCTTGTTTACCGAGTTTCAAGCTGGTGCGCTAGCTCTGGGAATTACTGGTGGCGCTTACATGGCAGAAGTATTTCGTGGGGGACTTATGGCGGTTGATCCCGGTCAACGTGAAGCGGCAATGGCTATGGGCATTTCGCGGGGGACAACATTTTCGCATGTTATTTTTCCCCAGGCGTTGAGGGTCGTGATTCCGCCATCGGTAAATGTGTATGTGGGACTTCTTAAAGGCGCGACAATTGTTTCTGTTATTGGCGTCTCAGACATGATTTACGTGGCTCAATATGTGTCTCTTCAAACCTTTACTCCCTTTGAACTTTATTCGGTTGCCGGAATCATTTTTGTTGCCTTGACCGTTTCAATTTCAGGCTTCGCATGGATGCTTGAACGTCGATTGGGAAGGGGCAGAAGTGACTAGTGCGGAGCCCTTCTTTGACTTTACATCGGTCTGGTCCAGCATGCCTATGTTGCTAAAGGGATTTGGAATTGCGATGGCATGCGCAACGGTCGCAATAATTCTGGCCATCATCTTGGGATTGATTGTCGCGCTGATGCGATTATCACGAATTAAGTTTCTAAGATGGTTCGCATTCATTTATACCCAGTTCTTCAGAGGAATTCCGCTCTATGTGTTGATCATCTGGGTCTATTTTGGATTAGCGATCGCCGCGGGTGTGAATCTTCCAGCAATTCCTGCGGGCATTCTCACATTGGCTCTGCTCAATAGCGGATATTTATCCGAGACTTTCCGGTCTGGAATTTTGGCTATCAACAAAGGCCAAGTAGAAGCCGGTACAGCGTTAGGTCTTTCGCGGCGAAACGTAATGCGCCACATTATTTTGCCGCAGGCCTTCCGCGTAATTATTCCGCCACTAGGAAATCAATATGTCGATGCAATAAAAGATACGGCGATTCTTAGCATTATTGGGGTACCGGAATTAATGCGCGAATCCAAAGCGCTTGCAAATCTTTATTATCGCCCATTTGAATTTTATACTTTCGCCGGACTCCTGTACTTATTTGCCGTGCTTGTAGTGTCTCGAGGAATTAGCGTGGTAGAAAAGAAACTTTCTGCGCATAGCGCACAAACGCCCGCCACTATTGCACTTTCTAAGTAGTTTTTTTAAAATCTATTTATTTTTCGTAAGAGACATTGACATCGCTAGTGGCAACCGACTTAGATTTCAATTAACCGAACAACGCTGTTCCAGTTTTTGTCGGTTCACAAAGGAGAAACATGTCAAACTACAAGGATGTGAAAGGCGGCGTGGAAGAAGCAGTTATTTCTGATTCTTCTATCACCGACCGACGTAAATTTATTAAGAATGCTGGCTTAGTGCTTGGCGCGGGTGCTGTATCTGCTATGGCAGCTCCTGCGTTGGCAAGCCCTGCAATGGCTGCAAAAGTTTCCCCGGCAGCACCCGTAGTGAACGCAACGGGTACCTATAGCTCAATCCTGGATAAGGTATTGGCGACAAAGGAAATTAGTTTTGGTGTGGACTTAACTTTTGCTCCACTTCAATTCAAGACTGCAAGTGGTGTCCCAACTGGATACATCGTCGATCTTGCTAACCTTCTCGCCGCTTCATTAGGTGCCAAGCCAAAGTGGGTAGAAATTCCTTTCGGTGATCTTTTTGCAGGTCAAGCCGCTGGAAAATTTGATATGTCCGGTATTGCCGCCACAATCAAACCAGAGCGTGCTCAGAAGGTGCTTTTCTCCGGCGCACCTGCGTTCGTTGAGTCAAATGTTGTGTTGCTCAAGCCTGGGTACAAAATTTCCTCGCTTGATCAATTGAACAGCGCTTCCGTAACGATTGCAGTTGTCCTCGGATCTTCACAGGAGTCGGCTGCGAAGTTGCTGTATCCAAAGGCGAAGTTAAAGCGACTGGATAATCAAGCGGCCCTCGCAGATGTAAGCGCAGGTCGGTCAAATGCAATGATCGTTGGAGAGTTCTCAGTCGCTGACGCGATTAAGGCAACCCCAAAACTTACCGTCTTCAAAGGCAAGCCTGTTTTCGTTGATGAGAACAGCTTCTTTATGCCGGCCGGAGATTTCGTTATGAAGAACTATGTTGATACATGGCTTCGTTATGAAACCTCACACAATACCCTCGCTGGATTGTGGGATAAATATGTGGGCAATAGTGCTCGCAAGTTGGGTCTTCAATCCGTTTCAGTAAAGTCAAACTGGAGCGCTTGATTCGTTAAGGGGGCGGGACACGGCGACCTTCGAGAGTAGAATTTCGAAGGTCGCCGACCCTTTTATAATTTATTTTCAACGAACGTAGAAGGGTGCGGGTTGACATCTTGAGTCCTGTAGCTCGATTAATTAGATCCGATTCACTGGATTCATCTCCAGAAAAAAGCAATAACCTGGTAATGCGTCAATTAGTTAAAGGTGAAAAGGATGGACCGGATTTAAGTGTCACGTGGGTCGCGATTGAGGGCATTCATGGGCGGTTAAAAACAGATGCAAGTACTCGGGTCTATTACATTCTTGAAGGTGATTTTCAATTTTCATTTGATGATTCGTCGACTATGACGGCTACTGACGGTGACGTAGTTGTAATTTACAGATCCTCTGTTTATGGTTTTACGGGTATAGGCAAGTACCTGGTGATCAACGGACCTGCATTTCGTGAAGGTGATGACGTGTACGTGGAGGAAGGGATAAGTGCCGAATAGCATGAATACGATTTCAAATGGTCCTGTAATTGCGTCGGTCGTGCGTTCTCCCTTCGGCAAGTACCTTGGGGGATTGTCCAAAGTAAGGCCTGACGATCTACTTGCAACTTTGATAAAGTCTTTGGTCGCATCTATTCCAGCACTTGATCCACAAATGATCGATGATGTCATTATTGGTGATGCCAATCAGGCCGGTGATGACAATCGCAATATAGCCAGAATGGCTTCTTTATTGGCAAATTTACCTGTCAGCGTTCCAGGAGTAACTCTCAATAGGTTATGCGGATCAAGTGCCGAAGCCCTTGTTCAAGCGGCGCGACTTATACGTTCCGGCGACGCATCAATCGTATTGGCTGGTGGTGTCGAGAGCATGAGCCGTGCCCCGTGGATAGTTGAGCGATTGGGCGATGCTGCCCCTGAAGCTCCTGTCTTCAATCAATCTACCGTTGGATGGCGCTTGATTAATCCTGCAATGCCCTCTCAGTGGACAGGGAGTTTGGGCAGAAGCGCGGAATTGGTTGCTGAGAGATTTGGAATCAGTAGGCAGCGCCAAGACGAATGGGCTTTGCGTTCACATCAACTAGCAGATGCCGCGTGGAGTTCTGGTTTCCATTCCGAATGGGTGTTGCCCATTGGCGGAGTACAAAAAGATGAATCGATCCGTCCTGATACCTCGCTTGAAAAACTGTTGGGCCTTAAGTCAGCTTTTTCAGAAGGTGGAAGCGTGACAGCGGGCAATTCATCGCCCTTAAATGACGGGGCGACTTTGTCATTGATCACCGACAAAAAAACTGCATCACAATTGGACTTAAACCCAATTGCTTCTATCGTTTCAGCCCAAGTCGTTGGAACGGAACCACATGAGTTTAGTATCGCTCCAGTTTATGCAATCAAGAAGTTGTTACAAAAGCAGGGGCTAAATATTAGCGATATTGATCTGTGGGAAATTAACGAGGCCTTTGCGGCAATGGTACTTTCTGTGCTTCACGAATTGCCTGAAATTGATATGGCGCGAGTGAACGTCAATGGGGGAGCCATCGCCATTGGTCATCCTGTGGGAGCGTCGGCCGCGCGCGCCGTTATTGACTGCGCACGGGAATTGAAG
>JAPLBP010000056.1 GCA_026392695.1 Actinomycetota bacterium | reverse complement strand
TCACTTACCATCGCGGGTGGCTTCCTAGTACTTCTTGCAATCATTCCGAACTTAGTTCTCGCTGTCTTCATCGTTGTTTTACTTGGCACTTTCTCAGGTATTTGTTGGGTCACTGGTTTCACGATGTTGGGTATGGAAGTACAGGATGAGGTTCGTGGGCGAACTTTCGCTTTCGTTCAGTCCCTAATTCGCGTTACCCTGGTTGCAGTTTTGGCCATCTCGCCGCTTATTGCCGCAAGTGTGGGTCAGCATGTACTTGTTTTTAGAAATGTCCACTTCAGTTTTAATGGTGCAGCCATCACAATCCTCATTGCTGGCGTGATCGCAAGTTTTATCGGAGCGATTTCGTACAGACAAATGAAAGATCGCCCCAACGTGTCTTTATGGAGTGATATTGCGAATGCGCTCAGAGGAGAGCTTGGCTCCATTACAGGCGCGACAACGAAAGGGCTATTCATCGCTTTTGAAGGTGGCGAGGGTTCTGGAAAATCAACTCAAACAAAATTGTTAAAACAATGGTTAGAGGATCAAGACCATTCCGTTGTCCTAAGCCGCGAACCAGGGGGTACGCCTCTTGGTAAAGAGCTGCGCAATATCTTGCTCTCTCATTCAACTGGGGAGATTTCTCCTCGAGCCGAAGCGCTCCTGTATGCCGCAGATCGGGCCAACCATGTCTATGCCCTTATCCGTCCATCCTTGGAAGCCGGCGACATCGTAATAACCGATAGATATTTTGATTCATCGATTGCATATCAAGGAGCAGGTCGAATTCTCGAGCCTGGGGAAGTGGCGAGAATTTCTCGATGGGCTACCGAATCTCTATTCCCGACACTCACGATAATTCTGGACGTCTCAGCGGAAGTTGGATTGGGTCGTTTAAAGAAGAAAGATCGATTGGAGTCTGAGCCGCTCGCTTTCCACGAAAGAATTCGTCAGGAATATCTACAGCTTGCGCTTTTAGATCCGGAACGTTACCTAGTTGTTGACGGAAACATGAGCGTCGATGAGATTCATAAGACGATTATCGATCGCGTGGCGGAACTTCCCGCTTTGAGTAAAATTCCAAAGCGGCCACGGCTACTTTCCAAAGCGCTTTCCCGCAAGCCTCGAGTGAAAACCTCAAAGGTCTGATGTCTGTTTTTTCTGAGCTGGTCGGACAATCCCACATTGTCCTGGCCCTTCAGGACGCGGTGAGTGCCTCACGGTTACAAGAAGAGTCGCAGGATATGACCCATGCCTGGCTTTTCACTGGTCCACCAGGTAGCGGTCGTTCAAGCGCTGCGGTTGCCTTTGCAGCCGCACTTGTCTGTCCAGAGAGTGGCTGTGGAACGTGCATCGATTGCCGCAGTGTTAAGGCCGGAGGGCATGCAGATGTTGAGGTGATCTCAACGGAGGGGTTATCGATAAAAATCGATGAGATCCGCGAACTTCTTCAACGAGTGGCGTGGTCACCCAGTGTTGGAGGCTGGCGAGTGGTGGTGATGGAGGATGCCGATCGTTTGACCGAATCCGCGGCAAACGCTCTCCTTAAGGCGATTGAGGAGCCTGGTGCACGCACCGTATGGCTGCTCTGCGCGCCAACGTTATTTGATGTGTTGCCTACCATTCGTTCTCGCGCTCGCCACCTTCAACTGCGAACTCCTTCGAACGCCGATGTTGCGCAAGTGCTTGTCGAACGTGATGGAATTTCACCCGGTATCGCTGACTTTGCAGCTCGGGTAAGTCAAGGACACATCGGGCGGGCGCGCCATCTGGCAAGCGATGAGGCGATTCGTTCGCGTCGAAACACAATTTTGAATTTGCCCTTCACTCTAAACACTATTGCCTCAGCATTTGCTGCGGCTTCCACGCTAGTTAATTTAGCGACCGAGGAGGCAGCAGCATCGTCGGCACTTCGAGATGAGAAAGAGAGTCAGTCGTTAGCCCTTGCTTGGGGGCAAGGGGCCACCGGTAGAGGGATCGCGACAGGAGGGGCAAAGGCACTCAAGGACTTGGAGAAAGAGCAGAAATCACGCGCGACAAGAATGGTGCGCGATTCCCTTGATGGCGCCCTACTTGATTTAGCTACTCTTTATCGCGATGTGCTGATGGCACAATCAAGTCTTCATGATTCATATATAAATAGAGAGATGTCGGAAAAAATTGTTCAGATGTCAAAGAGAGTAAAACCAGAGAAGATTCTCCAGAATCTCAATGACATTATGAGCGCGCGCACCAATTTAAGTTTTAACGCCGCGCCACTTCTCACAATTGAGGCGCTTATGTGCTCCTTGAGTGAATATGGCAAATAGTAGAGCATGATCAGAAGACTCACGAGAGTAGAAAAGAAGTGGAGATTCTTTGCCATATTTTTAGCATTTCTTTTAATACCATCCAGCTTTCTCTACTCCCAAGATCGGACTAGCCTGCCCACCACTTTGGCTGAATATCAACAACAACATTTGGCGTGGGTCGACTGCTATGGAAATTTTCAATGTAGTGATTTATCCGTGCCGATCGACTACAACTCATTGGCATCAGGCAGATTTTCAATACGAGTCATGCGTTTTAGAGCGCAGGATCAAAAGCAAAGAATTGGATCTTTAGTTATTAATCCGGGTGGACCGGGTGCATCAGGGGTTGATTATGCCTACAACGCCGAAGCGATTTTTAGCCCTTCCATTTTAAAGAAATATGACATTGTGGGATTTGATCCGCGCGGCGTTGGTGCGAGTTCAGCAATTCATTGCCTAACAGATAAAGAGACCGATGCGAACTATGCGTCGAACAGCAATCCGGTATCACCTGAGCAATTGAATGTACTTGTTGAAGAGATGAAGAGTTATGTGGCCAAATGTGAAGCATTTACGCCTAATATCTTGCATTTTAGCACCGCAAACTCTGCGCGGGATATGGACTTATTGCGTTCTTCGCTTGGGGAAAAGAAACTTAATTACTTGGGCGTTAGTTATGGAACCTATCTCGGAACCCTATACGCCTCTATATTTCCAAAAAGTGTTGGCCGCATGGTTCTGGATGGCGCGGTGAGTCCGCGTGCCACTACAAAAGAGCAGAATATCTCCCAAGCGGTGGGATTTGATTTCGCACTGCAGGCATTCATTCAGGATTGCTACAAATCGCAGAACTGTCCCCTCTCCCAACCTTTGGAAAAGGGAATCTCTGAAGTCTTAGAAATATTTTCAAAGGCGTCCAAAAAACCTCTCGTTGGTACTACCAACCGTCCGGTAACAGAATCGATGGCGGTTCTTGGAGTGGCATCTGCCTTGTATGACCGAGCAAGTGGTTGGCCCCAACTTATAACTGCGTTAGCGCAAGCAAAGGCCGGCAACGGTGCGACTCTTCTCGAACTAGATGATGAATACTCCCAACGAAATGCGAAGGGAGTTTATGTAAACAACGAGGCTGATGCTTCATTCGTAATCGACTGTTTGGATTCGCAAGAGAATTTGAGTACAAACGCGATAGCGCAGGGTGCCCCTGAGTTTGCCCGACGGGCCCCAGTCTTTGGCCCCTATTTGGCTTACAGTGGTTTAGCATGCCAATTTTTTCCAGGGATTAAAGTGACCGCCAAATCAATTGCATCAATTTCTTCTTCGCCTGTTGTGATCATTGGCACAACGCGTGACCCAGCCACCCCATATGCATGGGCGCTTGATCTGCAAAAAACTTTACTCCGTTCCCGCCTAATAACCCTAATCGGCGATGGGCATGCTGGGTATGCGCGCGGCTCTGAGTGCGTTGATGGAGCCGTCGATAAGTACCTTTTAACTGGCGCGCTTCCTTCCGCGGACCTCACGTGCCCCACTATTTCTTAGCTCTTGGCCAATGGCACTGATGGTAATTAGCACCCCATTTCATAGGGCATTATTTCCTTATGCGCCTCGACCATGTCTCTTATGTAACCTCCCACGAACAGCTTGCTGACACCGTCCAACGTCTTGGATCGCGTTTAGGTTCAACTTTCGTAGATGGTGGTGTCCACCCACGTTTTGGAACTCGTAACTTTACGATGCCGCTTATTGATGGGTACTACATAGAAGTTGTCTGCCCACTCGATCATCCTGCTTCTGATTCATCTCCATTTGGAAAGGCTGTTACAAAACGTGCAAATGAAGGTGGCGGTTGGTTGACATGGGTTGTAGGGGTTGAAGATGTATCAGGGATTGAATCTCGATTGGGACGTTCAGCCGTCGACGGACACCGTATGCGACCAGATGGAACAGATTTACGATGGAAGCAGATCGGTGTTTTAGACACTCTTAAGGATTCTCAGCTCCCATATTTCATTCAATGGCTTTCACAAGATCATCCGTCGAAAGATGGAAGCGCTCACGCGAAGATTGTCAAAGTCGAATTTGCGGGCGACAAAGAGACCATTGCCAACTATCTTGGTTTGGATATGGCACAAGCAATTGGCGATGTCGAGGTAATCTGGATTTCACCGGAAGACAACGAAGGCGAAAGTGGAATAGTTGCCGTTCACCTAGAGACCCCGCTTGGGGCGGTTCGGCTCGACTAAACATTAAGGGCATTAGATAAGGCTTCTAAGAGCACATTCCAATAAACTTGAAGGCATGACTGAACTAGGAATTCCTTCTCCTACTTTGAGTGGAATTCAGGTTTTTAGAGCAAAAATCTGGGCGCGTACCCAAGTCTTTTTTACGATTTACGTCGCCCTTTACACCATTGCAATCATGTTGCAAATATATCTTCCAAGTTATTTAACTTTAAAAAGTTCACAAATGCTCAGTTTCCTAGTTGAAGATGGTTGGTGCGATCCCGCAACGCAAGGAATTGGAGCACATTGCTTCGGTGACTTCTATTCTGCAGTTAGATTCGCGAATCTTGACTCGCCTTGGTCCGATAAGACTTTTCCTTGGCCTTTGCCAATGCCCCCATTGGATCTATTCATCCTCAAACCGTTTCGCACAATACTTTCTCATTCTTCAGTGAGCCGAACCTCACTTTTCCTGTATCTGGCTCTATGTATCGTTTCAGTTTTGATTCCTGCGATTCATGCTCGTGTCACCAGAAGGCTGAGCAACTTTCAGGCTGTTGCACTCGGAGCATTTTCTTTGCTCGCCGCACCCGTCCTAATGTCTATAGATCGAGGTAATAATCAACTACTTATTATTCCTCTTCTCTACTTCTTCCTATTGGGCGCTTTAGAAGCGCGATCTAACCGAATGTTCTTCATTGGAGTATTACTCGTTTTATTCAAACCACAAATGATTGTGCTTGGTGGAGTCTTCCTTATTCACCGCGAATGGAAGTTACTTTTCCGGTTCACCGTTGTTTCCTTAAGTTTGTTCCTTGGAAGTTTTTTACTGTACCCAATTAATTTCTTTGGGAATATTAGAGCCTTCATTGCGCAGTTGACTGCCTATCAAAGCTATTCAATTCCAGGCCAGATTGTTCCCGTGAACCTTTCATTACCTAACTTTTGGAGCTGGCTTCAAAATAATTCTTTTTTTCACATTCATTCGAACCCATCTCCCACATATCCATATTACTCAATAGTCATCACCTTCCTTATTTTTGCTTTGGTGGGAGTCAACCTAGTGTTATTTGGACGCCGTCGACGTTTTATGGTGAACGTTCTTATTATCTTAATGCTCCCGATACTTCTGCCTTCTACCACCTATGCGTACTACCTTTGTATTCTTGTGCCCGTCGCAATTCTTGTTTTCGCAGATGGAATGTCGCACACTTCTGGTTCTGGAACCTTCATCCGATCGAAGCAATATTCTGATTCAGCTCCTCTCTTTATGCTTTTAGAAAAAAGGTATATCGCCATTTCACTTGCTATTACTTTCTACTTACTCTTCATTCCTTGGGCCATACCGTGGAGCCTATTCAGCAAGTTTCACAGTGAGCCTTGGTCATTTATTGGGATCAATTGGATTTTTGGTCAAATATCCCTCGTCTTATTGTTCTTTTTATTGCTGTCTTCGGGAGTGAAGTCCAACCGACGGCGCCTCTCCACCGTCAATAAGAAGGGTACGATTTCTCAATGAAATCCGTGACAATAGTCGTCCCTGCATACAACGAGGAAGATTGCGTAGATGAGTTGGCTTCACGTCTCGGAAAGGTTTTTGAGGCGGAATCTGGGTATCAGTGGAAGGCAATAATTGTAGAGAATGGTTCTACTGACTCCACCTACGAAAAATTAGTGTCGATAGCCAAGCAAGATGCGAGGTTTCAGGTAATTCGACTTTCAAGAAATTTTCGAATGGATGGTGGGTTAACTGCCGGTCTCGAATTTGTAGATAGTGACGCATGCGTTCTCATGACCGCAGACCTTCAAGACCCTCCCGAATTAATACATGAATTCTTGAGAAAATGGGAAGATGGATGGGAGAACATTTACGGAATAGTCACTCATCGCGAGGGGACCGGGCCGATCCGAACTTTGAATTCCAAAATCTTCTATTGGGTTGCAGGCAAACTTACTGATGGGCGTATTCCAAAGAATGCTTCTGACTTTAGATTAGTTGATCGCAAGGTGTATGAAGCGGTCAAAGGAATGACAGAAAGAAATCGCTTCGTTCGAGGTCTTTTTGCTTGGGTTGGATTTAAGTCCATTGGAATCCCCATGGAAAGACCAAAGCGATTTGGTGGAGTTTCCAATGCTCACACTTTTAAAGTAATTGATCTTGCATTCAAAGGTATTTTTGCTAATTCATATAAACCCTTGCGCCTCATAACAATTTTTGGTCTCTCTCTTTCCTTTCTGTCTTTTCTAGGTTTACTTCCTCTTTCAATTATCTGGGTCGTGTCAGGGGTGCCCTTTGCTGGCTTTGGCACATTAGTCAGTCTTTTTCTTCTTGTTTTAGGTTTTGTAAGCATGATGCTTGGGATCTTGAGCGAGTACGTGGGCTTGATCTATGAGGAAGTAAAAGCGCGGCCAAATTTTGTAGTCTCCGAAATTATTGGCCCAGAGTGAATATTTTAATCTTTGGGGGAACAGGCACGCTTGGGACGTCAGTTGCCGAGTTAGCGGAGGGCGCTGGTCACGCGGTAACCTCGACCTCTCGTACACCAGACTTTGGAGT
>JAPLBP010000143.1 GCA_026392695.1 Actinomycetota bacterium | reverse complement strand
GTTGTCACTAGGGCTGTACGGACAATTCGGACAGGCCAGATAACGTTTTCATAACACAGAGGCACTTTTTCAGAGAAATCGTTACACGCTTTTCGCGCGCAAGAAGTGTCTCCTCCACGGTAACCTTGCTCAATGTCCACCCACAGCGCGCGCCTAGCTAGCCAGATTGCCGCGGCGCTGGAAACCTTGGTGAGCGCGGGCGAACTTTCAGCCCCCATTCCTGCCTCAATCCCACTCGAACGTCCCAAGAATCGAGATCACGGGGATTATTCCTCTTCTATTGCACTCCAACTGGCAAAGGGCTCGGGTAAAAGTCCTCGCGAGATCGCCGAGCTTCTTAAGCGTGATTTGGAGCGCTTAGCCGACGTTGCATCAGTTGAAATCGCTGGTCCGGGCTTTATCAATATCACTTTGGATCAAGCGAGTGCGGCTGCGGTTGTGCGCGAAATCCGTGAGTCAGGTTCGCATTTTGGTGAGTCGAAGGTTCTTGCCGGTGTTCGGATCAATTTGGAGTTCATTAGCGCAAACCCAACGGGTCCGATTCACCTTGGACACACACGTTGGGCGGCAGTGGGGGATGCTCTGGGCCGAGTTCTGAGCGCGGCAGGTGGGTCGGTTACGCGAGAGTTTTACATCAACGACCGCGGAAATCAGTTGGATTTATTTGGTGCTTCCTTGCAAGCAGCGGCCGCGGGAAAGGAAACTCCAGAAGGTGGGTATCACGGGGGATACATCGCCGACCTTGCTGCAGAGATAGTGAAAGAAGATTCGGCAATTCTTTCGTTACCTCAGGATGATCAACTTATCGAATTTCGCGAACGAGGCTACGCCGCACAACTTGCGGAACAACAAAGTGTATTGAAAATATTCGGAACTAATTTTGATGTTTGGTTCTCAGAAAGAAGCCTTCACGAGAGTGGTGCGGTCGAACACGGTTTGGATAAGTTGCGCTCGCAAGGCCATGTATTTGAAGCCGAAGGGGCAACTTGGCTGCGGACCACTGATTTTGGTGATGACAAAGACCGTGTGCTTGTTAAGAGCGATGGGTCGCGTACATATTTCTCCTCGGATACCGCTTATTACATTAATAAGCGCGAGCGTGGATCTGATATTTGCATCTATATGTTGGGCGCAGATCATCATGGTTATGTACAACGATTGAAAACAATTGCCGCATGCGCCGGAGATGACCCCGAATACAACATTGAGGTCCTCATCGGCCAACTTGTGAAGATTATGGAAGGCGGGGAAGAAGTAAAGCTTTCCAAGCGAGCAGGAACAATCATCACGTTGGAAGAACTGGTCGAAAAAGTTGGTGTTGACGCTGCTCGATATACGCTCATCCGATTCCCTGTCGAAACTCCGATGGTGTTGGATGTCGATGTCTTGAAGAAGAACACCAACGATAACCCCGTTTATTACGTGCAATACGCACATGCCCGTATTTCTGGCGTGCTCAGAAATGCAGACGATCTCAACGTCCCTCACTCGATTGAGGATTTCAATCCCACGCTTTTAACGCACGAGCGTGAAAACGATCTTTTGGGCAAGTTGGCCGAGTTTCCCCGTGTGCTCCAAGGTGCGGCCGAACTTCGCGAACCTCACCGAATTTCTCGCTACCTTGAGGAATTAGCGGGCGTTTATCACCGCTTTTACGCTGAGTGCCGAGTACTCCCGATGGGTGAAGAACCGATCTCGGCAATTCATTCGGCTAGAGCAAACCTTTGCGCTGCGACCAAACAAGTAATTGCGAACGGGCTACAACTACTTGGGGTTTCTGCCCCCGAGCGGATGTGATGACCGTGGCAAACGTATGGTCTTCCCATGTGGAATTTATTGATAGAGAACTCCGCTTTGACGGAATCAAGGCAAGCAGGTTAGCAACTGACTTTGAAACGCCGACATTCTTTCTTGACGAAGCAGACTTTCTTGACCGATGTGTCTCGTGGAAGAGCGCGCTTATAGATTCATTTGGCGCTAGCTCTGGCAATGTCTACTACGCAGCGAAAGCTTTTATTTGCGTCGAGGTTGCCAAGTGGGTTCGCGATTCAGATATTGGTTTGGATGTTTGCACCGGTGGCGAACTCGCCGTGGCGCTCAAGGCAGGATTTCCAGTAGAAAAAATTCAGGTGCACGGCAACAATAAATCTCTCGCCGAAATTCGCAAAGCCATCGAAGTCGGCGTTGGAGTAATTGTTATTGATTCACTTTTTGAAATTGAAAGAGTGGCGTCAATCGCGCGTGAGCTTGGAAAAAAGCAGAAGGTCCTACTTCGCCTCACTCCTGGCATCGAAGCCCATACTCATGAATCGATTGCCACAGCGCATGAAGATGTGAAATTTGGATTCTCCATTGCAAGTGGCGCCGCTTGGCAAGCGATCTCGGCAGTACGCCAACATCCAGAAATTGAGTTGCGTGGGTTCCATAGCCATATCGGTTCTCAGATTCTTGCCATGGATGCATTCGGAGTCGCTGCAGATCGTGTAATTGAATTGATGGGTAGATATAGAGATGAGTTCGGTTCGGAATTACCAGAACTCGATTTAGGTGGCGGCTACGGCATCGCATATTTGCCAACCGATGACCCACTTCTACCTCATGAAGTATTACCAGCTTTATTCGATGCCGTATCCAAGGCGTGCACGGTGTATTCCTTGGCTATTCCAAAAGTTTCTATAGAGCCGGGCCGCGCGATTGTTGGACCCACAATGTTTACCCTTTATGAAATTGGTACCGTGAAGAAAGTCGTTTTAGAAGATGGAGGCGTGCGCAATTACATCTCGGTCGATGGTGGGATGAGCGACAATATTCGCACTTCTTTATATGGCGCCGAATATATTGGCGTAATCGCTAATCGTTCTACATCAAAAGAACTTGTCCTCTCTCGCGTCGTTGGGAAACATTGCGAAACTGGAGATATCGTTATTCGAGATATCCATCTTCCGATCGATGTGACCCCTGGTGATCTCTTAGCCGTGCCGGCGACAGGGGCATACGGCCGAAGTATGGCCAGTAATTACAATCATGTCCCACGACCGCCAGTTGTAGCCGTGATAAATGGAAACGCTCGCGTCATTCTCCGTCGAGAAACTGAGGCCGATCTTCTCGGCCTTGATATGTGAAAGAGTAAGCACATGAGCCCGAACCTTCCCATTATCAGAATTGGCATGCTGGGCTGCGGGGTTGTCGGTTCAGAGGTTGCCCGTCTTCTGGCTCAAGATCAAGAAGAATTGTCTGCTCGCGCAGATGCGGAATTAATTCTGAAGAAGATCGCAGTTCGAGATCTGAGCCTAGTTCGACCAGGCGTAGATCCTGCACTCCTTACGACGGATGCTTTATCAATCGTTACGGACCCAGAAATTGACCTTATTGTCGAAGTAATGGGGGGTATCGATAACGCGCGTGAATTAATTCTGACTGCCATGCAAAACGGTAAATCGATTGTCACTGCTAATAAAGCCCTGCTTGCGCGAGATGGAGCAGCACTTTATACAGCGGCAGATAAGGCAGATGTCGATCTTTACTACGAGGCAGCTGTGGGGGGAGCTATTCCTATTCTTCGCCCACTTCGTGAATCACTAGTAGGCGACCACGTAACTCGCATTATGGGCATTGTGAATGGGACGACGAATTTTATTTTGACAAAGATGGATGAGGAAGGAAGACCGTTTGCAGAGGTTTTGGCTGAGGCGCAAATTCTCGGTTATGCGGAAGCGGATCCGACTGCTGATATTGAAGGTTTTGATGCAGCGGCAAAGGCTGCAATCTTGGCAGGACTGGCTTTTCACACGAGTGTGACTGATGCCGATGTCTATCGCGAGGGCATCACAGGCATCACTGCGAAAGATGTTGAAGTGGCGAAATCAATGAACCGCGTCATCAAGTTGCTCGCAATTGCTGAGTTAACTCCAGATGATCAAATTTCAGTTCGGGTACATCCCGCGATGATTCCTCGCACGCATCCTCTTGCTGCTGTTCGTAATGCTTATAACGCCGTCTTCGTCGAAGCAGAATCTGCGGGCGAGCTCATGTTTTATGGTCGAGGAGCGGGGGGAGCACCTACCGCTAGCGCGATTCTGGGCGATGTTGTGGAAGTCGCACGTCACATTGCGAGTGGTGCAGTTGGTTATGGTGAGAGTGACTATGCGGATAGAGATATCGCAACTATTAGCCAAGTAAAAACACAGTATTTGATAAGGCTTTTTGTGGCAGACAAGCCCGGAGTTCTTGCGGGGATTGCAAATGCGTTTTCGAGCGAGGATGTTTCGATCGCAACCGTTCGCCAATCTGGGCTCGGAGCTGATGCGGAACTCATCGTCGTTACCCACCGTGCATCAGAAGCGGCCCTTGACGCTACCGTCGCCAAACTTTCTCAGATGGATATGGTCCGAACTGTTGAAAGTGTTATTCGAGTTGAAGGGGCCGATCTCTAGTGAGTCATCATCAAGCACATCAATGGCGTGGAGTGATTGAGGAATATCGCGACAGACTTCCTGTTACTTCGAAGACCCCAGTG
>JAPLBP010000006.1 GCA_026392695.1 Actinomycetota bacterium | reverse complement strand
TGGAGAAGTGATCTCCACTTCACCCGAGTTCAGATTCGCTCACTTCTTGCCCTTATTGTCTTAGTTTTACTTGTCTCGGCGGCCGTAGTTAATAGGGGCAATTCCGTTCCGATTGCCGCTCCTGCTCCTTTGGTGATTACCCCCTCGAATATCACAGTAGATGTTGCTGGCGGCGTTAAAAAAGCCGGCGTGTACTCCTTGCCAGAAAACTCACGAGTGGTCGATGCCATCGCTGCGGCTGGAGGGGCAAAACCGGGGACAGACCTCAGCGACCTTAATTTGGCGCGGGTACTTAAAGATGGCGAGCAGATTTTTGTCGAACCCGCAATGGTGTCGTCTCGCTCGATCAACGCTCCAATTCGGCCAGCAGCGAAAAGCGGACCAATAAACATAAACCGTGCCACTGAGAAGGAATTCGATTCCCTGCCTGGCGTTGGTCCCGTAATTGCCGCGCGAATTGTTGCCTATCGAAAAGTGAATGGTCCATTTTCTGTGGTTGAAGATGTGCAAAAAGTATCGGGAATAGGCAGCGCCAAATTCGCACAGTTCAAGAACAAAATAAGAGTGTAAGAGATTTTCGCGCCTTGTCATTTGGCGCGGCAATCTGGCTTGGTGCTCTCACACAAAGTTGGAACTCACCTTGGCGCGCATGCATATTGGCAATCGCTCTTTTCGTTGTTGCGGGGTTTAAAAGGAGTGCCCTCTTATGTGCCTTAGGCATTGCCATTCTGCTCGGCAGCGGAGTTATGTCATTTAGACAGATGAGCTTGGAGAGATCACAGATTTCCCATCAGACAGGGGTTTCTGTATCCATAGAATTTCGGGTCACAACTGATCCGACAAAAACCAAAGCAAAAATATTTGGCTCTGCCGTGGCGCCAACGAGCTATTCGTTTTTAGCCTCGGCGCGAATACTAAAAGTTGATGGGCGTGAGTATCGGCTTCGTACTCCCATACGAATCTTCGGAACAAATCCAAAACTTGTGCATTTACTACCAGGGCAAACCGTAAGTGCAACCGGCGTTCTTAAAGAAAGCAAGGAGTCGAGAGTCGCCGCCAATTTTCTGATTCGCAAGGATGTGGCAATTCTGACTCCTCCATCTCGTTGGGCTTTGGCGTTAGCTTCGGTTCGTAATGGATTAACGAGCAGTACGGTCAACGGTGATGCCGGGGCACTTATTCCTGGAATGGTTTTAGGAGACACCTCGCTGCAGACTGACTCATTTCGCATTGCTATGAAGCGCTCTGGTCTGACACATTTGGTCGCGGTTAGCGGTGCGAATTTTGCAATCATTTCTCTCTTCGTCCTTTGGTGTGCACAATGGTTCTTGCGATCAATCCGCGTCCGTTTGATATTCACCGCAGTTGCCCTGGCCGGCTTTATCGCTTTAGTGCGACCTTCCCCATCTGTCCTTAGAGCCGCGGCGATGGCAAGTGTGGTTCTTGTTGCTCGAGGAGCCGGAAAACGCGCCGATCCAATTGCTGCACTTGGTTTTGCAATTGGAGCAGTAATAATTGGGGATCCTTGGCAAGCCAAAGACCCGGGTTTTGCGCTATCGGTTTTGGCAACAGCAGGACTGCTTCTTTTCGCCCCACATTTTTCTCGTTACTTATCCCGATTCATTCCGAAATTTCTCGCAGATGCTTTGAGTATTCCGATTGCCGCAGTTGTCATGTGCGCTCCAATATTGGCAGCGCTATCTGGGTATTTCGGATTGATGAGTGTCATAGCAAATCTTTTGGCGGCGCCAATGGTTGCCCCAATTACAATCATTGGTTTCATCGCGGCACTTATCTCTCCATTCGCACCTACTTTTTCTCATCTCTTACTTTTACTTGTGTATCTTCCTGCCGCCTGGATCGCGGGAGTAGCAAGGTGGGCAGCTCACTTTCCCGTTATTAATGTGGGCGCGGGATTGACAGGATTCCTGCTTGTCGCCGCAACTGTGGTGATACTTGTGATCGGGAAGAAGATTGCCCTTGTGCTTCTCGTCCTTGTCATCTTCGCATCTAGCTGGATCGGAAGTTGGCCCGGAGGAGAATGGGAATTAGCAAATTGCGACGTGGGGCAGGGAGATTCCCTCGTCCTCAATCTTGGCCAACATAAAGCTATTGTCATTGATACAGGTCCAGACCCTGCGATAGAAGATCGTTGCTTGAGTCAATTAGGGATAAAACAAATACCCCTTCTCGTACTTACACATTTTCACGCAGATCATGTTGGGGGATTGGCAGGGCTATTACGAAAGCGCTCAATTGAAAATGTTTGGGTAAGTAACGAAAAGGAACCACTTATCGAAAGTCAGCGAGTTCGGAACTTACTTGCGCCATTGGTAGCCCGCACGCCGCTTCAAGGAACATCTGTCACGATTGACAGCTTTCGCGGAGCTGTCGTGATCAAGGTTCTGTGGCCACTTAGTTCGACTCCTTCTTGCGAGGATCTGCCAGGTGATGGTTCCGCGATTAACAATTCGAGTATCGCATTGGATATTCGCACGGGAGACTATTCACTTTTTGCAAGTGGTGATCTAGAGCCATGTCCTCAAGGGCAGATCGTTGAGAGCCGAGTCGATATCCTCAAAGTGGCTCACCATGGTTCGGCTTATCAAGATTTCGCACTTCTTGAACGCCTTCGACCCACTGTTGCAATTATTAGCGTTGGCGCGGGCAACTCCTACGGGCATCCCGCACAGCGCACGGTCTCGACACTGGCTAGACTTCGAAGCAGAATATACCGAACTGATCTGGTCGGCTCGATAGCGATTAAAGCGCGCGATCATCGCTTCTCGGTTCGGACAAGTGGCGGTTCATGGTGGAAGAAGGTGAGGTTGGGATGAGCATCTATCTTCTCCTCGGATCAGAACCCGCCCTTGCCGATCGCGCTCTTGCGAAATTGATGGCGGAGTTGAAAGAACAAAAGGCCGAGGTGCGTACGATTTCCGCTGCGGAATCCGAAGTGGGGGATATCTCTGAAGCTCTTGCCCCATCGCTCTTTTCAGAAAAGCGGGCTGTAGTTATTAAGGACCTGCAAGATCTTCCCTCCGATTCGCACTCTGAAATCACTAACTATCTTTCCGATGTAGATGAAACGATGACTCTCATCTTTTTGCACAAAGGTGGCGTAAAAGGAAAGGCGTTGCTCGATCAGATCAAACAGGCCAAGGCCAACGTCATCGCGTGCGAACCCATAAAGAAAGAAGCCGAAAAACAAGAATTTGTTCGCAACCTCCTTCTTGATTTGGGACGCAAGGCATCACCTGCTGCAGTCGCCGCTCTCGTCTCAGCAATCGGGAGTGACCTTCGAGAACTCAGCGCTGCCGTAAGCCAGATCGCATCTGATACGACCGGCGTAATTGATGAAGCGATGATTGCGAAGTATCACCAAGGTCGAGTCGAGACGTCCGGTTTTGATGTGGCGGACGCGTGTTTAGATGGAGATGTTTCTCGAGCGCTCCTCACACTTCGGAGCGCATTAGCGACTGGCACTGATCCAGTGATGGTCACCAGCGCAATCGCATCTGCACTTCGAGGATTAGCAAAAGTTTCGGGTACCAATCGCGGAGCTAAGTCCTTTGAGCTTGCCGGTTCCCTCGGTATGGCTCCATGGCAAGTAGATAAGGCTCGCCGCCAACTCAACTCGTGGTCTCCGGCTGGAATAGCTAAGGCAGTAGCGGCAATCGCTTTGGCTGATGCGCAGGTGAAAGGTGCAAGTTCTGATCCGATTTATGCCCTAGAAAAGGCTGTTTCGGCGATCGCAAGCGCTCGCACCTAAGCAAATTGAGCAATTTGAGCCATATAGCCCTTGGCTGGTAGCCTTCGACCTTGTGAATTGGCCCAATCGGGGTCTATTTCCATAGTGTCAGTAATGAACAACAACGAACATCAACGAAGAGGACAAGCGCGCGTGGCAAATATCAAGTCTCAGATTAAGCGGATTAAGACCAACGAGAAGGCTCGCCTTCGCAACAAGTCGGTTCGATCATCCATCAAGACCGCCGTGCGCAAATTTCGCGACACCCTCACATCTGGAGATAGCGCCGCAATCTCAACTGAACTACAGACCGCTTCGCAGGCACTTGATGTCGCTGTTGCTAAGGGCGTTATTCATAAGAATGCTGCCGCTAATAAGAAGTCTTCAATGGCCAAGGCCGCAAATGCGTCAGCTTCAAAAGCTGGCGTTCGTTAATT
>JAPLBP010000137.1 GCA_026392695.1 Actinomycetota bacterium | reverse complement strand
GCGAAAGCCTTGTTAGCTTCAGCCATTTTGTGAGTATCTTCGCGACGCTTTACAGCTGCGCCAAGACCATTGCTTGCGTCAATTAATTCATTGGTAAGACGCTCTGCCATTGACTTCTCGCGACGTGCACGAGAGAAATCAACTAACCAGCGCAGAGCCAAAGTTGTTGAGCGACCAGCTTTTACTTCAACTGGTACTTGGTATGTAGCTCCACCAACACGACGTGACTTAACTTCAACGGTTGGCTTGATGTTGTCGAGGGCGCGCTTCAAAGTGATGATTGGATCTACTTGAGTCTTTGCGCGGCAGCCTTCGAGTGCGTTGTACACGATTGATTCGGCAGTTGAACGCTTGCCGTGAAGCAGGATCTTGTTGATGAGCGCTGTTACAACTGGTGAGTTGTAAACAGGATCGGCAATAACAGGTGACTTGACCGCAGGTCCTTTACGTGGCATTAGGAAGCCTTCTTCTCTCTCTTGGTGCCATAACGGCTACGCGATTGCTTACGGTTCTTAACGCCTTGAGTATCAAGGGACCCGCGAATAATTTTGTAACGAACGCCGGGAAGATCTTTTACACGACCACCACGAACAAGAACGATCGAGTGCTCTTGCAAGTTGTGACCTTCACCTGGAATGTATGCAGTAACTTCCATACCGCTGGTCAAACGCACACGTGCAACTTTGCGAAGTGCAGAGTTCGGCTTCTTCGGTGTTGTTGTGTAAACGCGTGTGCACACACCGCGACGCTGAGGACTTCCCTTGAGCGCAGGTGTACTCGTCTTCGTAGTCTTTTCAGCGCGACCACGACGGACCAGTTGCTGGATTGTTGGCATCTCACTCCTTTGGTTACTGCTTCTATTTCAGCGCAATGTCCGACCCACGAGGTCGGGCGTGTCGCCAGACTTCGCACGAGTGCTTTGCAAATGATTCGCAGGGCAATCGGACAGAGCTCTTTAAAAGAGCAGGGGTGGAGCGTAACCCAGCGCCCCCGCCGAGGTCAAAACGAGGGTTTTACTCCTA
This sequence comes from Actinomycetota bacterium, assembly GCA_026392695.1. Taxonomy (GTDB): domain Bacteria; phylum Actinomycetota; class Actinomycetes; order Nanopelagicales; family Nanopelagicaceae; genus QYPT01. Next base: position 3,929 of record JAPLBP010000137.1, on the reverse strand, counting down.
TTAATAGGTATATATGCGTTAAGACTCGCCGAGAATTTTCGGAACTTTGCCGGTCCCTCGCCGTGGCGATTGGCTCGGCGTGTCGCCAGGGGTACCCCTATCTAGAGCCCGGCCGAGGGGTCAACTTGGAAAATTCCGACCGTATTTCCCTCAGTATCGATGAAATAGCCCTGCCAACACTTGCCGGGGACAGGAAATTTGGCCATTGCCTCGCGGCCGCCCGCCGCGAGGATCTTTTCCCAGGTCGCGTCGTAATCGGCGACCTCGATCGAACAGACGTAGGCGTTTGTCCCGGCAGGACCCGCTGGTACGGGGACGGGTCGGCCTAACAGCCCCCCATTAATCCCATCGGATTTAATCTGCCAATAATCGATCGGGGCGAATACCTGTTTTTCAAATGTCCACCCGAAGACGCCCGAATAAAAGGAGATGGCGGCGGCAGGGTCGTTTGCTTGGATCTCGAAGAACTGAACGGAATTCATTCGGCGAGAATATGCGTTCACCCGACCTGCTTCAAGATATCTGGCTTCATCTCTTCTAACATTTTTGCCAAACCCTTAGGGTTTCAACGTGAATGGCATCGACCTTAGACAGGTGACGCGAAGTTACCAATTGGGAGGCGAATCCTTTGATGCTCTCCATCAGGTCGATCTACATATTGATAAGGGATCGTTCGTAGCAATCACGGGGCCGTCTGGGTCAGGCAAATCAACTCTTGCAAACATTATTGGCGGACTCGATCGACCAACTTCAGGTTCGGTCAATGTCGATGGAAACGATCTCGCCAAACTCAACGATTCCGACCTCAGTAATTTTAGAAATAGAACTATTGGATTTATTTTTCAATCATTTAATCTCAAAGCAGACAGCACGGCAGTAGAAAATGTTGCACTCCCTTTAATTTTCGCTGGTATCGCTCCAAAGTTGCGAAAGGCTCGAGCCCTTGAATGTCTAGATCGGGTTGGACTTGGAGATCGAGCCAACCACTTACCCAATCAACTTTCAGGTGGTCAACGTCAACGGGTCGCCATCGCACGCGCTCTTGCCAACCACCCCAGCGTGATTCTCGCGGACGAGCCAACCGGAAATCTTGATAGCGCTCGCGGTAAAGAAGTTATCGAAATTCTCTCTGAGTTAAATCGGGATGGAATCACTTTGCTCGTGATCACGCACGACCTTGATGTCGCAAGCCATGCTCAAAGAATTATTGAAGTCCACGATGGCGCGGTTCGTGAAGGTCGAGTGGCATCATGAGAAAAGCCGACTACCTTTCACTCTCTTTGCGAAGTTTGAGAAGATCAAAAGTTCGCTCAATGCTTACGATTTTTGCAATTGTTATTGGCGCGACTGGAATCACAGTCATGCTTACTTTTGTTACCAGTGTTAAGAACCTCACGGTCGCATCCTTTGTGAAGACCGGACAGATACTTCAAATACAAGTGTCACAAAGTAAGGATTTACAGTACGACCCCAACGGCACGAACGGTGGACATGGTGATGCATTCGCTTCCTCAGGAAGTTCTGCGAATGCTCCGAAACCCCTTAGCGTGGAACTTGAGAACAAGATCGCAGCTCTTCCAAATGTGACCGCAGTTTCCGCAATGTTACGTAGTCGCAACCCGTTCCTCTCGCACATCGTTTACAAAGGCAAACAATGGGTGATTGAAGTCGTGGTCGGTTACGAACCAAACGGCGTTATCGCACCTACTCTCGTTGCGGGTAGAACTCTCACCATGGCCGATACGCACAACGAAATTTTGATCTCCAGACCTTACGCCGACGTGATGGGTTATTCCAAGAATTACTCGGCTCTGATTGGTCAAAAGTTTATTTTGCAAACAAATAATGGGTATACCGGTGCGGGCGCCACGCTTCCTAATAAATTGCCACCACAAGTTCAGTGTGAACAAAATAAGCGAGGATGTTTCGGTGGACCAACATCAGGTCTTCCTGCAATGAACATTCCCGCAACCGTCGTCGGCGTTCTTGAAGATGACGGAAGTCGCCAGCCGCTCATCATGATGCCGCTCTCCCTTTTCGTTGGAATTTATAACGCGTCCACTCCAAATAACGTCCGTTATGACTTCCAAAATCAAGGTAACCGGGGGAACAATCTAGGGAACAACCAAGGAAACAACCAAGGAAACAACCAAGGAAACAACCAAGGAAACAATCAAGGAAACAATCAGGGAAACAACCCTGGAAGTAACCAAGGGAATAACCAAGGCCCGCCGCAAGGTAGCGGCACTGTCATCGGTGGCTGGGTTCGCCCTACAACCACCGAATTCTTAACGAATAACGGTGGCTTTGACTCACTCATGGCGAAAGCAGACAAACTCGAAAACGTCGCCTCTATCGCAAATAACATTGAAAGGCTTGGTGTCAGTACAACAACTGGACTGGCGGCGTTGAACGATCAAAAAGCACAAGCGAACGTGATTGGTCTTGTACTGGGCGCCTTAGGTTTTGTTGCGCTCTTTATTGCAGCCCTCGGCGTCATGAATACGATGATCATGTCCGTACTTCAGCGCACGCGTGAAATCGGTGTGATGCGCGCGCTCGGTGCACGGCGACGAACAATTCGTCGAATCTTCACAATCGAAGCAACCGCGATTGGTTTCCTCGGAGGTTTTATCGGAGTAGCTCTCGGTTCCATTTTTGTACTTGTCGCTAAACCCGTGATTACTAATATGGTCAAGGCGGGATCACTCACCGGCGCAACTTTCACGGTGCCACCTTGGCTCATGCTCATGGTGATCGCTGGCACTTCCTTCATAGGCTTCATATCTGGATATTTTCCCGCTCGCAGGGCGGCCAACCTTGATCCCGTCGAGGCACTTCGCTACGAGTAGCAAGACATTTGCACTTTAGTTCTTGACAGCTGGTGCCATCCCAGCCTCTAAATCGCTGATCAAATTGAGGAGCTCTGTGGCCTCCCACGTGCGAGCGCTCTCGGCCGATGATAATCTCGCTAAAATCCCTGCCTCTTCCAATTGTTTCAACCCCTCCCCAACCACGACTTTCGTCCGTTGAACCGCCGCCGTTGCGACTGGGACGGTGATGATGGGCAAGCCTGGCAAGATTTCCAAAAGCTTCCAAGCAACGGCATCGGAACGAGGGTTTGAGCTTGCCGTGAGAGCGTCCCTCCATCGCTCTTGCAGCGCTTCCACTTCCTCAAGATAGCGAGATGCGAGAGTTGCCGATTGCGCGGCCGCCTCTGCAAAAACTGAAAACCACTGCGAAGTTTCACCATTTCGGAACGCGGTTAAACCAGAGATGTACCTACCTTTGTTGCCGGCCAAAATTATGCTCAAGGGCGGAACAAACCGTGGACTAATCCCCCGCCGGCGCAAAATAACGTGGACTAAAGCTCGACCTGTACGTCCATTTCCATCGAGGAATGGGTGAATCGTTTCAAATTGAGCGTGAACAAGACCCGCTTGAATGATGGGAGGCAAATGTTCGTCGTTTATGGCCACGCAAAGGTCTTCCAACAATCGATGTACTTCCTCTGGCGGAGGGGGCACTAAATCAGCGCCGCACGGGTTGTAGTCATTGCCGCCGATCCAGTTTTGCTCGGTGCGAAGGACCCCTGCGACTCGGGCGTTCGTCGCAGATCCCATCAATACTTCATGAATTTCAACGATATTTTGGGCAGTGATCCCCTCTTTTGCGCTCGCGCGCTCGATCGCCAACTCCATTGCGTCGATCGAACCTAAGACTTCTCTTAACACTGTTCCGGCGCTTCCGCCCCGATCCAACTTTGCCTCTGCCCGCGCGATCTCCCGCACGCTCACCTGTAATCCTTCAATTTTCGATGAGGCGATCGACTCTGATCGTAATAACAGTCGGGCAAGGGGGGCCAAGGCAGGGGCTGTACGTGTATTGAGAGTGTGGATTGCCGTTTCAGCTTCCGAAACAATTCCGCT
>JAPLBP010000091.1 GCA_026392695.1 Actinomycetota bacterium | reverse complement strand
CTGCCCGTCTCGGAGCGCGTGCTGGCGTGCATACCCCAGTCAGCGCATGCGCATCGGGTGCTGAAGCAATTGGGTATGCGATGGAAATGATTCGATCCAATCGTGCGGACGTAATCATGAGCGGCGGAGTCGAAGCAGCGGTCCATGCATTGCCGATGGCCGGCTTTGCTGCGATGAAAGCACTCTCCACGCGCAATGACGACCCCGCTCGCGCATCTCGTCCATATGATCGCGATCGAGATGGCTTCGTCTTAGGCGAAGGCGGTGCGCTGCTGGTACTTGAAGAATTGGAACATGCGAAAGCGCGTGGAGCGCATATCTACGCAGAGATTTCTGGCCAGGGACTTACCTCCGATGGCTATCACATAGCAGCCCCCGATCCTGAAGGCAGCGGTGTAAGGAGAGCGATTGCTTACGCCCTCAAGGACTCGGATTTAACTACTCGCGACATTGTTCATCTCAATGCACATGCGACTTCAACTCCTGTTGGAGATGTCGCAGAAGCTAACGCTCTTCGTCTAGCCCTAGGCGCAGATGCAGATCATGTGGCGGTGTCCGCAACGAAATCAATGACGGGTCACCTCTTAGGTGGCGCCGGCGCAATCGAATCTGTCTTTATTGTGAAGGCGCTTCAAGAGCGCCTTGCTCCTCCCACTATTAATATTGAAAACCTTGATCCAGCAGTCACAATAAATGTCGTTCGGGATAAACCACGCGTACTTCCTGCTGGAGATATTGCTGCCCTCAATGATTCATTTGGATTCGGCGGACACAATGTTGTTCTCGCTTTCCGTTCGTACTAAAGGCGCCTCTAAAACCTTATGAACATAGAAGTAAATCCTCGCGATCCAGAAGTTCGGATGCGCCGACTTACTGATGCAGACACACTTACCCTCATCACCGAACGCGACCAATCCGGAATGTTGGCTGCGACTGGATCCATCATGGGAAATCCTGTTGTCATTTTTGCATCCGATGCCACCAACCATGGTGGCGCTCTCGGACCAGAAGGTGCTCGAGTTATCGTTACTGCTTATGACGCAGCTATGAAAGCTCGTATTCCCGTGATCGGAATTTGGCATTCAGGTGGCGCTCGACTTCGCGATGGCGTGCTCTCTCTCAACGCTTTTGGAGAAGTTTTCCAAAGCATGATCACGGCAAGTGGAAAAATTCCACAACTTTCATTGGTGCTCGGACCAGCGGCCGGTGGTGGAGCTTACGGTCCGGCTCTTACTGACGTTGTTGTTCTTGCACCCGAAGGTCGAATATTTGTGACAGGTCCCGATGTAGTAAAAAGTGTCACCGGTGAAAATATCGATATTGCAAAACTTGGTGGACCTGATGCTCACCGCAAGAACAGCGGAGTCGCCCATGTAATTGCGCATACAGAGGATGAAGCTTTTCAAGAAATCCGGACTCTTACTTCACTTTTTGCCGATCAGCGAAGAATTGACGTCGATCTTCCCGAACAAGATCTCGGTCAATTTGTACCCGATGCAAAGAGGCGAGCATACGACCACACTCGGCAGATTCGGCGGGCGCACAGTTGGTGTGGTGGCTAATAACCCACAACACCTAGGAGCTGCTCTTGATTCAGCCGCCGCTGAAAAGGCAGCACGATTTGTGCGCACCTGCGATTCCTTCGGAATCCCTCTCATCGTTGTCGTCGATGTTCCGGGTTTTCTGCCGGGCGCTGGACAAGAGTGGGAAGGCGCGGTGCGCCGCGGTGCAAAACTCCTTCATGCCTTTGGTGAAGCGGTTGTACCTCGAGTAACTCTTATTACTCGAAAGGCCTACGGTGGCGCTTACGTGGCAATGAATTCTCGATCACTCGGAGCGACTAAAGTATTTGCTTGGCCCAGCGCTGAAGTTTCGGTAATGGGCGCGGTCGCCGCAGTGCGCGTTCTACATCGACGGTTGCTTGCTGATTTACCAGAAGAGCAGCGCGATGCCATGGAACTTGAACTCGCGGCGGAACACGATCAGATTTCAGGTGGAGTGAAAAAGGCAGTTGAAATAGGAGTGGTCGATGAAATCATCGAACCCACCGCTACCCGAAACGCCATTGCGAAAGCTATCGCCAGGGCGCCTCAATTACGAGGCAACCACGGAAATATTCCGCTCTAAATTACTTAGTAGTCTTGAAAGTTACCGAAACTGTCGCAGTAACCGTTTTCTCGATCGTGCTTGTGTCATAAGCGCCGACATCAGATGTATTTGTTGAATCTGGTGTGGTCACTTGAAATGGACCACTCTTAACACTCAGCACATTACCGACAGTTCCGCCGACTCCGGCAGTAAGTGCGATCGCGCGAACCTTCGCGTCTTTCACAGCATCCTGCAGAAGTTGTGGGCGCAAGGCTGGCAGCGTTGAAATGTAGTACTGAGGACCATTGTTGTTGACGTTGACTCCCTGTTGAAGCAACGTTCCAATTCCCTGGCTCAATCTCTTTACTAATTGAACATCTTTAGTGCGAACCGTGAGATCGCGACTTGCGTTGTAGGAAAGAATTCGACCTGTTGCATTGCCGTTGATGTATTCGGCATTTGAATAGGTAGAAACTGGCCCAAGTTCTATTGAAGTCAATGCGATTCCGCCTGTGGTGAGGTAGTCAGTCAACTTATTGATTCCAACTCCGACTGCCGTTACGGCATTGGCAACTTTTGGAGCTGCCTGCTGAACCGAGAGTGTCCACGCTGCATTGTCCGCTGTTGCTGATGCCTTGGCGGAACCAGTCACCGTGATTCCATCGGTTACTCGAGCGGCAAAGCCTGAACCAACCTTCATCAAGCCGCCACCGAGGGCAACAGCGACGATGATCGCTGAAATAATTATCGTTACAGCTTTACGGCGTTCGATCGTAATAATTGGACTTTCTTTTAATTCGCTCATGTTCCTCATCGTACTCTCGGCGTATGTGTGGTCCGAGCGGAATTACATCGCTTCAGACTGTGAGTTTGCTTCCAATTCCACACGCCGGAATCGATCTAGTTCTAATTCCCATTCAGTTCCAATACTTTGGGCAAGAACTTCTCGCAAATTATCATCGCTCAGCGCGAGCGCACTCATAATCTGATGTTCGTTGACCATCACCGATCCCGCCCCATCTAGAACTGCGCGATGGATACCGAGTTCTGGCGTGTAACGATAAAGAACACTCTCGGTTGAAGATTCTTCGCGAAGTTCAAAACGCAGGTAATGCCATCCGCGCAGTGCACTTGTGATTTCGGCTCCAGCACCCTCACGATCTCGCCATTCGCAAACGAGTCGATACGAACCAGCCATGAGCGGTTGTGGCTTCCACGAAAAATCTTGTTGTGGACCAAGTACCGATGAAATTGCCCACTCGACATGGCGAGTTAAGGCCCCAGGGGCGCTGTGAACGACGAGATAACCTCGTGAAAGCGCGAGCGGGCGCTTATGAGGTTGCTGTAACAGGTCCATGTATCTCCCTCGTGTTTGGCGTGACCTTCCCCAGCCCACCTCACGAGGTGATGTCCATTTTTACCGCACTTCACCCTCGCCACGCCAGTCCTATATGCCTGTGAAATCTCCAAGTAGGCAATCTGAGCCTGACCTAGTACCCTTAGCCCCAGTCGGACGCTTAATCAGTACCCGTTTCATGGCCTAAAGCTTTGCTCGGTATCGCTGGCGCAAGAGGAAGACTGGTGGACGAGGATTTCTCGCTCACCCCACATATCGAAGGAAAAGTAAAAACATGGCAACAGGCACAGTTAAGTGGTTCAACTCTGAAAAGGGTTTCGGTTTCATTGCAGTTGATGGTGGCGGACAAGATGTATTCGTTCACTACTCAGCAATTCAAGGAAATGGTTACAAGTCCCTTGAAGAGGGTCAGTCAGTTTCGTTCGAGGTCGTCCAGGGTCCAAAGGGTCCACAGGCCGATGCCGTAAACGCTAACTAATTACACCACTTTCATTAGTAAGGCCCTCGGAGAAATCCGGGGGCCTTATTATTTTTACGCTGACATGTTTACTGAGTAATTCCAGGTGGCGAATCAAGCAGGAATAAGACGGAGGAGAATCCTCCATCGATCGGAATTGCGACGCCCGTCACAAAGTCCGAGGCCTTGCTACTGAGAAAGACTGCCGCACCCGCCAGATCACTTGGACTTCCCCAGCGGCCAGCAGGAGTTCGTTCTAGAACTAAATCATTGAACTTCTCATCAGCTTGGGCTCTTTGCGTCATATCTGTTTTTATCCACCCGGGCAAAATTGAATTTACCTGAATATTGTCCTGACCCCACGCACTCGCCAAACTTTTTGAAAGTTGCACGACCGCGCCTTTTGCGGCGGCGTACACGGGTGAGACAGGTGACGATTTTCCCGCCTCCACGCTTTTTCATTTCCGGATAGATAGCCTGAGCACATTCAAAAACTGACGTGATATTTCCATCCATTACCTGATGCCATTCTGCCGAGGTAAATTCTTCTGGCCGCTTTCTTACATTGATACCTGCATTTGCAATGAGAATATCGATACCACCGAGGGCTTCCACTGTTTGTGCCGTTGCAACATCAATTGCTGCACGATCTGTTACATCAACGTGAATTCCCTTTACGCGCGCACCCACGGCTTCCAGCTGCGCAACCGCAGCCAGATTCTTATCCTTGTTTCTCCCCCACACAGCAATATCTGCACCAGCGTTGGCCAATCCAATTGCGCAGCCAAGTCCAATTCCCCCATTGCCACCAGTAACTACAGCAACTTTACCCGTGAGATCAAATAATGAATCTTTCATTTTTTTGGTGCTTTCGGAACTTCTCCGACTTTTAATTTAAGTGCCTCGACCGCTTTCGCAGGTGAAGTATCTTTTCCTGCCCGCCATGCATCTAGATATCTCCAGGGATACAACTCCCCACGGCGAACCCACCATATTCCGCTTGATGTTGGCCACGAAATACCGTAATGAACATGAGGCGCAGTTCCCTTTGCGTCTCCCGAAGTACCAACGTTTCCTAGTAAGTCCCCTGCACTTACTCGCACACCTACTTCAATCCCAAGGGCAACTTTGCTCAAATGCGAACCGTAATACCGGACGCCATCATCTCCGAGAAGTGAAACAAAAAGCCCCCCTCGTTGCGATCCTAAATTTGTCTTCCAAGAAAACTTATCCACCCGATTCATTTCATCAATCACCCCAGATGTGGTGGCTACGAATTTGCACCCTGTTTTAGCCAAAATATCTGTAGCGGGATAATCGTGATGTGAATGAGCATAGGTAACTGAGCAGCCTGAAATCGGGAACGCATAGTTTGGAGCGGCCTCAGCAGATGATGGAGAAAGTAGAGCAATAAGTGATAGAGAGAGGATGAGAATTGGTCTCTTACGCATGCGTGGAGCATACTCGCGCTGTGCGCATATTAGATGGAGGGCTTTCTACTGCCCTTGAGCAACGGGGCGAGAAACTCACTGGATCTCTG
>JAPLBP010000097.1 GCA_026392695.1 Actinomycetota bacterium | reverse complement strand
CCATCGCTCCACTGGATGGTGGCGATTTGTTGGGCGTAGATACTGAGTGATGGTTATTAAGTCGCATCCAGCACCTCGAAGATCTACGAGGGCTTGAGTGATTTCATCGTGCGTCTCGCCAAGCCCCAAAATCAAATTCGATTTCGTGATCAGACCGAAATCGCGTGCCATCGTGATTACTTCAAGGGAGCGTTCATACGTGAAAGCCGGGCGAATTGTTTTGAAAATACGGGGGACAGTTTCAATATTGTGTGCGAATACTTCAGGGCGAGTTTCAAATACTTGATTGAGAAGATGAGCGTGTCCACTGAAATCTGGCGCAAGCATTTCCACTCCAACACCTGGGTTTACTTCATGAACAAGGCGAATAGTTTCTGCGTAAAGCCATGCGCCTTCATCTTCTAAGTCATCACGCGCAACTCCAGTAATCGTGGCGTAGCGCAGATCCATTGTGGCGATGGATTCAGCAACTCTTCGAGGCTCGTCGCGATCGAGAGGTTGTGGTTTTCCTGTATCGATATTGCAGAAATCGCAACGACGTGTGCACTGTTCGCCACCAATAAGGAAAGTTGCCTCGCGATCTTCCCAACATTCAAAAATATTTGGACAGGCGGCTTCTTGGCAGACGGTATGTAGTCCCTCGGTTTTCACAAGGGATCGAAGACGCGTGTACTCCGGACCCATATTCGCGCGAGTCTTGATCCACTCAGGCTTTCGCTCGATAGGAGTCTGCGCGTTTCGCGCTTCGATGCGGAGAAGTTTTCTTCCCTCTGGAGCCAATGTCATGCGCTTACCCTCGCAAGGGCTTCATAAATATGTCTTTCAACAACTGGAATTACTTCATCCACGGTGATAGACCGGCCGAGTTCACGTTCCATTGAGGTGACTCCGGCATCGGCAATCCCACACGGAACGATTCGGTCGTACGCAGAAAGGTCAGGGTTCACATTGAGGGCAAAGCCATGCATGGTTACACCCTTCGCAAAACGAATTCCGATGGCGGCAATCTTCCGATCGCCAAGCTCGTCACGCATCCACACACCAGATCTTTCGCAATAGCGCTCTGCAGTGATTCCAAATTCCGCGCATGCCGCGATGAGGGCAGTTTCGATTTCTCGAACGAATCCGACAACGTCGTGTCGCTTGATGAGGCGGACGATCGGATAGCCAACAAGCTGCCCGGGACCGTGCCATGTAATTTTGCCTCCGCGATCCACATCCACAACTGGTGTTCCATCGTTTGGCCGTTCGTGGTCCAATGTTCGTCTGCCCGCCGTATAGACGGATGGATGCTCTAGAAGCATCAAAGTATTGGGGCGCAAACCATCTGCTACCTCGGCATGAACATTTCTCTGAATCTGCCACGCCTTTTCGTAGTCGATGGGGCCACTACGGCTGAGGGCGATCGGGGAGTCATGAGGGGTGAGGACTGGCACGCCCTAAGCCTAAAGGTAGGCTGGCCTCCTGATATCCATTATCGGTTTCGCCCCCAAACCCGAAAGGTCCCCTTAATCGTGTCAAACATTTCTGAGGCCTCAGTCACTCCAAAGGCCAAAAAAGGCTACCGCCGACCCTTTTGGGCCGCGATCCTCGTCATCTTTCTCTGGTTTGGCGCGAGCGGGGTTTTTGGACCCCTCTTTGGCAAATTGACCTCGGTACAGGAAAACAACAATTCAGCGTTCTTGCCCAGTAGCGCAGAATCAACAAAAGCTGCCAAATTTATCGAAGAGTTTTCCAACGCTGACAAGACCCAGTTGCCGGCCTTGGTACTTCTTGAAGGAAGCGTTGATGTAGCCAAACTTGCGCTGATCAATCAACACTTACAGACCTTGCCCAACCTCCACATTAAATATTTGTCGAAATACAAAGGAACTTTCGACACGGGTATCCCGCTCTCGAAATATCTTTCATCCTCGACTCCCTTATCTGCATTCCCGTCACCAGATGGAAAGGCGATTTTGGTAAATCTTCCCGTTCTTTATTCAGGTGCAGGCGTCACGATGGATGACGGAAAACCAGTGCTGACGGCAATGATCAAAACGATTCGTGATGACATGAATGCTTGGGGAGCCAAGAACGGATTCGTCAGTCACGTCACGGGCATTGCCGCTCTCATCAGTGATCTCTTTGGAGCATTTGGTGGAATCGACTCCAGCTTGCTACTGACAACTTTGGGAGTCGTTTCATTTATTTTGATTCTTGTTTATCGATCACCGGTACTTTGGATCTTGCCACTCGTGTCGGCGCTCTTTGCTCTCTCGACGGCTGGTGGACTGATTTACCTTCTTGCCAAACACAAAGTGATCACGGTAAATGGACAGTCTCAAGGAATTTTAACAATTCTCGTGTTAGGCGCCGCCACTGACTATGCGCTTTTGTTGATTGCTAGGTATCGCGAAGAGTTACATCATCATGAATCTCGATTTGATGCGATGCGCGCCGCATATCGTGGAGTCTTCGAACCAATTTTGGCATCCGGCTCTACCGTAGCGGTGAGCTTGATGGTTTTATTATTGAGCCAACTGTCGGGCAATCGTGGGTTAGGTCCAATCGGTGCCATCGGCGTAGTTTGTGCGATGTTTACTATTTTGACCTTCTTACCAGCACTTCTTGTTGTTTTTGGCCGCTGGATTTTTTGGCCGCGCATTCCGCGCTTTGATGATGTTGATGCCAATCTTTCCGGATTATGGTCCAAAGTCGGCTCTACAGTTGCTAAGAACCCACGTCGGCTTTGGATTATCACTGCGGGTAGTTTGTTAGTTCTCGCTGGTTTTGCAACGACATTAGAGGCCAACGGGCTTTCAACTGCTCAGTCTTTTACAACTCGTCCTGAATCAGTTGTAGGGCAAGACCTCTTATTGAAGCATTTTCCCGGTGGTCAAGGTGAGCCAACAGAAGTTGTCGTTAAGACATCCCAAATTGATCAGGTTTCAAAGGCTATCCGCGGCGTTGAGGGAGTTACGACCGTCGAGCCGATGAAGGATCCTGCAACGGGTACAACAAAAGTGGTTAACGGACGAGCAATTTTGGATGTGACATTGGCTCAAGCTCCCGATTCGGTTGGCGCTCGTGACCTCGTTCCGCAGATTCGAGCCGCCGTCAAGGCAATCGATCCCACTATTTTGGTGGGCGGAAGCACCGCGGTTTATTACGATGTTGATCAGTCTTCTCGTCGCGATAATCGCGTGATCATTCCTATCGTGTTGCTACTCATTGGCATCATCTTGGCTTTGCTCTTGCGAAGTATCGCTGCTGCAGGCCTCCTACTTCTCAGCGTTATTTTGTCGTATGCGGCCACGCTGGGAGTGTGTCAGTTGGTATTCCACAACGTCTTCCATTTTCCCGGCGCGGATACTTCCTTCCCGCTCTTTGCATTCGTCTTCCTGGTGGCTCTTGGTATCGACTACAACATCTTCTTGATGACCCGTGTTCGCGAAGAAGCACAGAAGATTGGTACCCGCGCTGGCATTATCAAGGGCGTAACGGTTACTGGCGGCGTTNNNNGTAATCAAAGGACTTACGGTGACCGGTGGCGTAATCACTTCAGCGGGCATAGTTCTGGCCGCAACTTTTGCGGTGCTAGGAATTTTGCCTTTGGTATTCCTGGCTGAACTTGGATTTGCTGTCGGATTTGGAGTTCTGTTGGACACGATCATTGTCCGATCTCTCCTTGTCCCGTCTTTGGTTCATGACATCGGTAGCAAGGTGTGGTGGCCATCCAAACTTCAAAATCGCCCATGACTGCATCTACGCGACCGCTACGCGTAGGCATTGCTGGATTTGGATTGGCTGGACGCTACTTTCATTCACGCCTTTTAAAAGGTTGTGGATTTGATATCCAGTCAATTCTTACCAACAACGAAGGACGCATCGAGCAAGCCCGAAGTGATTTTCCGAAGGCAAAGGTTGTCTCCACGATTGAGGCACTTGTCCAACAAGATCTTGATCTCATCGTCGTAGCGTCGGCGAATTCTGTCCACGCAACACATGCGAAGGCTGCGCTACGTGCAGGAATTCCGGTTGTCATCGACAAGCCAATGGGGCGCACCTTGGTTGAGACAGAATCTATTGTCGCGGCGTCGAGAGAATGCGGAGTTCCTTTCACTGTCTTTTTTAACCGAAGGTGGGACAGCGATTGCCTCACAATCAAGCGAGTCCTTGGAGAAGGATTAATCGGCGAGGTCCATCGAATGGATTCTCGATTTGAAAGATATCGTCCCGCTTTAACTCCCGGTTCATGGCGCGAACATTCCAGCGTCCAAGACGGTGGCGGTTTACTTTTGGATTTGCAAACTCACTTGCTGTCAGTTGCTCTGGATCTTTTCGGTCCTGCACGACTCGCGCACTCATCAGTAAAGAGAATCCGCGGAGCCGCAGATGATGATGTTGTTTTGGCCATTCTTCATTCCAGTGGAGTTGATTCTTACCTTTCGGCGAGTGCTGTGGCCGGCTCACCTGGCCCGCGAGTTCGCATTCTCGGACGCCAAGGCGCTCTGGTTATTTCTGAATTGGATCCGCAAGAGGCGCTACTTCGCGGGGGAATAATTCCCGAGAATGGAAAGTGGGAAGTTCCAACTAAATCTCGCGCATTCCTGCATCGTGGCGATGACGTAACTGAAGTCGAGTCAGAGAATGGTAATTACCCCGAGTTCTATAATTTGGTGAGCGGTGCGCTTCGAGGATTAAATCCATGGCCTGTAAGCGGCAGCGATGCCTTAGCTGTTGCTGAACTTATTGATGAGGCGAGAGCGAAATCAAGTCGTTGAATTAATCTACGAGCGCGGTAAGTGCAGCGCCGATATGTGGGTAGTCGAAAGTGAATCCTGCGTTGACCAGGGCGTCAGGCACAACTCGTTTTGATCCCAGCATCTCAATCGAGAATCCTCCGAAGGCAAGTTTGAGTGCGATAGATGGCACAGGAAACACTGCGGGTCGGTGGAGAGCGCGCGCAAGGGCGGCGGTAAATTCTTGATTAGTACATGGATTTGGTGCCGTGAGATTTATAGGACCGGCAATTGGATTTTCAAGTGCAAAAGTTATTGAGCGAATAACGTCGTGCAAAGTAATCCAAGACCACCATTGTTTACCAGAGCCTAAACGTCCACCGATTCCAAATCTAAAGAGAGGAATCATTCTTCCAAGCGCCCCACCAGTCGGGTCGAGAACAAGTCCCGTTCTTAATTTGACGGTGCGAACATCCCCCGCGAGATCCGCCGCGTTCTCCCATTCGCGGCACACGGTCGCTAGAAAATCCTCACCACCACGATCGTTTTCCGTGACCGCTCTATTGCCTGTTTCGCCATACCAGCCCATTGCACTAGCGGAAATAAAAACTTGTGGCTTGACGGCCGCAACAGCTTGAGCAATCGCAGTCGTCCCGAGCAGACGAGAATTAAGAATCTCGCTCTTGTATTTTGTGGTCCATCGTTTATCGCCAACCCCAGCGCCAGCTAAATGGATCACGGCGTCCACGCCTTCGAGGGCAACGAGGTCTACAAAACCTGTTGTTGGATCCCAACTAATTTCATCGGGTGCACTTGCACTTCGCCGTACGAGACGTTGGACAGTGTGACCTTCAGATTTTAGATGCCCAACCAACGCGGTTCCTACAAGCCCAGATGAGCCAGTTACCGCGATACGTTGGGGAGGCAACATACTAAAGTCCTAGATCAGATTCGAATGATCCGCCTTCGAGACGATCTTTAAGCGTCACGAGGAAACGAGCAGCATCTGCACCATCCACTACACGATGATCATAAGAAAGTGCCAGGTAGACCATCGAACGAATCGCAATGGTCTCTCCGCCATCTTCACCCTTAACAACCATGGGCCGCTTTACAATTGCACCAAGTCCAAGAATTGCAACCTGCGGTTGATTGATAATCGGTGTGTCAAAGAGAGCGCCGCGACTTCCGGTATTTGTAATTGTGAATGTGCCGCCACCTAATTCATCGGGCTTAATTTTGTTA
>JAPLBP010000068.1 GCA_026392695.1 Actinomycetota bacterium | reverse complement strand
TTATATTGCGGAAATGAAGAAATTAGGTGCCAAGTCGGTAGTAATTGTCACCGATCCTTACCATTGTCTTAGGGCGACGACTATGGCGCGGGATCTGGGGGCGCTAAGTTCTTGTTCGCCCGTAAAGACTGGACCTAATTCGCTCGCCCATTTCGATGTGCATTATCTTCTTCGTGAAACGGGTGCTTATCTGGCTTACGTGACACTTGGACGCAGAGGAATTCATGTGAGTGATCACTTGGGACAGGCATAGGGTTATAGCCGTGACGGGTTACAGTGAGAATGATTTAGAGCGCTTTGTCTATGAGCCGGCAAAACGTGCTGGCCGTACAGAATTTATGCGAGATCGTGCCCGAGTAATTCACTCTGCTTCTTTGCGACGTTTGGGCGCCAAAACTCAAGTTGCAGTCCCATGGGAGAACGATTTTCAAAGAACTCGACTCGCGCATTCGTTAGAGGTTGCTCAGATTGGTCGCGAGCTTGGCGATTCCCTGGGAGCAGATCCAGATTTGCTTGATACTGCCTGTCTTGCACACGATTTGGGCCATCCCCCCTTTGGGCATAACGGCGAATCTGCACTTGCGGATATAACGGGGGAATGCGGTGGTTTCGAGGGCAACGCGCAGAGCTTTAGATTGCTTACTCGACTTGAGGCAAAGACGGTTACTCACGATGGTCGATCGGTTGGTTTGAACCTAACACGCGCCTCCCTTGACGCAGTGACGAAATATCCGTGGGTCCAGGCTGAAGGAAGAAGAAAGTACGGCGTTTATCACGACGACCTAGAGATATTTGAATGGATGAGGAAGGGTGCGGCGGACAGCGGGCGTTGCATTGAAGCTCAGATCATGGATTGGTCTGATGACGTTTCCTACAGCGTTCACGATTTAGAAGATGCACTTGTTGCAGGACAAATACATGTTGCTAATTTTGATGCAGATTTGTCTTCGCTTTATTCAGTGATGGTTAATGATTATGGAGTAGATGCAACCGAAGAGGAAGCCCATCTGGCGCTTACTCGACTTCGAACTTTGAGTTGCTGGCCATCTTCTTATGATGGCACTCATAGAAGTCTGGCTCGATTGAAAGACCTTACGAGCCAATTGATCGGTCGTTTTGTTCTGGCAGCAGAAGTTGAAACTCGCAGACTTCATGGGAGCGAACGACTTATGCGATATGGCGCAGATCTTGAAGTTCCGCGCGAACAACGTATTGAGGTTGGGTTATTAAAATCGGTAGCCGGACATTACCTAATCAATGCTCCCATTGCCCAAGAAAGATACGCCCGACAAAGAATTGTTGTGACCGATTTGGTAGATATTCTTTTTCAGAGCGGACCCAAGAATCTTGATTCAATATTTCTTGAAGACTGGAAGAACGCTGGAGATGATTCAGATCGATTGCGAGTAGTTGTTGATCAAGTTGCGAGCCTTACTGACGTAGGTGCTTATGCACTACACGCCAAACTGACTTCAGATATTGAGTCACGGGTAGACTATTTATCATGAGTGGGCGAATCAAAGACGAGGATGTTGCCTATATCCGCGAACGTGCACCTATCGATGAAGTTGTTGGCGACTACGTTCAACTCAAGAACGCTGGCGGTGGACAAAAGAAGGGGCTCTGTCCCTTTCATGACGAGAAATCGCCGTCTTTTCATGTAACACCCAGCAAGGGGTATTTCCATTGTTTTGGCTGTCAGAGCGGCGGTGACGTTATTGCCTTCTTAATGAAAATGGATCACCTATCTTTCACCGAAACGGTGGAACGACTAGCCGATCGTATTGGCTACACCCTTCGCTACGAAGAAGGCGTCGGCGGGAAATCCGCGCCAGCAGGTCAACGATCGCGATTAATTGCGGCAAACGCTGCTGCTGCAAAGTACTATCAAGGCCAGTTAAATGAATCATCACAAGCGCAATTTGGTAGAGATCTCCTTACGAAGCGCGGCTTCGATAAAAGTGCATGTTTAAAATTTGAAGTCGGCTACGCGCCAGATGAATGGGATGCGCTCACGAAATTTCTTCGGGCTCAAGGATTCACAATTGAAGAATTGGAGTTGGCCGGCCTTTCCAAGATGGGACAACGCGGACCAATTGATCGATTCCGCAATCGCCTCATGTGGCCAATCAGAGATATCACTGGGGACGTTGTCGGCTTTGGTGCTAGAAAATTAGCCAGCGATGACGTTGATTCGGGACCCAAGTATCTCAATACACCCGAGACTCCGATCTACAAAAAAAGTCAGGTTCTCTATGGACTAGATGTTGCTAAGAAGGAGATTGCTAAAAAGCGCCAAGCGGTAATCGTTGAAGGCTACACGGATGTAATGGCTGCCCATTTGGCCGGAATCCCAACCGCCATAGCGACCTGCGGTACCGCTTTCGGAGCCGACCATATTCGAATTCTAAGAAGACTTTTGATGGATGATGATGCATTTCGTGGAGAAGTAATTTTCACGTTTGACGGCGATGCAGCTGGTCAAAAAGCGGCTCTACGTGCTTTCGGCGATGATCAAAAATTCGTAACTCAAACATTCGTTGCCGTTGAACCAGACGGACTTGATCCCTCCGACCTTCGACAACAAAAAGGCGACTTAGCGCTGCGCGATCTCATCGCTCGCCGCGTGCCCCTTTTTGAATTTGCGATTCGTACCGAACTCAAACAGCATAAATTGGATTCGGCTGAGGGTCGTGTCAATGCCTTGAATGCAGCAGCACCGCTCGTCGCTCAAATTCGAGATAAGTCCCTTCGCCCTGAATACATTCGTGCATTGGCGGGCTGGCTTGGGGTGGAGGTAGAAATCGTTTCATCCGCGGTGAACGCTGCACTTCGGACACCTTTAGCACCGCTTTCTGCAGATCAAAGTTCGAAGGAAGAAATTGTCGAAGATCATTCTTGGCGACCAAGTCCTTCGGAGCCTCGATTGGCTCTTGAACGAGAGGTCCTCAAATCAAGGTTGCAAATGCCAGAGATTACTTCTGGTTGGAATGAAATCGAAGCAGAGGCATTTACTCACCCTGCATATTCTCAATTACGCACGCTCATTGATTCTCACGAAAAGAAGACCTTACGAGCCGAAGATACCAATGATGCACATATGGGCTCGCTAATTGCAGAGCTTTCCGTCGAGCCCATCAGGACGGATGGGGAAATATCGCAAAGATATGTGGAAAGCATCATCGCTCGACTTCGCGAGGTGGGCGTCAGTAGAGCAATCGCCGAAGTTAAGTCCACCCTTCAGCGGCTAAATCCAGTTACTCATGAATCCGAATACACCGCGCTATTTACTGACCTAGTCACTCTTGAGGCGAAAAGGCGCTCCCTCCACGACCTAGCCGTAGGGGAGATCTGATTTCGGAGCACGCCAAATCGTGCGCTAGAGTTGCCGCCTTGCCACCGTGCCTGGTGGTACGTAATCCCTGATAGCTCAATTGGCAGAGCAGCCGGCTGTTAACCGGCAGGTTCTTGGTTCGAGTCCAAGTCAGGGAGCGCATTTTTTTTGTAATTCCTGAGTAAATGTTTGCGATTTACGATTACCCTTGCGGGATGTCAATTGTGAAACCACATATACGCGCCCTTGTTTCATCATGGCGCGCCCAGAGCCCGTCAATCCGCCTGATTCGCTTATGGCTAGGCGTTACATGGATTTACGGTGGCTGGGATAAGGCCACAGATCCAAACTTTCTTGGCAAAGTCGGAGCCACATCCTTAGCAAAGCAGTTGGCGGGCTATTCGAAAACATCTCCACTGGGTTTCGTATTTCAGCATCTCATTGAGCGAGCAACGCTCGTTGGCGTGATTGTGATGCTTTCAGAGTTTGCCCTCGGGTTGGCCACTCTTCTATGGATTGCTCCCACTTTTATCGCTTTTTCAGGATTTACGATGTCATTGGGTCTTTGGATAGCGGCTACCTGGCATGTGAAACCATATTTTCTTGGAAGCGATACGGCTTATGCCGTCCTGTGGCTTGCTTACTTTCTCTCGCTGGTTGGAAAACGTCGAAAGATCGAACTCAATTTGGACCGCCGAGGCGCAATACGAATCGGTGCATTGGGAGTAGCTTCTGGATTTGCCACTCTACTGGGAAGAAACTTTGCAAAGACGCCGGCGACGACCAATACGACGGCAACCGCCAACCAGTTAATTAAGGTTGCAGATCTTGAGGTGGGAAAAACTCACGAGTTCGTCGCTCCAGGTGGGGAGCCGGCCATTCTTTTTCGTACCAAAAATGGAGTTTTTGCGTATTCTGAGATTTGTACCCATCAGGGCTGCACAGTTGCCTACTCTCCTTCGGACAAAGCCCTTCTGTGTCCCTGCCATGGCGCGGTTTATGACCCGTTTAACGATGCCAAAGTGCTGGGTGGGCCCGCTCCGGCCCCACTTTCCAAAATAAAGGTGGCCATTGAGGGAAGCTGGATCGTCCTCGTATAGCGATTCCTCCACAGGCGAAAACTCTCATCAAATTTTCAGTAAAAGTTCAAGTTAGATCCAATCTCTCTAACTACATTTACACGCAATCGTCGAAGGAGTTAAAAATGCGCGGTACCCACGCTTTGAAATCTTATTTTGGTCGATCCACTGCTGTGAAGGTGGGTTCTGGATTCGTATTGGGTGCCGCCCTAGTAGGTGGAGTTGCATCCGCGGTTGTGTCTCCAGTGCCTTCAGTGAAAGCGTGCGTTGATAACAAAACGCAGGCAATGTATTTGTCTCCAAGCGGAACTTGTGCCAAGACTAGAACTTTAGTTGATCTTGGTACCGGTGGTATGAGTGTCAAGGCAGTTGCTGCGGCAGTCACACCAAGTGTGGTTACCGTGAGTGTTGTTTCGAGTGCCGGAACAGGCACAGGCTCGGGTTCAATTATTCAAACAAGTTCGACGTCTAGCTACATAATGACCAACAACCACGTCGTGGAAAGTGCTGCAACTGCTGGCTCTAAGATGACAGTTGAGTTTTCTAATGGTGAAAGCGCGGATGCGACAATTGTCGGTCGCGATAGCACCTACGACTTAGCAGTAATAAAAGTTGCGGTTGGCAACCTTCCGGTTATCGCCTTCGGGGATTCTTCAGCGTTGAGCATCGGAGATCCAGTTATTGCGATTGGTTCGCCACTTGGACTTTCCAGCACCGTTACCAGCGGAATCGTTTCTGCACTGAACCGTCCTGTCACCACAGGTAGTACCAGCGTGACATCTTTTATCGATGCAATTCAAACGGATGCCGCTATCAATCCAGGAAATTCAGGTGGAGCACTTGTTGATGCTCAGGGAAGAATAGTTGGAGTTAATTCGGCGATCGCTTCACTATCCTCTAGTTCCACGTCACAAAGTGGAAGCATTGGACTTGGCTTTTCCATTCCGATTAATGAAGCAAAGCGAATTGCGAACGAATTGATTACCACGGGCAAGTCAACAAGGCCAGTTCTTGGTGTCTTTTTCGACAACACGTATACCGGAGTCGGGGCGAAGATCGCTTCCCTTAGCCCAGGTGAAGGAGCACAAGTTGCTGGGATCCCCGCTGGGGCAATCATTAGATCTATTGATGGATTCCGAATTGCAGATCAAGTTTCCGCAATAGTGAAGATTCGCTCTTATGCACCATCGTCGGTGGTCTCAATTGTCGCAGATCTTCCCAACGGAACTACGAAGACTTTCACGGTGACCCTCGGTTCTGCGCCTTCACAGTGATCGCGGCTTGAGGCGCGATAGACTGAGATATGGCTCTTTTCAGATTGCAAATATCTCTTCCCGACAGACCTGGATCATTGGGGGCTCTTGCCTCCGCGATTGGTTTTGCTGGAGGCGATATCAGAGGTTTGGTAGTCATGAAAAGTGAAGACGGTCGAGGATTCGACGACATTACCGTCGCAATTCCGGGAAATGACCCAACGGATTTGCTTAACATTTTGCGCGAAATTGGCGGCGTGGAAGTAATCAGCGTTATCGCCGTTGAGTAATCTGCGCTCCTTGGCTGGGCAAAGAAGCGAAGAATCTTGGAGACTCAAAGTTATTTAGAGCGAAGGCTTTTTCTATGGCTGCAGATGTACGTTTCGCTTCAGACGTGCGAACCAAAGCAATTGCGCTACCGCCAAATCCTCCGCCAACCATGCGAGATCCTAGAGCGCCTTCTCTTTGCGCTGTTTCGACTGCGAGGTCGAGTTCGGGGCATGAGACTTCATAGTCGTCACGCAGTGATGCGTGAGAACTGCTAATCAGAGCGCCAAAGCGTGAAAAATCCTTTTGTTCGAGTGCAACTACCGCGTCGAGCACTCGTTGCATCTCCGTGACTGCATGACGTGCCCGAATGAACTCCACGTGCGTTAATTTATCTTTTGAGGCATAAAGGACCTCTAGGGAAAGATCTCGTAAGGAATCCAAATCCAATTTCATTGCCACAGATTCGCAGGCTGCGCGTCGAGCCGCATAGCCTCCATCTACAAGAGCATGATGTGCTCGAGTATCAACAACAAGAAGTTCCAAATCGTTTGAAGCAAGGTCGAAGGGAATTTGACGAGTGGTTAGGTCACGGCAGTCCAAGAGCAGAGCGAACCCATCTTTACCCATAAGTGAAACGGATTGATCCATAATTCCGCACGGCATTCCTACAAAATCATTTTCTGCCTTTTGTGTGGCTCGAGCTAAATAGTCAAGCGAAAGATCAAATCCAAAGAGTTCATTTATTGCAAAAGCGACGCTGCATTCCAGCGCAGCAGACGATGAAAGTCCCGCGCCGAGGGGGACCTGGCCATCAACAAGAATATCTATTCCGTAGTTGAACGGGCTGTCTAGGTTAATGGCCCAAATCACTCCGACTATGTAATTTTCCCAGCCGCGTTTGGTTGGTAGTTGTATTTCATCAAGAGAAATCGTATGTATTTCTGATTTACGTTGAGCGGAGGCAATTCTTACAAGACGATCATCGCGCTTGCGTACCGCTGCAAATGTCCTGTCTTTTATCGCGAAGGGAAGCACAAATCCTTGGCTGTAATCGATGTGTTCACCAATGAGATTAACTCGACCCGGCGCTTCCGCAACGAGATCAGGACTTGCGCCATAGATGGAATTGAATAGCCGCGACGCAGCCGCATCTGCCACCATTGCGTTGATATCGCGCACAGGACTCCAACCCAGAATCGCTTTTGCTTGGGAGATGTCAGCAATTAAAACTGCTGGGTCACCTGGGCGACGGGGCGAATCAATATAGGGAACTTGGTAGCCCAGCGCTTTCGAAGCCGCGGATAGAACTTCCTTAACTGAATAACCCGTTCCGCTTCCCAAGTTAATTATTTTATGCGTCGACTTTTCAATCGCGCCAAGTGCACGAATGTGGGCATCAATCAGGTCTACTACGTGCACGTAATCCCTCACACATGTTCCATCTGGGGTACCCCAATCCACCCCAAAGATATTTACGGGATTGTCAGCGGTGCTCTTAAGGATGTTGGGAATCAAGTGCGTCTCTGGATCATGGCGTTCGCGCAGCCAGCCTCGCGCCGATTGAAGCGCACCAGCAACATTGAAATATCTAAGACTCGCCGCAGCTAGCCCGTGGGCTTTTGTCTCATCTGTAATCATCGCGTCAATGGCCAACTTCGTTGCACCATATGCATTTGTGGGACGAGTTGGGGCAGTTTCTCGAATAGGCACTTGCTCTGGCTCTCCATACGTGGCTGCCGAAGATGAAAATACAAGTTGCTTTACGCCAGATTCTCGCATCTCATCTAGCAAGCTACGGCTTCCAACGACGTTTACTTTCCAATATAGCTCGGGTTTGGCGACAGATTCACCGACGAGAGACTTTCCTGCAAAATGGATAACGGCTGAACATTCTCGCAGTGAGTCTCTTATTGCCTCGCGGTCTAACAAAGATCCTTGAATGAACCTGACACCGCTTGGCACCGAATCGGCGTGCCCCGTGCTGCAATCATCGAGGACGGAGATGTCGAATCCTTGCCCTAATAATATTTCAACTGCAGTACTTCCTATATATCCGGCTCCGCCAGTTACCAGAATTCGGGTCATTTGGTTATCACTACCTCGCGTAATTGCTGTGCAGATTGTTCCGGCAACATATCCATGATGAATGCTCCCATCGCTGACTCTGAGCCAGCGAGATATTTTAATTTACCTGGCGCTCTTCTTACACTCGTGATTTGCCAATGAAGTCGCAGAAGATCGCGACCTTCTCGAACGGGTGCCTGATGCCAAGCGGCGATGTACGCCATTGGAATATTAAATACTCGATCCAGACGTTGTAAAACCTCAAGAGCAATTTCAGGAAATGAATCGCACGCGTCAGTAGAAAGTTCGGTCAAGTCAGCCACTGGAGAAACCGGCGCCACGTGAATTTCGAATGGGTATCGGGCGGCGAATGGGACAAATGCAATCCAGTGATCGTTCTTTGCCACGATTCGGATTTCATCCCGAATCTCCCGGGCAACGAGATCATCAAAGAGGACGTTTCCTGTTTGCTGGAAGTATTCCGTTGCCGCTCGTAACATTTTTTCTGTTTTAGGAGGCAGATATGAATATGCATAAATCTGCCCATGGGGATGCATGAGAGTTACGCCAATTTCCTCGCCTCGATTTTCGAAAGGAAAGACTTGTTGGATGAAATCGAGTTCTGATAATTCGGCGGTGCGATCCCGCCATGCCTCCAAGACAGTACGTACCTGGCGGGGTGATAAGTCGGCAAATGACTGCCCATGATCGGGTGTAAAACAGACAACTTCACAGACACCAGCTGCTGGTGCGGTCGGCGTATCTGGACCTATATTTTGAGGAAGGGACCATTCCCCATTGGGTGGCCGCAATGACGGAAAGCGGTTATCAAAAACTACAACTTCGAAATCAGATTCGGGGATTTCACTCAATCCGGCGTTCGTTGTTGGGCACAAAGGGCACAACTCCTTTGGAGGCAAAAAAATTCTGGTCTGACGGTGTGCCGCGAATGCTATCCATTCTTTAACAAGGGGATCCAAGCGCAATTCGCCGATCGGGGGCTGTTCTTCCACGGGTCGTAAGTCATTGGCTTCTCGCAATTGAGAGTGTGTGTCGTAATAACGGATTGTTCGTCCATCAGCCATCGTTCGGTTATTGCGCCTTACCCCAGCCGCCAAATCTTTGATCTGCCTCATAGTGTCGTTACTCTACCGACATGGATAAGCAATCAGCACTACTTTCTTCGCCAACGAGTTCATTCTTCTGCGAAGTCCAGGATGGCGCCCTCATTATTCGCCACTGGGGCGCACCCTTAATAGGAGATCTTTCGCAAGTTGCAAGGGCGATGCGGCCATCCGTACCAAATAGTGGGTTTGATTCACCAGTGGCTGCGGGGATTATGCGGGAAAGCGCCCGTGGATTTTTAGGGCAACAGAGTCTTGTCGGACACGGGCAAGCCGGCGCATGGTCGACCAAATTTGAAGTCGTTGCTTTCACTTCAACATTCTCTGAAGTCAATGTGACGCTGAAAGACACAGTCGCGAATTTAGAGGTGAGTATTCATTTCGAACTTGATATCTTCGGTGTTCTTACCGAAAAGGTGCGAGTTACAAATTTAGGCGAAGCCGTTTTTTATCTTAACGATTACATTCACTGGCTACCTTTGCCTCGTGAAGCAACACAGACATTGGACTTCACGGGCAGGTGGTCAAATGAACGTAATCCCCAGCGCAGAGCGATTGCCACTGGAACATGGATTCGCGATTCGCGTGAAGGGCGCAGTGGTCACAATTTCTCCATTGCCGAGATAGCTCTAACAAATGAGACGAATTTCCAGTCGGGTCAAGCATGGGCGGTCAGTGTTGCGTGGAGTGGCAATTCCCAATATGCCGTGGAGCGGATTTGGGATGGCACTCAGTCGATTGGCGGGGGAGAGCTTCTACTTCCTGGTGAAGTGAAACTTGGAAAAGGCGAGAGTTACGATGCGCCTGATTTAATCGCTGTATATACCGCCGAGGGTCTCGACGGACTGAGCAATTCTTTTCACTCTCATATTCGCGCGCGCTCGCAACATCCAGCTCGTCCGCGCCCTCTAACTCTCAATATGTGGGAGGCGGTTTACTTCGCTCATGACGAAGAAAACATAAGGAAAATTGTGGATGTTGCCGCTGAGGTCGGTGTAGAGCGAGTAGTTCTAGATGATGGATGGTTTCACTCTCGTCGCGATGACCGATCTGGTTTGGGAGATTGGGTAATAGATCCGCTTGTTTGGCCACAAGGCTTAACCCCGGTTATTGAATATATAAATTCCAAGGGGATTGAATTTGGGCTCTGGTTTGAAGGCGAGATGGTAAACGTCGATTCAGATCTTTATCGCGCTCACCCCGAATGGATTTTGCATGAGTCGAAGCGAGTTCCGCCGGAATGGCGCCACCAACAAGTTCTCGACTTGGGTCATGAAGGCGCGTTCAATCATGTGCTCACCCAAGTGGACGCCGTGCTTAGCGCAAATAACATTGCGTACATAAAATGGGATCACAATCGTGTTTTGGTTGACGCTGGGCATTTGGGGCAAGCCGGAGTGCGACGCCAAACGGAAGCGATTTACAGACTTTTTGCTGAATTGAAAGCGAGACATCCGAAGTTAGAGATTGAATCGTGCGCTTCGGGAGGCGCTCGCATTGATCTCGGTGTCATAGATTATGTCGATCGCTTTTGGACTAGCGATAACAATGACGCCCTCGCTCGCCAAACTATTCAACGCTGGACCATGCAAGTAATTCCTCCTGAACTTTTGGGCACACACGTGGGGCCAACGCAGGGACATCAGACGGGTCGTACGTTAGAACTATCTTTCCGTGCGGTCACTGCGCTCTTTGGCCACGCTGGTATGGAATGGGATATCACGGAGGCTGATCTAAAGCAGAGAAAAGTATTGGCGACGTGGGCAAAGTACTACAAAGATAATCGTGAGTTCCTTCATAGCGGTCGAATGGTAAGAGTTGACTACCCCGATAGTTCGGCTTACCTTCACGGCGTAACTGCCCCTGACCAATCTCGTGCACTTTATGCCTATGTGCAATTGGAGCCAACGATTTCGGTACATCCCGCGCCTATGAAGTTTCCACATTTGAATCCAGAAGCAACATATCTTGTGAAGGCAGTTCATCCAGCCGGCAGACCTCGATATATGTTGGTTGAAACGCCTGAATGGTTAAGCGGCATAGAACTTTCGGGATCGGTTCTTGCGAACGTTGGAATCAGTGTTCCAATTCTTGCCCCTGCGAACGCTTTCCTGATTGAGATCACGCGAACTTAATCGACCCAATTGAGCGAGCGCTCTACCGCCTTTTTCCACTGAGCGTATCCGGCTTCACGAGTTTCACTTGTCGTGGTCGGATGCCACCGTCGTGAAGGTTGCCACTGCTTGCGAATTTCGTCTTTGTCTTTCCAAAACCCAACCGCAAGCCCGGCCGAATAGGCCGCGCCGAGGGCGGTAGTTTCGCTTACAAGTGGGCGAGTGATATCTATGCCCATTACATCTGCTTGCATCTGCATGCAAAATTCGTTCGCGGTGATCCCACCATCAACTCTCATTTCGGAAAGTGGAACCCCACTGTCTGCGACCATTGCATCCATGATGTCTCGAGTTTGGTAGCAAATGGCTTCTAAAGCTGCTCGTGCCAGATGAGCTTTTGTTGAAGCACGAGTTAATCCGACGATGACGCCGCGAGCATCGGTGCGCCAATACGGGGCGAAGAGTCCTGAAAAAGCAGGTACGAAATAGACACCGCCGTTGTTTTCCACTGAGGAAGCAAGATTCTCTGTTTCTGCTGC
>JAPLBP010000008.1 GCA_026392695.1 Actinomycetota bacterium | reverse complement strand
TTCATTCATCGCGATCTCACCTAGCGCGCCAAAAGCGGCAAGGGCTCGATTCTGCAACCATGCCGGTGTGTGAAAAGGGTCCGTACCAATGCAGATTGGTGGGCGTCGGAGCCCTTTATTGAGGGAGTTCATATGCGCTTTCACTCGATAGGAATGAACATCCACGATCGCAATCTGGCCCATCGCCCTCAGACGACTTCTCGTAAAATCTTCAAAGATTTGGGCGTATGGAAAGAAGTACTTATCTAAGAGTGTCTTTTCTTTGCCGGAATCGTTTGCGCGAAGGGGAACGCCGCCAGAGGTAGTTTGGTAGACCGCTCCCATCCCAATGGAGTTCATCTCCTCGCGTTCGTCAGGAAAACGTTCAGGATCGATGACAAGTCGGGAAAAAGTGTTGAGAAAAATCCATGGACGTAAAAGTGATTTCTTCGCGGCCTGCTCTGCCAGAACTTCGGTATGAGAATCAGTCATTTCATCTAGCTCTCGTTCAAGGGCTTTGTCGCTTAAAAGAATGTCCTGACGTACTTCTTCGGGTAAGTAACGTGAAGAGTGGGGGACATGAAGAATGAAGGGAGAGAGCGGATCGCCTGGGATAATTTTAAGATTGGCAACTTCGTGCACTACAAGCGTCCAGCTTCATGCACCCTCTTAAGGAAGTCTTGAGTGCGTGGATCCCGAGGGGAGTCAATGACTTGCTCCGGCGAGCCCCATTCCACAATTCTTCCTTTATGAAGAAAGCACACTTCATCGGCAACCTGCTTTGCAAATCCCATTTCATGAGTCGCCAAAACCATTGTCATTCCATCTCGCTTAAGGTCGCGAACAGTACTCAGAACTTCATTTACTAAAACAGGATCTAGTGCGGAAGTAATTTCATCGAGAAGTAGCAGGCGCGGACGCACGGCCAGAGAGCGAATAATTGCAACGCGTTGCTGTTGCCCACCGCTCAGGCGATCGGGATAGCTCTTGGCCTTGTCGAGCAACCCGAAACGTTTAAGGAGTTCGGCTGCCTGCTCTTCGGCGTCAGATTTTGTCAGCCCTTGTACGCGAATTGGCGCCAGAGTTACGTTCTCCATGACGGTCATGTGTGGAAAAAGATTGAAAGACTGGAAAACCATTCCTAATTTTCTGCGGATCTCGTCGGTGTTTACTCGAGGATCGCTGATCGATTGGCCATCAAGGGATATGACGCCATCGTCGATTCCGTCGAGGAGGTTGATGCAACGAAGAAGTGTTGATTTTCCCGATCCGGATGCCCCAATAAAGACCGTAGCCGTATGGACGGGAACATTGAAAGAAATATCTTCAAGTACGACTTCGGAGCCGAATGACTTTCGGACACCGACGAGAGAAAGTACGTGTGCGCTCATGCCATGCCCTGTGCGTTCTGTCGCTCTATTGCGTGGCGCATGGTTCGATCGGTGAATCTCGTTAATGGAATTGTGACCATGAGAAAGAGAATGGCCGCCATTACGTAAGGTGTGTAGTTGAAACTTCTGGAACTGGAGATTTGTGCCGCCCGAACTGCATCGGTAACTCCGAGTATGGAGACTAACCCGGTGTCCTTGATCAGGGAGACCAAGTCGTTGAGCAAAGGGGGAGTGACTCGACGCAGGGCTTGTGGCAGGACGACGTGTCGAAGCGTTTGGAAATTTGAAAGCCCAAGTGATCGTGCCGCAGCTCTCTGACTGGGATGAACCGTGAGGATGCCACTTCGGAGTACTTCGGCAACGTAGGCGGAGTAGGTGATAACAACGGCGGTCGTTCCGAGGATGAGTACATTGTTGGTGAGACCTCGAAGGCGCAGGGCCGGGATGCCAAAACCAACGAGAAGAATTATGAGGAGCATTGGAATTCCGCGGAAAATGTCAACGTATATGGTCGCGAGAATTCGAAATGGAGTTAAAGCCGGTGAGCGAGAAGTTCGAGTTAAGGCAATTGCCATTCCGAATATTGCTACGCATGTGGCAGCGATGATGGTCAACAAGATATTTGTAGTGAAGCCCAGGATTATTTTTGGGAGGACTTCAAAGCCATAAGCCCACTTGAAGAAGGTATCAGTCAGACTTTTCCAACCCGGGGAAGTGATTGCTACAACGAGCAGGGTGCCTAGAACAAGTACACTCGAAAGCGAGGCAATGATTACATTTCGATGATTTTGCTTGCGTCGTATTGCTCGACGTTCGAGTTCAAGAGCGCTGGGCTCCCACGCAACGAAGGCGCGATTCTCGAATCCAGAAGAACCGGGACGAGAAGTCGCACCTTCGTTGAGTGATGACATGAGTTAGTGGAGAGTTTCCTCTACTTATTTCAGAACCGGGGCTCCCGCACTTGTCGTGAGCCACTTATCTTGAATTGCCTGCAACTCGCCACTTGCGCGGATTGCATCAAGCGCCTTCGTTACGCACGATGTAATTGGGCTGTCCTTAGCAAGCAAGAGACCAGCACCCTTATCGTTCGTGTCGCGATTTTCAATCTGTCCGACGATGATGCCGTTTGGAACCTCTGCGGCGGAAAGATAGAAAGCAGTTGGTAGGTCAACCACTAGTCCATCAATCTGACCATTCTTAAGGGCAGATACTGCAGCGGCATTGTCATTGAATACCTGAGGCTTCAATCCCAACTGCTTTTCGATCGTATCTAGTGACGTTGAACCAACTGCTGCGCCGAGTTTTGCATCTTTAAGTCCAGCGATGGTGGTTACTCCAGCGATCTTGCTCGACTTAGATGCAACGATTGCTTGATTGGAGAAATAATAGGCACTGGAGAAGTCGACAACCTTTGCACGTTCAGCGGTGATTGAGTATTGCTGAATATTGAAATCGAAAGTCTTAGCTCCAGGTGCGATTGCGGAATCGAATGTTGTGCGAATCCACTTAACGGCGCTATTTGAGTATCCCAATTGCTTTGCGACGGCGTATGCCACCGCAGCTTCAAAACCTTGACCAGATTCTGGCTTGTCGTTGAGAACCCATGGCTCGTATGCAGGGGTGCCAGTAGCAATCGTTAAGGTTGCGGGCGTCACAGTTTTTAAGGCAGTCGGAGTGCACCCAGTACTTGCGGCCGCACTTGCCGCCTTTGTATCGTTGCTTTGGCTTGCGCAAGACGTTAGCCCTAACGCCAAGAGCAGCGTTGCGCCCACGATAAGTTTCTTATGAATTGTCATCTATATTCACCGATATCCTTTTCATCGTCGCTTGTCACATTTTTACTGAAAGAAACCTTCGTTTCTATCACTACAAAGAAGTGACCAGGTCTTCACCCAGAGCACCCCACCACGGTGGAGGGTTGCCGGACAGCAAGCCGGGGCTTTTCGCCATCTCTC
The DNA here is from genome assembly GCA_026392695.1 of Actinomycetota bacterium. Taxonomy (GTDB): domain Bacteria; phylum Actinomycetota; class Actinomycetes; order Nanopelagicales; family Nanopelagicaceae; genus QYPT01. Next base: position 6,013 of record JAPLBP010000008.1, on the reverse strand, counting down.
GTGACCTCGCGGTACTTTAGCAATGACTCGGCGAAAGCGTATACTTGGAGCACTTAAGCGTTCCTGTTCATCGGCAGAAATGCAAACAATTCGCACGGAATGGGGACTGATAGCGATCTATGCTCAACGCGACGGTGCTGGATCAAGTGTTGTGGTTGGTTGGGTGTTGGCTGGTCGTAGGAGTCTTGGGGATTCTTGCCCTTAATAAATTTGCCCTTGTTGCGCGGATTCTTTTTCCCATCGGTGGTTTTATAGGACTCTTGCTAGCCCTTGTGGCGGGCGGCGCCCTCCTACATCCCTCTTCGATCGGGCGCAAACTTCCATTGGGGTTGCCTCAGCTTCTCTTTCATTTCCGCCTAGATTCTTTGTCGGCCTTCTTTCTCCTTATTTTGGCGATCTCTGCCGCTGGGGTATCACTATTTTCTGCTGGTTATTTCCGCGGCGGACAAGGTACGGCACCTGGGCTTTTGTGTGTAGAGTTTCACTTTTTCCTTGCCAGTATGGCTTTGGTTTTGATAGCCGATGATGCCTATTCCTTCATGGTCGCCTGGGAGAGTATGGCGCTCACCTCTTACTTCCTCGTAACGGCGAATCATAAATTACCCAAGATTCGAGATGCAGGATTCTTATATCTTCTTATCGCTCATGTTGGAGCAATTGCCTTACTTCTCTCCTTTGGAATTTTGCAGGCCAATACCGGCGATTACACCTTTGCAAATATTCGGCTTCAAGATCTCTCCACCTTCTGGGCATCGGTGGCGTTTTTGCTGGCGGTCTTCGGCTTTGGAGCCAAAGCGGGAATAGTTCCACTCCACGTGTGGCTTCCCGAGGCTCATCCCGCAGCACCTTCACCTGTGTCTGCACTGATGAGTGGCGTGATGTTGAAGATGGCGATTTACGGGCTCCTGCGTGTGGCTTTTGACCTTTTGAGACCTCATATTTGGTGGTGGGGCGTGGTGCTTCTTGTACTGGGATTGGTGACCGCACTCTTTGGAGTTGTATTTGCAACCGTGCAGTCGGATATGAAACGTCTCTTGGCATATTCTTCAATTGAAAATATTGGTCTTCTCTTCGCCGCCATGGGACTAGGGCTTCTTTTCAGATCATATGGAATGAATTCCCTTGCCGCCTTGGCGCTCACCGCATGTTTGTATCACGTAGGCGCGCACGCGTTCTTCAAATCCCTTCTCTTCCTCACCACAGGATCCGTTCTTCATGCAACAGGAGAACGCAATCTTGGAAAACTCGGCGGGCTTATCCGATTCATGCCGTGGGTTGCATGGCTCGCACTTATAGGAGCCCTTGCAAGTTCCGGGCTTCCCCCATTCTCCGGATTTATTTCCGAATGGCTCCTCCTGCAAAGTTTTCTTTTCACCCCTGGATTGCCGCAGCCATTTCTCAATATGTTAATTCCCGTTGCGACGGCCTCTATTGCTCTCACCGCTGCCCTGGCTGGCTATGCAATGGTGAAATTCTTTGGCGTTGTTTTTCTTGGCCAGCCTCGAGAACCAAAACTAGAAGAAGCCCACGATGCAGGACTTTTCGAGAAAATTGGTATGGGCTGGCTAGCCCTTGGTTGTATTGCGCTTGGCCTATTGCCAAATCTTGTACTCACATTTATTGACCCCGTAACAAGCTCTTTGGTTGGCTACGGATTAGCACGACAGGCGAAGGCAAGTGGATGGTGGCTTTTGACTCCCACCACATTTGAAAGAGCAAGTTATGGACCGCTTCTCTTTATTCTAGGTGTTATTGCCGCTATAACTTTTACCTTTATTTTGGTGCGAATTCTTTACCATGGCCGATTGCGACGTTCAATCCCTTGGGGTGGTGGACATCCATGGGGAAATTCGCGGATGCAAGACACCGCAGAAGGGTACGGACAGCCGATTCGTCAAGTATTCGAGCCGTTCTTTCATCTTGATCGTCACCTTCCGAAACCGGAAGATACGGCGCCAGAGTACAGCGTGGTCGTAAGTGACAAATTCTGGAATGGGTTGTACATGCCGATTGTGAAAGGCGTCCAATTTATTTCTGCCCAAGTTGGACGTTTGCAACAGGGGAGAATTGCAATTTATCTTCTCTACAGTTTTCTTACGCTTCTCTTTACTCTGCTGATGGTGCCAGGAGCGCACCGATGAGTTTGATGCGAGTTCTTTCTCAGGGTCTTGCAACTTTTCTTTCGCTTTTGCTCGCCCCGCTTTTCTTGGGCTGGGTTAATCAAAACCGCGCATGGCTTCAGAACAGGTCAGGGCCAGGTGTCTTGCAGCCCTTCAGGATGCTTCATAAACTTTTTAATAAAGATTCGGTCATGGCGCAATCAGCATCGCCTTTATTTAGGTTTGCTCCGTACTTAGTTTTCGCATGTATGGTAGTGGCGACCGCAATTATTCCGACTCTTTCAACGGATTTGCCTTTGGCCAGTGCCGCCGATGCCATTGCACTTGTCGGCCTTTTTGCTCTTGCTCGGGTTTTCATATCTTTAGCCGCGATGGATATCGGGACAGCATTTGGCACACTGGGTGCCCGTCGTGAAATGTTTGTGGGTTTCCTGGCCGAGCCTGCTTTGCTCACGATTCTTTTCTGCGCCTCTCTTATCGCGCATTCAACGGCACTCACAACGATTGTTACCAATGTTGGACAAAGAAGCTTCGCTATCTATCCGAGTTTGGTTTTCGCCGGTATTGCCTTCATTTTTGTCTTCCTAGCAGAGAATGCTCGGGTACCAATCGACAATCCGTCTACACATCTTGAGCTAACTATGATTCATGAAGCGTTGATTCTTGAATATTCAGGCCGCCACCTCGCACTGCTCGAATGGGCTGCATCGCTTAAACTTTTTGCTTACTCCACGATAGGGATTGCCCTTTTCCTGCCGTGGGGGATAAGTGAGAGCGGGTCACCTACGCATCTCATTGCGTCGATACCCGTACTCCTGCTCAAATTGGCTCTCTTCGGGATAGTTCTGGCCCTTGTAGAGACTCTCTTTGCCAAAATGCGAATATTTCGTGTTCCAGAATTTCTTGCCACATCCTTCTTGCTCGGCGTCATCGGAATGTTGACCTACATTCTTTTGGGATCCTGAGCGATGACTAATTTGAGTTTGGAGCTTATTAATCTTTTTGCGGCAATTCTCTTGATGCTCGCCTTCGCTATGTTGGCTCAGAGGAGAATCGTAACTTTGGTTCATATTTACGCCCTCCAGGGCTTAACGGTGGTCTGTGCAACTTCGGTAGTGGCCTATGTGACACATCAGGATCATCTCTATTATTCAGCGGCGCTCACTCTTGTGCTCAAAGTTTTTCTAATTCCATATATTCTGCATCGTCTGATAAGAAGACTAGATGTGAGATGGGACAAGGAGACGCTACTTAATATTCCGAGCACCATGCTTATAGGTATATTTTTGGTGATTTTTGCATTCAACTTGGCCCTTCCTATTTCGAAATTGTCTACCTCTGTCTCTCCTGGCACGTTAGGAATTGCACTCGCCTGCATGCTTCTTTCGTTCATGATGATGATTACTCGTTCTAAAGCCATTCCCCAAGTAATTGGATTCCTCTCAATTGAGAACGCCCTTTTCTTTGCGGCGACCTCTGCTACCTATGGTATGCCGATGGTGGTTGAACTGGGCATTGCTCTGGATGTGCTGGTCGGAGTCTTCATTCTTGGCGTTTTTATGTTCCAAATTCGCGAACAATTCGAAAGTCTGGATATTTCGAATTTAGAAAATTTGAAGGAGGAATAGGTGAGTCCTCTCGTACTTGTTTTCGCTATTCCCTTGCTGGGTTCACTCACTTTGGCCTTCGTAGGCACGAAGCCATTTGCTCGAAATGTTAACGTTGCCTTTAGCTTCTCCACTTTTCTCGCTTCGTGTTTTTTGACCGCAAAGATAATTTCGGGGGGATCGATTTTGGTTCTTGACAGTCAATTCTTTATAGATTCCCTCAATGTCTTTCTCGTAGCACTAACCGCCTTTATTGGATTTACCACTTCAGTATTTTCGCGGCCGTATATGCGGATCGAACAAGATCGCGGCAAAATGACTCCTAATAGGATGCGCCTTTATTTCAGTATGTATCAACTTTTTAGTTTCTGCATGCTTCTGGCTCTCACGACAAATAACATGGGCATACTATGGGTTTCAATGGAAGCAGCGACGTTAACGACGGTTCTCTTAGTCTCTGTTTATCGCACGCCTGCCAGCCTGGAGGCAGCGTGGAAATACTTCATCTTGTGCGGGGTTGGTATTGCTCAGGCACTTTTTGGGACGATCTTGTTGTATATGGCGGCTCAGAAGGTCATTGCTCCCGGACTTAATCCTCTGTTATGGACAAATCTCAACGCTGCAAAAGGGCAATTGAATCCCGTAATTATGTCGTTGGCTTTTGTATTCCTCTTGGTTGGTTACGGTACGAAAGTTGGTTTAGCTCCGTTGCATAACTGGTTGCCCGATGCTCATGCGGAAGGCCCAACCCCTATCTCTGCAGTTCTTTCTGGATTGCTGCTCAATGTTGCCCTCTACGCTGTGATTCGATGCAAGATTCTGACTGACGGAGCGCTAAAGAATCACTTTGCAGGCCGACTCATGATCGGCTTCGGTCTGCTCTCCGTTCTCGTCGCAGCATTCTCATTATTGCGACAAAGGGATATTAAAAGAATGTTTTCTTACTCCTCCATCGAACATATGGGGATTATGACCTTTGCCTTTGGCATTGGTGGGCCGATTGCAAATTTCGCTGGGCTTTTGCATATGACTGTCCACGCGCTGACGAAGTCGGCAATCTTCTTTGCAGTCGGCCATGCGGCCCAAAAAGCTGGGTCCCAGATCATGGAGGAAATTCGCGGTCTCATCAAAGTGAGCCCTGCGGTTGGATGGGGACTCATGATGGGCACTCTGGCGATTCTAGGGATGCCGCCTTTTGGAATATTCTCGAGTGAATTTTTAATTCTTACTAGCGCGATGCATCAGTTGGCGTGGGCCGCGCCAATATTACTTCTTGGATTAGCTGTTGCCTTTGGCGCGATCTTCGTGCGAGTACAGCCGATGGTATTTGGCGAGACGAGCGTTAAACGTTTGTCGCATCCTCCTGCAATTCTCCCCGTCTTCTTACATCTTGGCCTTGCTTTGATGTTGGGGCTCTACATTCCTGGCTATTTGAACACGTGGTTTCTTCAAGCCGCACAAATTATCGGAGGCCAATAGATGTCCTTCCAAGCACTTGGATTGAAACTGGTTCGTATGGCGACGCCATTTCCACTTTATAAATGCACGGTGGACGCCCAAGAGTGGCAAAGAGTCGCGATTCTTATTGCACAGTCGAGGGGACGTTTGGTGAGTTTGTGGGGAAGAGAGAGCGGAGGGAGTTCTTTTGCTATCTCGGCACTTTATTTTCTTGATGGAAACGGACTCTTATGGTTAGAACTTCCTTTGAAGAGTGATGAAGTGGCATACCCTGAGATCTCTTCGATCTTTCCTGCAGCGAGTCGAATGCAACGAGCAGTTTATGACCTACTTGGCATTAAGGCCGACTCGGCGCCTGATACACGTCCATGGCTAAGTCACGGAGGTTGGAGTGAGGGATTCTTTCCATTGAGAAAGAATTCAACTGGTGATGGTGTTCCGCCTAATATCACTAACACGAAATATGATTTTGTCGAAGTTGCTGGAATTGGCGTCCATGAAATTGCAGTGGGTCCTGTGCACGCTGGCATTATCGAACCTGGCCATTTCCGATTTTCGGTCGTGGGCGAAAAGACGCTGCGGCTCGAAGAAAGACTTGGCTACACACATAAAGGCGTTGATCGACGTTTCCCTGATTTTCAAGCCAATGACGGCCACCGATTAGCTGGACGAATGAGCGGAGATTCCACGGTTGCTTATAGCTGGGCGTATTGTATGGCACTTGAATCTGCATGGGGATGGAAAGTACCCGAGCGTGCGATTTCTCTTCGTGCGATTTTCTTGGAACGCGAACGCATTGCTAATCACCTCGGAGATCTCGGCGCTCTT
>JAPLBP010000127.1 GCA_026392695.1 Actinomycetota bacterium | reverse complement strand
TGAGGGTTTCGAACCCCCGACATCCTCGGTGTAAACGAGGCGCTCTACCACTGAGCTAAGCACCCTTGCGGTGACGGGAATTCTAGTGGAATACCTGCGCAAGGACGAATTCTTCGACTAATTGAGCCTAAATTACAAGGCGGCTATTGCTGTTTTGTAATCCTCTATGTGTCGCGCATCGCCCATTGCATTTACTACTTGCCAGCGAAGGATGCCCTCTTTGTCAATAATGAAAGTTCCGCGTAGAGCGCAACCTGCGGCTTCATTGAAGACCCCGTATGCCTTAGCGACTTGACCGTGTGGCCAAAAATCACTCAGAACAGGAAATGTGTATTTCTCGCGTTCAGCGAAAATACGTTGCGTGAATTTTGAGTCACATGAGAGCGCCAAGAGTTGAACGTCATCACTTTGAAACATACCAAGATCATCCCGAAGGGCGCACAGCTCACCGGTACAGGTTCCGGTAAACGAGAATGGATAGAAGAGAAGGACCACATTCTTCTTGCCTCTAAAAGATTCCAACGAAATCTTCTCGCCGTGTTGATCAGATAATTCGAAATGAGGCGCGGGTGAACCAATTACTAAGGATGTTGAAGGCATGGTGTAAATCTACCGTGAAATTATCGCTTGCCCACTCGTCGAGCTACCAAGCGAGTAGCAGACCAGTCCGATGCCACGGAAAAAGAGGACGTCTGGCTCAACCCAGCAGTTGGAGCTGCATCTTGAATATCACTGGGCTCGACATGATGTGGTCGTCCTGCCTTTGGAGTTAAAACCCAAATAGGCCCGTTCTCGGTTAAATAAGCAAGTACATCCACAAGTGCATCGACAAGATCTGAATCACCGTCGCGCCACCACAGGAGTACGCCATCTACGACCTCTTGCGCCTCGCCTTGAATAAAAGCATTGCCAGTTAAATCAACTATTGCGGCGCGAAGTTCCTCATCACAATCTTTTCCGTAGCCAGATTCCAAAATGAGATAGCCAGGCTCAAATCCCAATCTGCCCGCCATCGACCCCGAGGGGGTATCCACCAATGCCCATCCTTTCCCGAACTCGCGAGGTCTCTTCAACAGAGGCCGAGTGATAAGTTCACCCAAGTGTGGGGCGTTTCGCAAGTACTTTTCGCCCTAATTTTCAAATATTGCCCATGAACTTCGTATTTTGAGACAAGAAAGCGCTCAAATGTGACTCAGCGCCCAATTGACGGAAAGATAGAGGCATGAGCGAAAACCTTGATGCGCCCGACCAGTTCATCGACCAACTGGTTGATACCGATCCCGAGGAAACCGCTGAGTGGCACGCCTCATTTGATTCGGCGCTCAAGCATGCAGGACCGGTCCGCGCTCGCTACTTGATGTTGAGCATGTTGGACCGAGCGCGGGACGCCAATGTTGGCCTGCCTTATCTACGTACTACTGATTACATCAACACAATTCCCCCCGAGCGCGAGCCTAATTTCCCAGGCGATGAATCCATTGAGAAGAAAATTCGCTCATACATTCGTTGGAATGCGGCCATGTTGGTACACCGAGCCCAGCGCCCAGGTGTCGGAGTTGGCGGCCATATTTCTACCTACGCATCATCTGCTGCGCTCTATGAAGTTGGCTTCAATCACTTTTTCCGAGGTAAGGATCATGCGGGCGGTGGAGACCAGATCTTCTTCCAAGGACATGCGAGCCCTGGAATGTATGCGCGCGCTTTTATGGAAGGTCGATTCACAGAACATCAATTAGATGGTTTTCGACAAGAGATCTCCCACGCCGGAGGTGGGCTCTCCTCATATCCGCATCCACGCCTTATGCCAGATTTTTGGGAGTTCCCAACTGTTTCAATGGGAATCGGTCCTATCAATGCAATTTATCAGGCTCGCTTCAATCGGTATCTTCACAATCGCGGTATCAAAGACACAAGTGATCAGAACGTCTGGGCGTTTCTCGGCGATGGCGAAATGGATGAAGTCGAGAGTTTGGGAGCAATCGGTTTAGCTTCTCGCGAAAACTTGGACAACCTGACTTTTGTTATTAACTGTAACTTGCAGCGACTTGATGGACCGGTTCGTGGAAACGGAAAAATCATTCAAGAGTTGGAGTCAATCTTTGGTGGAGCAGGTTGGAATGTAATAAAGGTGGTCTGGGGTCGCCAATGGGATCCGCTACTCGCTCAAGATCGCGAAGGTGCCCTCGTCAATCTGATGAATCAGACAAAAGACGGCGACTACCAAACATTTAAAGCTGAAAGTGGCGGATATGTGCGCGAACATTTCTTTGGTCGCGATCCGCGTACTGCCGCAATGGTCGCCAATTTAACCGATGATGATATTTGGAGCCTTCGACGTGGAGGTCATGATTATCGCAAGTTATACGCTGCCTATCACGCCGCCTCTTCAAAAAATGGGCGTCCCACAGTGATTTTGGCCAAGACCGTTAAGGGGTGGTCCCTCGGCTCCAGTTTCGAAGGCCGTAACTCGACGCACCAAATGAAGAAAATGACGATCGATGACATACGTACCTTTAGAGATCGTCTCCACATTCCATTTGCTGATGATCAACTCGATCCAAAGTTGCCACCGTATTACAAGCCGGCAGAAAACTCGGACGAACATGAATATCTCATGGAACGCCGCAAGCAATTGGGTGGTTCGATACCTCGTCGTCGCCCTGTCTCACGTCCACTTGAACAACCGGCGGCTTCGGTTTATGAATCAGCTAAGCGTGGATCTGGGCATCAGGAAATTGCAACAACAATGGCTTTTGTTCGAATGCTCAAAGACTTGATCAAAGATCCAAACATTGGAAAGAGATTCGTTCCTATCATTCCCGATGAGGCTCGAACATTTGGAATGGATTCACTCTTTCCTACTCTTAAGATCTACTCGTCGCATCCTTCACCGCGGTTGGTTCCTCCTACTCAACGCATGATGAACCAATGATTCCGATCTATATTTTCTATTCAATGTTCGGATTCCAACGCACCGGCGACGCTTTCTGGGCAGCAAGTGACCAGATGGTTCGTGGTTTCGTCCTTGGTGCAACAGCCGGCCGAACCACTCTCAATGGCGAGGGTCTTCAACACGAAGATGGTCACTCGCACCTCTTAGCTTCTACAAATCCGGCAGTGGTCGCCTACGATCCAGCGTTCGCATTTGAAATTGGGCACATCGTAAAAGATGGACTTCGCAGGATGTATGGCGAAAATAGTGAAAATATCTATTACTACCTCACTATCTATAACGAGCCGTATGCCCAACCAGCCGAGCCAGAAAACCTTGATGTAGAAGGACTTTTGAAGGGTATATACAAATACTCACAGGCTCCTGAAGGCGGACTACAAGCGCAAATTCTCGCATCTGGAGTGGGACTTCTTTGGGCTCTGAAAGCACAAGAGTTGCTCTCCCAAGATTGGGGCGTCAACGCCTCCATTTGGTCGGTCACTTCATGGAATGAATTGCGCAGAGATGGTCTAGATACCAATCGCCATAATCTACTCAACCCACACGATCAAAAGCGTGCATATATAAATCAAAAGTTAGAGGGCGCCCCGGGTCCAGTCGTTGCAGTGAGTGATTTTATGCGAGCCGTGCAGGATCAAATTTCTCCATGGATTGAACACACTTTCCTGTCTTTAGGAACTGACGGCTTTGGACTTTCGGATACACGAGGGGCCCTGCGTCGCCACTTTAAGGTTGATGCACACTCGATTGCGATCGGCGTGCTGACTCAACTCGTGAAACTTGGACAGATGGATGCCTCAGTTGTGGCCGAGGCAATTGAGAAATATCAGATTCATGACATCTCTGCAGTTGATCCTGGCAATACCGAAGGTTCAGGTTGATCGGCAGAATTCCCATAACAGATATCTCCCCCGCAATTTTTTTCGGGGGGGAGTTAATTCCTGCCAAAGCAATTGCTGGGGAAACTATTCCTGTTGAGGCTTCAATTTTTCGTGAAGGACATGATGCCCTTGGGGCTCAGGTGCAACTATTGGATTCCAAGGGAAAACTAGTTGCATCCTCAATTATGAATGAAATGTGGCAAGGAAGTGATCGCTTTAGTGGCACGCTCACAATTCCTGCCGTAGGAGATTTCTCATTCAGGATTGACGCCTACGATGATCCTTACGCATCATGGCATCACGATTCCGAAATAAAGATAAGTGCCAACATTGACGTTGAACTATGTTGCGAAATCGGCGCCCTTCTTCTTGAAGAAAAGGTGAAGGAGGATTCACAATCGTTGCCGCTACTAAGCAAAGTCATTGTCGCCCTAAGAGACAAATCCTTAGCGCCTGCCAATCGTTTTTCGATGGCCTCTACTGCTGAGATTCGAACATTATTTCGAGATTTCCCCTTGCGACGTTTGATCACGCATTCCGAAAAGTATCCAGTCAGAGCCGAGCGAAACCGATCAGCTGTTGGCGCATGGTATGAATTCTTTCCACGTAGCGAAGGCGCAACTTCAAAATCCTCCGGTACATTTAAAACGGCAAAGAACCGATTGCAAGGCGTCGCGGCTATGGGATTCGACATTCTCTATCTGCCACCAATTCATCCAATTGGAGTCAACTTTCGGAAGGGCGCGAATAATTCTCTTGAGGCGAAAGCAAGTGATCCAGGAGTGCCTTGGGCAATTGGAAATGAAGTTGGTGGGCACGACGCAATAAATCCAGAACTTGGGACAATGAAAGACTTTGAGGAATTTGTTAGCGCGGCTCGCGAGCTTGGTATAGAAATTGCTCTCGATCTTGCGCTACAAGTTTCACCGGACCACCCATGGGTAAAGCAACATCCGAACTGGTTCTCACATAGACCAGATGGAACGATCGCCTACGCAGAGAATCCGCCGAAGAAGTATCAAGACATTTATCCTATGAATTTCGATCAAGACTATGCCGGCATATTGCAAGAAGTACTTCGCCTGATCCGCTTCTGGGTAAGTAAGGGAGTTACGGCATTTCGAGTCGACAACCCACACACCAAACCCGTCCATTTTTGGCAAGAACTTCTAGACATTGTTCATGAAGAAATGCCAGAGATTGTCTTTTTAGCTGAAGCGTTCACTCGTCCGGAAATGATGCACGCGCTGGGCAAAGCGGGATTTCAGCAGTCATACACTTACTTCACGTGGCGAATTAGCAAGCAAGAGTTGATTTCCTATGGCAATGAGGTTGCTCATCAGACAAGCGCGTATTTCCGACCTAACTTCTGGGTGAACACTCCGGATATTCTTCCCTTTCACCTCCAAAGCGGTAATCCAGCGATGTTCGCACTTAGAGCTGTTTTAGCCTCAACTCTTTCACCATCGTGGGGAATGTACGCCGGATACGAGCTTTTTGAGCATCGTCCCCTGAAAGAAGGCCGCGAAGAGTACCTTGATTCGGAGAAATATCAGATCAAAGTTCGAGATTGGAAAGGCGCGGAGAAGAAAGGAATCTCACTCGCACCTTTCGTGACGCAACTCAATCATATTCGTCGCGAACATACTGCCCTTCACGGCCTGCGCAATTTGGTATTCCATAACACTAGTTCAGATGCCATCATTGCGTACTCCAAACGCGAAGGGTCGGATCTCATATTGGTTGTCGTCAATCTTGATCCAACTTACGCCCAAGAAGGATTCGTGAATTGGGATATTGGCTCTCTTGGTCTTACAAGCGAAAAGTTTTCAGTCACAGATCTCCTGGATGGATCGACCTACGATTGGAGTCGAGATACCTTCATTCGTCTTGATCCAAGTCGTCCCCACGGCAAGGTTGCCCATATTGCTCACGTGAAACTAAGTTGATCGGACAATGAAACTTTTTGGAAAAGGCTCGCATCCTGAATCAACACCAATAACATTTCTAAACCCTCACACGACCCTTGGCGAAATTGACCTTTACCTTATTGGCGAAGGACGTCATGAACGCCTCTGGGAGGTTCTCGGTGCGCATATTCAGCGAGGCACTGATGGTGAACTTCTTGGAACATCCTTTGCCGTTTGGGCTCCAAACGCGAATGATGTAAGTCTTATTTGCGAATCAAACTATTGGGATCGCAATACCCACAAAATGGTTCGCGTTGGTTCGAGCGGGCTCTGGGAAATTTTTCTACCTGATGTTGGCGCAGGACTTAAGTACAAATTTGCCATTCATCAAAAAGACGGACGTTGGGTCGATCACGCAGACCCGATGGCTCAACACACAGAAACTCCTCCTTTAACCGCTTCGGTCGTATTTGATTCCACATTTACGTGGAGTGATTCCGAGTGGATGAAGAAGCGCATAGATTTCCAGTCGTGGAAAAGTCCAGTTTCCATTTACGAAGTGCATTTAGGTTCCTGGCGACTTGGTCTTAATTACCGCGATCTGGCAAAAGAATTGATCGAGTACATTCAATTTCAGGGATTCACTCATATTGAGTTTCTCCCCGTCATGGAGCACCCATATGGTCCATCGTGGGGCTATCAAGTCACCTCTTTTTTCGCTCCCACTTCGCGCTTTGGATCCCCCGACGATTTCCGCTACCTCATTGACGAATTGCATAAAGCAGGAATCGGAGTCATTCTCGATTGGGTCCCGGCACACTTCCCCAAAGATGAATGGGCACTTGCCCGATTTGATGGCAGCGCACTCTACGAACATGAAGACCCACGACTAGGAGAACACCCTGATTGGGGAACACTGATATTCAATTTCGGACGAAACGAAGTTCGAAATTTCCTAGTGGCCAGTGCTTTGTATTGGCTCGAAGAATTTCATATTGATGGCTTACGAGTAGATGCCGTTGCGTCGATGCTGTACCTAGATTATTCGCGCAAGGAAGGTGAATGGCTGCCCAATAAAGATGGTGGCCGAGAAAATCTTGAAGCCGTTGCTCTTCTAAAAGAAGCGACGTCAACCGCGTACCGCACCCACCCGGGGATCATGATGATTGCTGAGGAATCCACGGCTTGGTCAGGTGTTTCTCGAAGTACAGACTCGGGTGGACTCGGGTTCGGCTTTAAATGGAATATGGGATGGATGCACGACACTTTGTCATATTTGCAACGCGAACCCATTCATCGGGTTCACCATCACAATGAAATCACATTTTCAATACTTTATGCGTGGAGTGAAAATTATGTTTTGCCTATCTCTCACGACGAAGTTGTGCATGGAAAAGGTGCCCTTGCTAACAAGTTCCCTGGCGATCGATGGCAAAAACTGGCCACAATGCGTGCCCTCTATGGGTATATGTGGGCACACCCTGGGAAGAAGCTCCTTTTCATGGGAAGCGAATTTGCACAAAGCGAGGAATGGAATGAAAGTGCAGGATTGCAGTGGCACCTGACCGCTTACGACGAGCATCGTGGAATCCAAAATACAATTGAGGAATTGAATAAGAAATATCGTGCCATTGCCTCACTCTGGGAGAAAGATACTTCCCCTGAAGGATTTACTTGGTTGGTAGGTGCCGATGCTGCAAGCAATATTCTTGCCTTTGCGCGATGGGATGACGCAGGAAAACCTTTGGTTTGCATCACCAACTTCTCTCCCGTTCCACACGAGCGCTACCAACTATCTTTGCCGCTCACCGGTTCCTGGCAAGAAGTCTTAAACACTGATGATTTGAAATACGGTGGAAGCGGAATCGCAAATTCCGAATTATTATCTTCAGGAGAATCTGGCAATCAAGTTCAACTTAGAATTCCCCCACTTGCGACAATTTGGTTGCAACTGACCTAACGACGCGCTTCCTCAATTATCTGTGCCGAGAAGGCAACGCAAATAAGCATCACACTTGGAATGATCAAAGCGAAGCCAACCGAAGTTATTTGAGCAGTCCAAGCAATGACTGATTTAATGATAAAGATAAAGACGGTATTTACTGCTCCTAACTGTCCCACGACAACAGCGCCGGAAGATTTAGATCGTTTGTTCGCTGAGTCCATAATTGTGGGAGCTAGGAATGAAGCACCCAATCCACCAACAAACGAGCCCACAGCGGTAATTACAAATCCAATTAAGGGAGAATTTTTGCTCACTTCCACGCCAACGATGACTGAGATTAGAAAAGTTGTTCCCCCTGTAACCACGAATCTGCGAATAAGGAACGCTAGTCCCCATCTTTCATTGAGCTTATGGATAGTCAAACGACCAATAATCATTGCAAAAACAAATAAGGCATATGGAATAGCACTGACTCCCGCGCTCATGTGCAATTGCTCTTTAGAAAAAATTGCCGCCCAGTCTCCTGTTGCAAATTCCAAGGCGATGGCAAAAGTGAATGCAACTGACATTTTCCAGTCAAGATCGAACCCAGTAAAAACACTTTTGATTGAAAATGCTGCCTCTTTGCTCTTGTTTGGCGGTAACAGAGACTCCCTTAACCTGTGCACGAGCAAAAGAACACAAATAAATACGACGCCGCACAGCAAATCTACGTGCGCCACTAACGAAACTCTTCCAGCTAACAAACCAGAAACTACGGCGCTCGTGAGTGCACCGAGGGACCATAAGCCATGCAGGCGAGGCATGAGATTTTCCCCTTTATCTCCTTGCTCATGAAGGGCCTGACCATTTATCGATGTATGCATCGCAGATGTCCCAATTCCTATGGCAATGTTGCACAGCAAAAACTGCCAGGTGTTGTGAAGATGAACCACGAGCATAATTGAGCCAAAAAGAATAATGGCACTTGAAATAATAAGTTTCCGAACACCAAAACGATTTACTAATAATCCAACGGAAAGCAAGCTCACCAATGAACCAAGTGCGCTAAAACTTATCAGTGAGCCAAATTCTCCGAGACTCACACCCAAGTTTTTCTTTATTTCAGGGAAGCGAGGAATCCACGACATCAATCCAAATGCGTATATGAAGAAGAGTGCGCCGAGTGCTCGTCGTTGAGGTGTATTCATCAGAAGAGAGCGTTAGCGAGGGCGCTTCTCGCTTTTATCAATCGCGGATCTGCTGGATCCACAAGTGCAAATAGCTCCAACAGGTGGTTCTTCACTCGTGTTTGATCTACTCCGGATGTCGTCCGCACGGAATTTAAAAGGCGATCAAAAGCTAAATCGTATTTGCCTGCAACTACTTCGCAATCAGCGCATTGGATCTGCGCGTCTAAATTGGAAGGTTGATCTGTGGCAAGTTTGAGGACTGCATTCGCGTCCAAACCTGTCGTACGAATGAGCAATTGCGTGTGTGCCAAGCCGAGCTTGGCGAAAACATCCGCCGGCTTTCGCGCCAACAGTTTCTTGTAAGCAATCTCGGCGGTCAAGTAATCATGGTTTTCAAGTGCGGCGAGCGCCTCGTCTTCCTCTGGCTCCATCTTCTCTTCAACGGCACCACCTATCCCTTGTTCTGCCGCGATAGAGAGCACTTTTTCAATCACCATTCGGATCTGAGCTTCTGGGTAACTTTGTTCGAATAATGGCAATAGTTGTTCGCCCACCAGTCCCACTGCGTAGGGGACGCTGCGCACCTGAAGGGCTTGAGCAACTTCTGGCTGAGCATCAACATCGACAGAGCCAAAGGTCCACACATCATTTGATCCGCTATGTATCTTTGCCAGAGTCTCAAGAACAGCCACGGATTCAGGACTTCGAGCTGACCAGCAAAGTAAGATCACAACTTTTGATTTGGACAATGAGACAAAGTCCGTTGCAAGGCTGGCTGCCGTAACTTCTTTTCCTAGAGCAACGGAAGGTTTAGCGGGAGATGGCTTTCCCAGAGAGCTCAAATCAACAGCGCGACCAAAATTAGCGGGCAAACTCACGCCCTTATTATCCCTGAATTTCTATGCCTGAATCTCGCCTATACGGCAAGATCTCAGAAATATAGGAGTTAGCAGCAAATTCCAGACCGACATCGTGGCCGGCCTTCTCACTCAAATACCAGCGATGCTCAAGGGCCTCGTGGAAAAATTGAGCTGGTTCAATGCGACCGATCAAAGACTCCGGTACCAGGGCGGTAATTGGATTAAATACCTCTTTAAGCCATTTCTTTGCGCTCACCTCGATGGTAGGGCGAGGCGCCTCCTCGCGCCCTCGGAAACGATCGAATGAGGCTAAGAGCCGTTTTGCCTGCAGCTCTTCTGTCTCCAGCCCCGTTAATTCGCGCAAACGGGCTTGGTGATATCCCGCAGCCACTAATTTTGGTTGGAATTGAAGCGCCTGATGCTCTCCATCCAGCGAGACAGAAACTTCCTCCACAGCAAAACCAAGATCGTGTAATTGGCGCATCGCGCGTTCGACGGAATGTCGATCTTTTGGATCCAACAACTGAGGCTCCTTTAGCGCTGCCCACAACCGTCGGTAACGTCGAATAACTCCGTCGCTTGCACGGATGGGATCCATTCCTGGATAGAGAACACCCGAGAGCGCCAAATCTTCGAGTTCGGCTGCGACATTAAAGTGAGCTATATCTAAATCATGTTCGCGCTGACCATTGGTTAACGTTGTCTGAAATTCTCCAGTTTCTGCGTCAACCAAATATGCAGCAAAACCTTCGGCGTCTCGACGAAATAGTGTGTTGGACAGTGAACAATCCCCCCACCAAAAACCAAGCAGATGTACTCGCACGAGAAGCAGGGCAAGAGCATTGGCCATATTCATCACATCATGCGCAGTCACATTTCCAGATAAAAGCACTCGGTATGGCAATGAGTAAGGAAGAAATCTCGTCGCTAGAGCGCAAGGCAATTCTTCGCCCGCGGCATCCACCCGTCCCTCTATGACTGCGATTGGATCAACGCTGGGGGCGTTCAAGTGGGCCAACTGGCGCAGAAGGCGATACTCACGGTTAGCAAACTCCGACACCGTCTCTTTTACGGCATAAATTTCACTATCGGGGGCTTCGGTCGCGCGAACCAAACGGACAACGTGGCGGGAAATGCCTCGTTTTTCAGCCAAACTTGGGTCTTCTGGCCAATTCTCCAAAGGTTCTTCCCACGGAAGACCTGTGACAGCGGCGATCTCCTCGCCTAATCCCGTGATTCTCAATGGCATGGAGTCATTGTCTCTTATTCATGTTAACCGCAGGTGAACTGAGCCACCTCTCAGACTACTTTGCCGCCTCGGAATAGACTATTTGCATGGCACTAGCAGATCGAAAAAAGAAAAAGGAACCAAAATCTCCTGTTTTGGGAGAAGACTTCGGCCTTCCGGGCCTGCCTATCAATAAAGCACATCCTTTTTACTTCGGCTTCCTTGCCACCTGCGGTGGGCTGGTCGCAGTCATGCTCTTACGCTCCTTAGCGGCTGCGAGTCAGATATTCGTTCTGATCATAATCGCCCTTTTCTTAGCCGTCGGGTTGAATCCCGCAGTCGAATTCATTCGCCGCAAGGGGATTTCACGCAAGCGAGCAGTAGCGATCATCTTTGCTTGCGTTGTACTTTTTGCAGCGCTTTTCATGTGGTTAGTGATCCCACCGGTAATTAGCCAAGGTTCACAACTAATCCGTCACGCGCCAACGTTATTGGAAGATTTGAAGCAAAACGCAACGCTAGCTTCTCTCAATAACCACTACGGCATTATCGACACTCTTCAAAATAAAATTTCAAGCAACACCACAAATGGCACTCTTTTGATTTCCGCTTTCGGTGGAGCTGTTGGCGTTGGAAAAACAGTGCTTTCTGGAACATTCTCAGCGCTCACTGTTCTTATATTGACTTTGTATTTTCTATCATCCCTTCCACAAATAATTTCAATTGCACTACGCCTTGCACCTTCATCGCGACGGGATCGCATCTCACGCCTTACGAATGGAATTTTAGGTCGCATCGGTACTTACATCGGAAGCCAAATCACGGTCGCAATTATCTCCGGGTTTTTCATATTGATATTAACCGCCTCTCTTGGACTGCCATCGCCTTTTGCGCTCGCAATGATTGTTTTTGTTCTTGATCTTCTACCATTGGTTGGTCACACGATTGGTATAAGTATTGTCACGGTTGTTGCACTCACGCAGTCACCTTTAAAAGCATTGTTAGTTTTCGCTGGCTACGTCATTTATATCCAAATCGAGAATTACGTAATTGTACCTAGAATTATGAAGCGTTCTCTTTCCGTACCAGGGCTCGTCACAATCATTGCTGCACTATTGGGTGCTACTTTGATGGGGTTGGTGGGAGCCCTCCTCGCAGTTCCGATGGCGGCCTCAGCACTTCTGATACTTGATGAAGTTGTCTTTCCTCGCGCAGATAATTCGTAAGCAGATTTCGTTTAGACCGTATCGGAAATTTCCGTAGGCAACGGCAATTTCTCCGGGGCAACTCGCTTTACGATTTCCGATAGCACTCGATAGACAGAGGGCTCACCAACCCAAAGATGTTTAGCACCATCTACGGCAATCAATTCAATGTGAGGGATTATCGAGAATTTTTCTACCGCCTCATGAGGTTTGAGATAATCATCAAACTCGGGAATCAGCGCAATAAGCGGTCTCTTGTCTTCGTTCCAGTATGTCAACTGATCTTCGGAGGAATTCTTTAAAGGTGGGCTTAATAAAATTAATCCCTTATGTCTCGGATCTTTCGCATAATGAAGTGCCAAATCTGTTCCAAAGGACCATCCGACCACCCAGAGATTCGTTAAGTGGAGGTCGTCAAAGCAATACGCGAGCGCAGCTTCAACGTCGAATCTCTCACCGATTCCATTATCAAATGCACCTTCACTCGTACCTGCATCACTCGTTGTTCCTCGCGTATTGAACCGCACGACTGTGATCCCAGCCATGGACGGCAAGCGGTTAGCGGCCTTGCGATAGATGTGGCTATCCATCATTCCGCCGCCAGTGGGGTTGGGATGCAGGCAGAGAATGGCGCCTGAACTGCTTCCAAGCGGTGAAGCGACCTCACCTACTAAGGCGAGTCCGTCCGCAGTTTTGAGTGTGAATGGGCTTCGCTTCGACGGCAGAAGGGTATTTGCGCGAATCATTTCTGACATGGAACAAGTCTACCTTTGACTACGGCACTAGACTTTTTTTCATGAGTACAAGTACCCCTGCAACATTCGACTCTCATAACCCAGTGACGGGCAGTGTTATCGGGGTATATCCCGTTCTTTCAGAATCCAGTG
>JAPLBP010000094.1 GCA_026392695.1 Actinomycetota bacterium | reverse complement strand
CCTCGACCCTTAGATTAGAACTGAACGGTAACCAAATTTATGGCAAAAGGAAACCTCCTGCACGCTAAAGAGAGGTCTTTCACTCCCTATTTTGCTAACGATTAGGTATCTTTTTTGGCAAAAAAGCTTTTCGGCTATTGATGGTCGCTCAAAGCGCGGACTCAAATCTCAGGTGCGGGAAAATTTGGCCACGCTGGAGGTGGAGGGTAGGCACGATTTCCACCCCCCACGGAACGATTGAGACTCCATGTTTTATCCCAGTGGGCACCAAAGCCACGGTCAAGTCAGTGTTGCCCGAGTCGATGAAAGATCTGGGCGCCCAAGTGCTTTTGGCGAATGCCTACCATCTTTATCTTCAACCGGGATCGGATGTAATCGATGAAGCCGGTGGAATTAGCAAATTTATGAACTGGCCCGCGCCAACCGTTACAGATAGCGGAGGATTCCAAGTCCTTTCCCTGGGAGTGGGCTTTAAGAAAGTGTTGGCGATGGACTCATCCACTTTTCGTTCCGACGACGTTATCGCTCAGAATAAGGATCGCCTTGCTCATGTTGATGACGATGGAGTGACATTCAAATCGCACCTTGATGGATCGATGCATCGCTTCACGCCCGAAATCTCGATGCAGGTGCAACATCAAATCGGCGCCGACATTATTTTTGCCTTCGATGAGTGTACGACGTTACACAACACACGGCGCTATCAAGAAAAAGCAGTGGCGCGAACTTCAGCATGGGCCGCGCGATGCCTAGACGAACATTCTCGTCTAACCCGAGTGCGAAGTGAGAAGCCCTATCAAGCGTTGTTTGGAGTGATTCAGGGTGCACAATACGAAGATTTAAGACGAAGTGCAGCGAAGGATTTAGGGGGCATGTCGTCTTCTGGAATATCGTTCGACGGATTTGGCATAGGAGGTGCGCTAGATAAAGAACACCTCGGAACAATCGTTTCCTGGGTGAATCAAGAACTCCCAGAAGAAAAACCGAAACACCTACTCGGCATTGGAGCCCCAGAGGATCTTTTCGTTGGTGTAGAAAATGGCATCGACACTTTTGATTGCGTGCTTGCCTCGAGAATTGCTCGCACGAGTGCCGTTTATACGATGACCGGTCGATTCAATGTTTCAAATGCTCCATACAGAAAACAATTCGTTCCCATCGATGACGAGTGCGACTGCTACACATGCACCCATTACACGCGTGCGTATTTGCACCACCTTTTCCGCGGTAAAGAAATACTTGCCGCCACTCTTGCCACAATTCATAACGAAAGATTCATCGTGCGTTTGGTTGATCAGATGCGCTTGGCCCTTAATGATGGAAGTTTTGACGAACTCAAATCCGAATTCTTAGCTCGATACCAAGTAAAACCTGTTAGTTCACACTGAACAACGATGACTAATTAATCTTGGTTAGGTGGTTTGTGCAGACTTGCTTCTGCTCCAACGTTATTCCAGCCACCAGGCACTAACTCCAGGGCCTCATCTGGTCCCCAACCGTGTGCGAAGTAAGGATGCAATTTCGTCGGCGATTTCAAGACTGGATCCAACACCTGCCAGGACTGCAATACGGCATCAATACGTGTAAACCTAAAGTGATCACCTTGCAAAGCGGCGTCGAGCAGGCGTTCGTAGGCCTCTTTACGCTCTCCGAGAGCGGCCGCAAATTCAACGGTCAGATCCACCGGATTCGTCACTAATTCAGAACCAGGTGCCTTGGCTTGCAAAGAAATATCCACTCCATCTAACCGACCCAACCTGAAGCGAACAATGTTTGGCAAAGGTTTAGATCCAGATGACTTTGAGAAGAGTAGGCGTGGTGGCTGTTTAAATTCAATGACCGCTTCCATGGTGGTTTCGGCCAATTTCTTTCCAGTTCTTAAATAGAAAGGAACTCCTGCCCATCTCCAGTTATCAATAAAGAGTCGCATGGCAACAAAGGTTTCTGTGTCCGAGTGTTCCGCGACTCCGTCCTCTTGAAGGTATCCCACATATTGCCCGCGAATAACATCATGAGGGTCCAAGTCGCGAACGGCGGCCAATACTTTAATTTTTTCAACCTACATGGATTGCGAAGAAAGATCGATCGGGGGCTCCATTGCCAGCATGGAGAGCACTTGCAATAAATGATTTTGTAATACATCTCGAGTGGCGCCTACGCCATCATAAAATTTTCCACGGCCCTCATCAATTCCAAAATCTTCAGACATGGTGATTTGAACACTTGCGACATAATTTCGATTCCACACTGGTTCAAAAAGGGTATTGGCAAAACGAAAGACCAAGAGATCTTCCACGGACTCTTTTCCAAGATAATGGTCGATGCGATAAATCTGATCCTCAGGCAAAATTTTCTTGAGGGAATTATCAAGATCCACCGCGCTTTGTAAATCGCGTCCGAATGGCTTTTCGACAACCACGCGCGCGCTCTTCGTAATTCCCACGTCGGCCAAACCTTGAGTGACCGTAGCAAACATATCTGGAGCAATTGCCAAATAAATCACGGGAAGAGCAAATCCGGTGAGCTTTTGACGCAACTCTTCAAAAGTTTCTGGACTTCGGTAATCCCCCACAACTAAGTGCAATTCATCCAATAGGCGACTAAGCACCTCTTCATTGACGTTTGTAATCCGTTCACGGATCGCAGTTTCAGCATTGGCGCGGAATTCCACTTGTGTCCAGCGCGAAGAAGCCACGCCAAAGACAGATATTTCTAGTTCGCCTGCTTCTTCCATTTGATAGAGAG
>JAPLBP010000080.1 GCA_026392695.1 Actinomycetota bacterium | reverse complement strand
CGTGAGTTTGGATCTGGAATCGTTACGACACGAAGTTCCTTCACGACTGGCTTTGCCCAGTAACTTGGATTCGCAACCGCAACAAAAAGATCCGTTCCTGGAGCGAAAGTCTTTACCATCATCGGTCCGGCACTTACTGGGTTTTTGAAGTAAGCGGCAGCCTTTGCAGGCGTATCAGTTTTGTCCACTGGATGAAGGCCCATGAATTCTTGGGCTAATGCAAAGTGGAAATCTGGGTATGGAGAGGAGAGGGTCCAGACGAGAGTGTGGGCACCTTTCGCGACAACATTTGAAACTTTGGCGATGTAAGAAGCAGACTGCTTCGATGCTTGCCAACGGTTAAATTGATTCACTGCATCTGCTGCAGTGACGGGCGTGCCATCGGAGTAGTTCATGGTTCGCATAGTTTGAGTAATAGTGAGTCCGTCATCGGAGACCGTTTCGGCCGTGACCAAGTCTGGTGCAGGGAAACGATTCGCAGCGAATCGGTAGAGCTGACCCTGAACGATGTATGCCATTTGGCTCTCTGTGTAGCCACCAACTGGATTCAACTTGTACAAGGTGGATACACGGTGCAAGGCACCGTAGGTAACTACATCGCATTGCGCCTTTGCTTGCGTGGTTTTTAGGTTGCAGTTGGATCCAGCCGCAGCTTGGGCAACTTGGGCTCCAGCAAGTCCCGTAAGAGAAATTGCTAGAGCTGCGCCCAACGCAACCAGTTTGTAACTTCTTTTCCTGATCATATGTTGCGTACCCCCGTAGTATTCGGTCGCCTGTGAATGGTTAACCGTTAACAAACCGTACAACCTTGTGACCCTAGACACAATGGCTCAGGCGGGGAATTCGAGCGTGCTTCTATTCCAATTTTGTTATAAATGACCGCATGGGCCAGTAACGAATTGTTACCCGAGTGTTCACATCGCGAACTTTTGGTAGCGTTATTTAATCCTGAGGGAATTGGTTACAGCGGTGCTATTTAATCCTGAGGGAATTGGTAACGACAAATAGGCTAGAGAAAGCCATCGCTCCCGCGGCATACATAGGGCGTAGTTCTCCAAATGCGGCGATGGGAATCCCAATGATGTTGTACACAAAGGCCCAACCGAGATTGGTGCGGATGATCTTCAAAGTTTTATTCGCCAGATTGAGCGCTTCAATTACTCCACCTAGCTGTTTGCGCATTAAAACAATATCGGCTGTGGCCATTGCCGTGTCGGTTCCAGTTCCCATGGCGATACTCAGATCCGAACTGGCGAGGGCGGCGGCATCGTTGATCCCGTCACCAATCATCATCACGCTAAAGCCTTTGATTTGTAACTCCTTCACTTTTTCCATCTTTGTTTGAGGCAGCGCGCTGGCAATCACGTGATCTGGATCAATGCCTACCTTTGCTGCCACGGTTGCCGCCACATCGGCATTGTCGCCGGTGACCAACCAGGGATCTATTCCACCTTTTTTCAGTGCCATGACGGTCGCTCGAGCATCCGGCTTGATTTGATCTCCAACGGAAAATACTGCGAGGGCAACTCCATCCCACGCTAAAACTGAAACGGTAAATCCATCTCGGCTGGCTTCATTAACGGCTTGCGCCAATCGTGGATCAAATGGCGTCGTGCTGTGGGCAATCGCAGCAGGTGAACCAATCAGCACGACGGGAGAGAGCTCTCCAATCCTGACTCGTCCAGCCGAGCCCGAACCGGGAGTATTTGTAAAGCCTGTAATAGGAAGTTGCTTGATACCTTGATTTTGAATGTACGTCGTGATGGCGGTAGCAACCGGGTGGTCGGTGTGCGATTCAACAGAGAGAGCACTGGCCAAAATATTTTCACCGGTGAGTATTTCTGAAAAAGATGGCCCAAGAAGTTTTCCTGCATCGGGCAAGACGCTGGCTTTATTGAGAACCATTTCTCCCGAAGTTAATGTTCCCGTTTTGTCGAGAATGACCGCATCGACTTTGCGTGAGACTTCAAGAACACGAGGTTCACGAATCACAATTCCACGTTGCGCGCCGCGCCCTGAGGCCACGAGAAGAGCGACCGGCGTTGCTAATCCAAGTGCGCAAGGGCAAGCGATTACAAGAACTGCAATGGCGGCCGAAACTGATTGCGTGAGTGAATGGTTTGTTGAGTGCCATCCAAAGAATGTGCAGATGGAGATAAGAGTTACGATCGGCACAAAGACCGCGCTAATACGATCGGCAAGGCGCTGAATCGGGGCTTTTGTTCCTTGCGCGCTGATAACCATGGCAGTGATGCGGGCGAGTTCCGTGTCAGATCCGACTCGAGTGGCGCGCACAATTAGGCGCCCATTTCGATTGAGAGATGATCCGATTACTACTGAGCCTGGGCTGACATCTATGGGCAGTGATTCACCCGTCAAGAGTGAGTTATCGACCGCACTTGCCCCAGAGATGACCACTCCATCGGTGGCGATGCGCTCGCCAGGCTTAACTACAAATTCATTTCCGATGTCAAGGTGATCAATCGGAATCAAAACGATTTCGCCTTTGCGTATGACTGACACTTCCTTGGAACCAAGCGCAAGCAAAGTTGCAAGCGCACTACTCGCACGACGTTTTGCACGTGATTCTAAATAACGACCGGCGATTACAAAAGTTACAACCGTTGCCGCAACCTCAGCGTACACATCGCCTGTGCCTGTTATGTTGGCATAGATAGACCAACCAAACGCGCTAAGCGAACCCAATGTGATTAGCGAATCCATGGTCGGGTGCGCGAGATTTCGAATTGCTGCGCGATGTATCGGCCAGGCCACAATGAGGACCACTGGTGCGCTTAACCCAATGATGAGCCAGGCAGTGGGTGAGTATTTTGCATGCAATAAGTTGAAATTATCTAGTTGGAAATTTATCCATCGGTCGATGGCGGGATGCCATGACATTGTCATTGAAATTGCAAGGACTGGAATGGTAAATATCAGCGCAAAGAAAAGAGAGGCCGCTGATTTTTTGCTATGAAGGGCGATTTGGCTAACATTTGCGATTTCTTTGGCTCCGTAACCTGCCGACTTAATTGCTTCAACAAGTTTCTTTGGATTGGTCCCCTCGGCTGCCATCACGTGGGCAGTCTCCGTTGCAAAATTAACAGTCGCGCTAACTCCTGGAATCGCATTTAGTGTGCGTTCGATAGTTGAGACGCAGGCAGAACATGTCATTCCTTCTAACGAAAAAGTTAGTGGCGCTAATACTGTTTTCGCGGGCTCAGGACTAAACGAGGCCCTAGACAAATCAGATGATGGACGCGCAGTTTTGCTGTGCGCAGGAGCGGCGCCAACTGGAGTCGATGCTGGGACAAAGCTTGTAGGAGTCGGCTCGAGGGTGGCGCTAACTGGACCTGGTGCAGGGGTGGCGCTAACTGGACTGGACACGGGGGCAGAACTAACTGAAGACGGTGCAGCGAAGCCCTGAGAAGTAGCGGCTGCCTGAGCAGTGAGAAGAGGGTCATCGAGCCCAATAACTTCGCGAATATTCTCGTCCTGCTTTTTTCTTCTAGCCATTGATCAATCTCTTTTCTTAGTCAATAGCGTCATGAATTGATTCTAATTCCTATTTAATGGCACCGTTGAGAAGTTCAACTACTGCTTCGTGTAACAAACCATTTGTAGAGAGTCCACTTCCGTGATGTGGTCCGGGCTCACCGGTTACGCTGCTGAATTGACCTCCTGCTTCGCGCACAATGATGTCGAGCGCGGCCATATCCCAGACCGCCAGAGTTGGTTCGACAGCAATTTCGGCTGAACCCTCGGCCACAAGCATGTGCGACCAAAAATCACCCATCCCACGAGAGCGCCAGCAGATATCAATAAGAGAAACGAATGCGGGTCCTTTTTCATTCCAACCGACGAAATCAGAGTAGGTGAGCGAGGCATCCTTCAAGTCGGAAATTTTCGAAACCGATATTTTCCTAGCTGCCTGATTATCAAAAACAACGAAAGATCCAGATCCTTTGGAGGCGTACCAACGACGCTTGAGTGCTGGTGCACTGGCTACCCCAACGACAACTTCACCGTTTTCAACGAGTGCTACCAATGTGGCCCACGTTGGAACTGCGCGCATAAAGTTTTTCGTTCCATCTATTGGATCAATTATCCAGTATCTCTCCGCATCGATCTTTTCTTCACCAAATTCTTCGCCAAGGAGTCCGTCTTCGGGTCGCTCCTTTGCCAAGATTGCTCGAATCGCCTCTTCGGTCGCCTTGTCAGCATCTGTGACAGGGGTGTTATCTGGCTTCGTTGTGATTACCAAGTCGAGGGATTGGTAGCGCGATGAAGTGATGAGATCGGCGGCGTCTGCAATTGCCAGAGCCAACGCCAGATCTTGCGCCAGAGAATATTTCCTAGGAGACATAATGCGAAAGTCTAGTCCCGCTTCATATCTAACATGGCATGAAGGCTTTGTATTCGGGCAAGACGGGCAGGGTTTGCAACTCCTTCCGGAGAGGCCCAGCGGGTGAGGGCGCACCCTTCTTCAAAGTGAGAACAATTAGGCATGCAGTCGATAATAACTTCACTCAGATCTGCAAAAGAAGCAACAATTCTTTCAGGATCAATATGCGCGAGTCCGAAAGCTCGAATACCAGGGGTATCGATAACCCAGCCATCGCTAAATGCCATGTGGGCTGAAAGTGGAAGTGCAATCGCACTCGAGGATGTGTGCCGACCACGTCCTGTCACTTCATTTACTTCACCGATCACCCTTTGAGCATGGGGAATTAGCGCGTTGAGAAGTGTCGACTTGCCAACACCAGAGTGCCCGACCAGGACAGAAGTTTTGCCATGCAACATCTTTTGAATATCTGTGAGATCGGATCCTTTCTGGGTTGTGAAGATCTGGATATCAAGAACTCTGTATTCCTCAAGAAAGGTTGGTGCATCACCCAAATCCGTTTTCGTCACAAGAATGATTGGCGTAATTCCTTCGTTGAAGGCGCTGACGAGAAAGCGATCGATAAGTCCCTGTCGTGGTTCCGGATTTGTCGCTGCTACCACGATGATGAGCTGATCAATATTCGCGACAATTGTTCTTTCAACTTTTGCAATGTCATCGACAGTTCGACTCAACGAATTCTTGCGTTCTTGAACTGCAACAATTCGAGCGAGGGATCCGGTTGTTCCACTCGTGTCACCCACGATACTTACCCGATCTCCAACGACAACGGACTTAGGACCAAGTTCACGCGCTTTCATTGCAACAATGATGATTCCCTTATCCGTGATGCAGGTAGTTCGTCCTCGATCAACAGTGGTGACAAGAGCGCTTATTGCGTCATTATGTGAGGGGCGGTCTTTGCTACGCGGACGAGTGCTTTTCGACGGTCGGATTCTCACATCCGATTCATCGAAATTACGCTTCGCCATTGTTGTTTTCCTTACTCAACTAATTCCGACCACATGCTTGCAAAATCTGGCAATGTTTTAGCAGTCGTTGCGATGTTCTCAACTTCTATTCCGTCAACCACCAGCCCCAGCACGGCACCCGCCGTAGCTAGTCTGTGATCGTCGTAGGTGTGAAATATTCCTGCTCGAAGTGAGGCAGGAGTGATGTGAAGGGCCGTTTCTTCCTCGGTGACCTTTCCGCCAAGAGCATTGATCTCTCTCGTGAGTGCAGCAAGACGATCAGTTTCGTGCAGGCGTAGGTGACCAATGCCTCGCAGATGAGAGGGCGAATCCGCTAGTGCAGCAAGTGCGGCAATTGCCGGAGTGAGTTCGCCAACGTCATGCAAATCAATATCGATTCCGTGAATACTTTCTCCTTCAGAAATTCCCATCGAAGTAAGGGTTAGTCCTTCGTCGGTGAGGAAAACTTTTGCTCCCATCGCACCAAATATGTCTCGGAGTTGGTCGCCTGGTTGCGTTGTTGATGATGGCCAATCGGCGATCGTAATACTTCCACCGCACACCATTGCCAGTGAAAGAAAAGGCGCCGCATTTGAGAGATCAGGCTCGATTACGAGTTCTTTACCAACTAAACGTGAAGGATGAACTCTCCACGTGCTTTGTCGATCATCGACATCAACTTCGGCACCGAAGTCGCGCAACATTGCGACTGTCATTTCAATGTGGGGCATGGAAGGCAATGGTGAGCCGGTATGACGCGCGCTGATGCCTTTGAGAGTTGAAGGACCTATTAGCAATAGGGCTGAAAGGAATTGGCTTGAAGCCGAAGCATCAATATCTATTTCTCCACCGCGAAGTCCGCCGGTTCCATTGACAACCATTGGGAGCGCATAACGCCCATCATGCTCGACGACTACGCCAAGTTTTTCGAGGGCCCGAATGACAGGTGCAATCGGTCTTTCATGAGAGCGGGCATCCCCATCAAAGGAAATCGCGCCATTCGCCAGAGCGGCAACTGGGGGTAAGAATCGCATGACTGTTCCGGCATTTCCCACATCGACCAAGGCAGGACCAATTAATTCATTGGGAGAAATGGTCCAACGCAGTTCGCCTTCGTGAAGGCTTTCATTAATTCCGACCCCGATCGCGACCAGACCGTTCTTCATGAGCGTCGTGTCTCTCGAAATAAGTGGACGTCTGAGTATTGAAGGAGAATCGGCTAACGCAGATAAAACGAGGGCTCGATTAGTTACGGATTTTGATCCTGGAATTTCAACCTTTGCAACAATGGGACCCTTGCGTCTTAGCGGGGCCGCCCAGAGATCAGAGGATTGGTTTGAGGTCACTACTTTTAAGACCTCAACGGTTCTCTGGTATCCAACATAAGCAGAGCCTACCGTTGCTGTTAGTACCTATGGGAGGATTAATTATGTGCGGCCGCTTTGCGCAATCGAAAATGGATGATGCCCTCGTTGAGGAATTTGGCATTAATGGCACAGTTCCGCAGTCCCCTTTGCCGGCCAGTTGGAATATCGCTCCGAGTAAAGAAATTTATATTGTTAGAGATAATCTCGAGACTGGAATGCGTAATTTAGATACGGCTTCATGGG
Source organism: Actinomycetota bacterium (assembly GCA_026392695.1). Taxonomy (GTDB): domain Bacteria; phylum Actinomycetota; class Actinomycetes; order Nanopelagicales; family Nanopelagicaceae; genus QYPT01. The sequence continues at coordinate 13,151 of JAPLBP010000080.1, read as the reverse complement.
GAATTATCGGACATTGGTATAAAGATATGTTGCAGGCAAAAGCATCGCAATCCCATGCGATCAATGCGCGATGTGAATCGGTCTTTGAAAAACCAACGTTTCGAGACTCTTTCCGAAAGCGGCGCTGTCTGATTCCCGCCGACGGATACTACGAATGGGCTACCGCTTTGGGTCGGTACAAACCCAAGCAACCCTTCTACATTTCTCGCCAAGACGGGGGCTCACTTTCGCTGGCAGGTATCTGGTCCTCGTGGACCTCTCCTGAAGGTGAGGTGATCGAGACCGCCGCGATCATTACCCATGAGGCGATCGGGTTCCTTGCCCCAATTCACAGCAGAATGCCAGTTTTCATGCCTAGAGACCGCTGGCAGGCGTGGCTCGACCCCCAAAATCGTGAAATCGAGCAGTTGCGTGCCCTGATGGAATATCCAGAGCTCGATGGTGGTTTACAGGCACATGCGGTGGCAGATTCGGTTAATGCGGTGAGAAATGACGCGCCGACTTTGGTGACGCCAATTCTTCTTGGCGAGCCTGAAACACTGTTTTAGTCAGTATTTCCCGATTGATATGTTCGAGTGAGTAGGGTGAAGCGGTAGCCTTTATGACGATGACTTCAACGGAGTTGGTAAAAGAGAGTTCGGCGGAGCGCAACCTTCGCTTTGAGCGTGATGCCTTGGCATTTACAGATCAGTTGTATTCGGCTGCCCTTCGTTACACGAAGAATCCGCACGATGCTAAGGATTTGGTTCAAGATACCTACCTGAAAGCTTTTTCTTCTTTCCATCAATTTGAACCCGGTACAAATCTAAAGGCCTGGCTATATCGCGTTTTGACCACCACCTTCATTAATTCATACCGCAAGGCTCAGCGCCAGCCTCTATTGGCAAACAATGAAGTCGAAGATTGGCAATTAGCTGCCTCTGCTTCACATACGAGCGATCAGGGTAAGTCAGCCGAGATTGAAGCCCTTGAGCGAATGCCAGATAGTGATGTAAAACGTGCTCTTCAAGAGATTCCAGAAGAATTTCGCATTGCTGTTTATTTAGCGGACGTAGAGGGTTTTTCTTATAAAGAGATCGCTGATATTTCAGGAGTCCCTACGGGAACGGTCATGTCACGACTTCATCGTGGGCGAAAAGCACTTCGATTGCTCCTTACGGATTACGCAAAGGAGCGCGGATACGTAAAGTCCGCGCCAAGTGCCGAAGGAACCTCGAACGATGAGGAGGTATCCAAATGAGCTGCGGAGAAAAGCACGCAACGCCGTGTTCTGACGTACTCGGCTCAGTCGATCTTTTGATTGATGGTGAGATCGCAGAGACAGCAGTGGTTCACAATATTGAGATCCACCTTGAAGAGTGCTCACCATGTAAATCAGAAATGGAGCATGAGCGTGCGATGCACAATTTGTTGCATGAAGTTTTGACTCGCTCATGTTGTGAGAAAGCTCCAGAGGAATTGCATCAAGCCCTCGCTCAACAAATCGCAGATTTGCGCTCGCAATCGACTGATTTCTACACCGAGTTTCGAATGACGGAAATTTCGATTCAGGTTGATGAGTTTGGCTCGATCGAACACCGTGAAATTACGATCGAACACACGCAGGAATATCGCTTTCCTTCTGAAGACTGAACGAAACCACAACGGAATCAAGTCGGTATCCCACGATGCGAAGCGAGAGTGAGATCGTTGGGCTAGTTGGTTTTTCTTCCATGTACGTCAGACCAGGTGATTGTCTTGCTGCCCTGGGGGTTGGCGACCTACCAATTCTTGCGACTTCTCTCCTGACGAATCTGATGGAAAGTGCCTCTTTATGCGTGTTTGGCGATTTCCTTGAAAACGGCGAAAGTTCGCGCTTGACGATGATTGGAATAGAAGTTTTGGATTCAGTGGCGATTGGCTCGGAGGTGAGGGCGAGTGCGACCTGTACTGATCTTTCAGGCCGCGAACTAACTTTTATCTGTGACGTGTTTCAAGGTGACCGCGAAATTGCGCGAGCGGAAATGAAAAGAGCGGTTGTCGAGCGAGTTTCATTCCTCGCGCGAACAGCCGCTCAATCCATCATGGGACATACGCCCCACTAGGTCACTTCTATTTATTTCTCTTCTTTTATGTCTGGCATCAATTCTTCTTGTTGTCTTGCGTCGGTCGCGGATTACTTCTTTGTAGCCCAGAAAATTTCGGCGATTTCGTCAATTTTAGCGAGAAGTTTGTCTGCAACTTCCACATCGTTTGTTCCTTTAGTTCCAGCAGCACCAGCAAGTTTGGTGGCATCGTTAAAGAGAACGTGCAAATTTGGATAAGCCTCAAAGTGATTTGGCTTGAAGTAGTCAGTCCAGAGAACCCAGAGGTGCTCCTTGACCATGTTCGAGCGGTCTTCTTTGATTGCAACTGCGCGGGCTTTAAAATCTGGGTCAGTGCTTGCAGCATATTTCTGCATGCAGGCCTTTACTGATTGGGCTTCGATCTTTGCTTGGGCGGGATCATAGATACCGCATGGAAGATCGCAGTGGGCATAGACGGTGACTTTTGGGCTAAACATTAATCTCTCCTCAAGTACTAGATGGGCTAACGCATATCTTCTGAGAACTACTTAAGCTCATTAAGAGCCCGTCAAGGGCACTTTACAGGTACGGATTAGTTACTTCTAATGTGAGAATACCGCTATGGAGCCTTTTGACATATTCCGTCCTTCTCGTTGGAAGAGTTTTGGCACGGTCGCAGTGGCCGGCGATTCCATGAGTCCGACGTATAACGATGGCGATTGGCTGCTCGTTGAATGGAGAAAGGGCTACGAGGGAGCCAGATATTTGCCTCGTCACGTACTTGTTATTGAACGTGAATCACGACCGGGGATTTTTCTCATAAAGAGGTATGTCCGAGCCGAAGGTGACAGATACTGGGTTGAGGGAGATAATCCAAAAAGTATCGATTCGCGTGATTGGGGTGCGGTTACAGAGGCTGAGGTCGTTGGTCGCGTGCTTTTTCGAGTTCGTAAGGCGAATTCTAGGCGTGGGAAACGCCGCTAACTCATTTGGTGACTCTGCAACCCGTCTTATTACTGTGCAACCAGGCTTATTACTTGGCAACCAGTCTTATTACTTGGCAACCAGTCTTATTACTCTGCAACCAGTCTTATTACTTGGCAATCAGGCTTATTACTCTGCAACCAGTCTTATTACTTGGCAACCAGGCTTATTACTTGGCAACCAGGCTTATTACTTGGCAACCAGGCTTACTAACGTGGCTAGTAGGCCTTGCTTAGCCGACAACCCAAATGGCAGTTAACGGACTCAAAACTATTTTGCGTGAAGTGGAGTTATCTGAGCTGGCTGACTGAGCGGAATTCACGGCAGAAAGTTCGGAAGAGAAAACGATTTCTCCGGTTCTCTCCAACTCAATTGCACTGTCGGAAGTATTGAGAATAATTTCAGTATTACCTCGTTTGTATGCAATGAGACCAGAACCGTTAGGACGTTCTGTCCAGGTGAGATTATCGACGGTCCTCGACAGAGATGTCGTGGGATTCAATCCCTTTCGGAATTTCAATAGTTCGCGATACATTTCTAAGGAACTTGAACCATCCCCACTTTGCTTTTCAAAAGTTTTCGTTGCCCATTCTTGCGGAATCGGAAGCCACGGCTTTCCTGTTGTGAATCCAAAGGGAGAATTCTCACCTTTCCAAGGGAGCGGGATGCGAGCACCATCTCGTCCTTTTTGAACACCATTTGTACGGAAGAAAGCGGGATCTTGTCGATCACTGTCGAGGAGATCGGCGTCGGGCAGACCCAACTCTTGTCCTTGAAATATGTATGCGGCACCTGGAAGACCGTAAGTGAAGAGCGCCATCGCGCGCGCTTGCTTTTCACCCATACGAGATACCAGACGGGGAGTGTCATGGTTACTTAGTGCCCAAGTTGGATTCGCTCCAACTCCGCCAATAAGTGTGAGCGTTCTGTCGATGCAATCAAATATTTCACGATCATCAAATCGTGCGACTAAAAGATCAAAATTGAATACTTGTTGCAATTCGTCGGGACGCACGTACAGGGTAGCGCGCTCTGGAGGATGCACCCATGCTTCAGCCACGGCCATAATCTCGCGATCGTAGGAATCAAAGATTGTTCGCCAGTGGCGATAAATTTCGTGAACACCATCTCGATCGAAGAACGGAACGCTAGCCAATAACTTTCCACGAGCTTCTGCACTCATTTCAACATCAAGGCGTAGCGCATTGCTTAGTCCTTGAGGGTCATAATGGTCTTGCGTGATGTTCTCTTTGACCAAGCCATGGGCGACGTCGATACGGAAACCGTCTGCACCTAAGTCAATCCAAAAGCGTAGGGTCTTCTCAAAATCTGTCTTAATATCTTCGCTTTCCCAATTGAGGTCGGGCTGAGATGAATCAAAAAGATGCAAATACCATTGACCGTCATCAACTTGAGTCCAAGCAGAACCACCGAAGAGAGAAATCCAGTTATTGGGCGGAGTGGTTGGGGTTTTGCCGTCGAGAAAATGGAAGCGTGCGCGCTCTGGGGAGCCCTTGGGTGATTTCAATGCCGCTTTAAACCAAACATGTTCGTCAGAGAAGTGATTGGGAACTACATCAACCAGGATTTTGAGACCTAATTGGTGCGCGGTATCAAAGAGAATTTTTGCATCCGCCAATGTGCCATGTCGAGGATCTACATCTCGAGGATCCGCGACGTCATATCCGCCATCGTGATTTGGAGATGTGTAAAAAGGGCTAAGCCAAATGGCATCGGCTCCAAGATCGCTTACATGCGAAAGTCGGCTGGTGATACCTGCGAGATCTCCCTCGCCGTCGCCATTACTGTCGAGAAAAGAGCGGGGGTAAATTTGATAAAAGACCGCACTTTCCCACCATCGCGACTTGCTCATTTTTGCCAACTGCTTTCTGTCGCCAATGGTTCGGAAAGGTCATAAAGATGACCCGTAGGGAAAATCACTTATTGGAAAGTACTAGTTCGTCGGTGGCGATTCAACGAAAGAAAGTCTGTAAGCGGTAGGTCTTGATTACTGTTTTATAACGATCTCGGATAAACGGAAAACTCACGAGTAGGCGAGCAAATAGCCAGCTCGACTGCGAGGGAACGCGTAAAGAGCGAGAGTTCTAGAAGAGATCAGGAAACTGATCCGTGGATAGTCATCTAGGCGGAACGGCTATCGAGTGAATGCCTCGATCATGAGCGCTTTTGCTTCTTCGTCATGGCCATAGTGGTTGCCCGTAGCAGGGCTTGCGGTGGCGCGACGAGAAACCCGGCGCAAGACGCGATCCCCGAATACTTCCAACGTGTTGAGACCAATAAATGGCCACGGTCCCTGATTTGCTGGCTCATCTTGCACCCATAGCAAAGTGGCCCCAGGGTGTTTGTCCGCTTCGGTTTGCAACTCGTGCGATGGCAGGGGATACAACTGCTCGACTCGGACGATAGCTGTCGAATCTTCTCCCGTGCGGGCACGCTCGGCAATAAGGTCGTAATAAACACGACCAGAGCAGAAAATCACGCGCTTGGCATTTGAAACTGATTCATCAGAAATCACCGGTTGAAAATGCCCACTTGTGAAATCAGTAAGGGCAGAGGAAGCCGCCTTCATGCGCAACATAGATTTGGGCGTAAAGATAATGAGTGGTCTGTGCGCAGGATTCATGGCCTGCCAACGTAGAAGGTGGAAGTAGGAAGCCGGAGTAGAAGGTTGGGCGACGGTCATATTGTGCTCGGCACACAGCGCTAAGTAGCGCTCGATACGTGCTGATGAATGATCTGGACCTTGCCCTTCGAAGCCATGTGGCAACAGTAGAACAAGACCAGAGCGCTCGCCCCATTTTTGCAGGGATGAAGAAATAAATTCATCGATAATTGTTTGTGCGCCATTTCCGAAATCTCCGAATTGGGCCTCCCACATAACTAAAGCTTCATTGCGAGCGACGGAATATCCGTACTCAAATCCCATTGCTGCGTATTCGGAAAGTAGGGAATCGATAACCACGAATTGATTCTTATCTGAGATCAAGTTTCCAAGCGGGGTCCACTCGCTGCCATTCTCTTTATCAATGATGACGGCATGGCGATTACTGAATGTTCCGCGGCGAGAATCTTGTCCAGCGAGGCGAATTGGTTTTCCCTCGAGAAGGAGTGATCCAAACGCGAGTGCCTCTCCCATGGACCAATCGATCGATGCATCGCTGAGCATCTCAACACGTTTGCTTAACTGCGGCATCAACTTTGGATGGACCGTGAATCCCTCAGGTGCCGATACTTGTGTTTGCGCGATCTCGCGCGCAGTAGATTCTGAAATACTCGTCTCAACTTCATGCGGAAGCGGTGCTTCTGGAATATCCGCGCCAAGAACATTCTCTGGTTTGAGATTGTGAACGGCGGCAAAAACAGCCTCAAGCTGCATCTGATAATCACGAGCGACTTCTTCGGCTTCTTCGAGGTTGATATCTCCGCGACCGACGAGTGCTTCGGTGTACAAAGTACGGGTTGAACGCTTTGCGTCAATGAGTTTGTACATCATTGGTTGAGTAAAGCTTGGTTCGTCGCCTTCGTTGTGACCGCGACGGCGGTAGCAAAGCATGTCAATAACAACGTCTTTATTGAACTTTTGGCGATACTCAAATGCCAATCGTGCAACGCGTACGCACGCCTCTGGATCATCTCCGTTGACATGGAAGATTGGTGCCTGAATGCCTTTTGCGACGTCGGTGGCATACGTCGATGATCGCGATGCGTGTGGCGACGTTGTAAAGCCGACCTGGTTATTAACGATGACGTGGATGGTTCCACCGGTGCGATAGCCGCGAAGTTGCGACATGTTAAGAGTCTCTGCGACAACGCCTTGCCCCGCAAAGGCAGCATCTCCATGAACCAGAAGTGGAAGAACCGAGAATTTATCTTCTGAAATTAGTACGTCTTGTTTAGCACGGACAATTCCTTCAAGAACTGGATTAACTGCTTCGAGGTGGGATGGATTTGCCGCTAAGAAAATTTTGGTAGTTGCTCCCGATTGCGCGGTAAAGATTCCCTCTGTTCCAAGGTGGTACTTAACATCTCCACTGCCTTGAACAGAATTCGCGATGTAGTGACCTTCGAATTCTTGGAAGATTTGACCAGCAGATTTTCCAGCAATGTTTGCCAGGACATTGAGTCGACCGCGGTGAGGCATGCCAATGCACACTTCATCGAGTTTCGCCTCTGCCGCAGCGGAGATCACAGCGTCAAGAAGTGGAATAACTGTTTCGCCACCTTCGAGTGAAAAGCGCTTTTGTCCAACATACTTTGTCTGTAGGAAAGACTCGAATGCTTCCGCGCCATTTAGTCGGCGCAGAATACGAAGCTGTTCCTCATGGGGAAACTTCACAGGCTCCATCTCAACTTTTTGTTGCAACCAAGTGCGCTCAGGAGGGCTTTCGATATACATATATTCCACGCCGATTGATCGGCAGTAGGAGTCACGCAGGATTCCAAGAATCTTGCGCAACTTCATAAAACTCTTTCCACCAAATCCACCGGTGGCAAATTCACGATCAAGATCCCAGAGAGTGAGGCCGTGAGTAACAACATCAAGATCTGGATGTGAGCGTTGCTTGTATTCCAACGGATCGATGTCAGCCATGAGGTGGCCATTAGTGCGGTAGGCGTGAATTAACTGTTGAACACGGGCTGTTTTATCGATCTCGGCATCGCGAGCGAATTCGATATCGGCCACCCAGCGAATTGGAACGTAAGGAATGCGAAGTGCGGCAAAAATCTCGTCGTAGAAACCTTCGGCTCCGAGAAGTAATTCGTGGATGCGACGAAGGAAGTCGCCAGATTGCGCGCCTTGAATGACGCGGTGATCGTAGGTACTGGTAAGCGTAATAACTTTGCTGACGGCAAGACGAGCGAGGGTTTCAGCACTTGCTCCTTGAAACTCGGCTGGGTAATCCATCGCACCAACACCAAGAATCATTGATTGCCCAGTGACCAAGCGGGGGACAGAGTGAACTGTTCCGATGGTTCCAGGATTTGTTAATGAAAGAGTTGTGTTCGCGTAATCCTCAACCGTGAGGGTGCCGCTTCGTGCTTTCTTCACTCTGGCTTCATATGCGCCCCAGAATTGTCCGAAATCTAAGTCTTCGCATCCTTTGATTGAGGGCACGAGAAGCTGGCGAGTTCCATCTGGTTTAGACATATCAATTGCGATTCCGAGATTGACATGTTCTGGGTGTGCGATCGCAGGTTTGCCATCGAGCAACGTGAAGGAGGAATTCATTTCTGGCATTGCACGGACAGCTTTGATCATCGCGTAGGCAATGAGGTGTGTAAATGAAACTTTTCCGCCACGTGCTCGCTTGAGGTGATTGTTTATGACAATGCGATTATCAATAAGTAATTTGGCCGGAATTGCGCGGACACTTGTTGCGGTCGGCACGGTGAGGGAAGCTTCCATGCTCTGAACAACACGGCCTGCAATTCCACGCAAAGGTTCAACAGATGCGGCGCTTGGGGTAACCAGAACTGGCACGGGTTTCACGACAGGATCGGCCGGAGTTGGTGTGGAGGCGGCGGCTTTGCGGACTGCTTCTTTAGGTGCCTCTTGTTGAGGCACTGATTGTTGACGTGCCGAAACTTGTGGGGCCACTTCTTGCGATGCCACTTCTTGAGGTCGTGGATCTTGCGATACGACTTCTTGCGGAGTTGAGGAAATTACAGCTATTGCGGGAGAAGAAGAGGAGATTGGTCGGGTAGGCGCAAAGGCGTCTGGGTAATGAACAAAAGGAGGGTGGGCGATTTCGTCCGCCAAGGCGCTTTCTTGGACTGGCGCGTTTTGTCTGGCGGATTCAGCCTTTGGAATCGGCGGCACTCCTGCCTGAGAAAGTGGGACGTTCTTATTCACGCCCGCTTGCGACATATTCCCTTGAGGTTGCGCACTTGCTTGAGGTTGCGCACTTGCTTGAGGCTGAGTGCTGGTCCCCACTGCCGTGCGGGGGTCTTTGGTTATTCGGTCAAAAAGCGCGATCCATGAGGCATCAACTGAGGCTCGATCTTCCAAATACATTTCATACATCTCATCGACGAGCCACTCGTTAGCGCCAAATTGCTCGGCAATCTCCTCGCCAAATTTCTTGGCGAACGACGAAGCACTGGCTGTGGGATCTGCGTCAGATGCCGACACTGGCAAACTCCTCTTTCCTACATATCGGTCGAACTCGATAAGGGTAAGGCGACTGCTAAGAGGGTCAAGCCTACCTAATCTGTTGCCCGTGAAATAACGGGGAGATTTGTGAGATTACGGCGGATCCGACGAAAATGCCTGATTTGTGCAAGGAAATGAGATCGCTACTCAGGAACTATCGATACTCGGCAATCAAGGCCACTCAGAGAGTGACTACTCAGGAATTATGGAGAGAGCGAGCCCAGTCGTGATCAGAGCAATGAGGGCGAGTGGGGTTGCCAAGAACCAGAGGTGTGCTTGGAACTGAAAGATGGAAACTCCCAATGCGATCAAGTTAGCGAGAACGGCCGGGGCTCTTCCGTAATTTCGTCCATTCGCAAAGCCGTGCCCTGCGGCTAATAGTCCGAGTCCTCCAAGGAGTGCGAAGAGAATTTCCATCGCAAGGGCCATGGGAGCTTGTGGATGTGAAGTGAGCGACTTCAATGTGAGGTAGGCCGCTAGGGAAATCACCGTAGCTGCCTCAAATCGCAGAAGGGCTGCCACGATCGCACCGCGTCGCGTTACCTCGCCATGATGGTGTTTGGACTTCTCGTTCACAGTGGAAAGGGTAGCAATTGGATTGCGATGTATAGCCACGACGGAATTCGAGATTCTTTGACAAATCTTGCTGCTCCTCCACTTTTCTATCAGGATCTCCGGAGAGAACTCGCTAGGAAGAACCGAAACGGTGGCGAGATTTTGCTTTTACGCCTTGTACTGCGCGAGAAAATGTTGGGGGAGGAGTTTGGGTCAGAGTACGAAAAAGACATCCTGGAATTTGGTCACGCACTCACCGCAATCTCTAGGTCCGAAGATCTCTGTGCCCGATTGGGTGAATTCGAGTTCGTTCTGCTCTTTTCTGGGGAGGAGGTCTCTGCCCAAGGATTCACTTCGCGACTTGAAAGGCATTGGCATCTCAAGGAACGGAAACTGTTCATCTTTTCCTCATCGATCGTTTCTTGCGAAAATGAAACTGGTTTGGAACTGCTCAATAGATTGGATCATGAAGTGTTAGTTGAGTCCACTTTGTAGGTAATTATCAAAATAGAGCGGATTAGAAATCCTCATCTCTCCCTTATCCACGTCTAAGAACATAGAGATCAAAGTCCGTTTCCTACACGCCTACCTTCTCGTCATGACTTCTTCAGATCTTGCTTTAACCTTCGGGGCGCTCGCGCCTTTCATGGAAGACCCGGAGATCGAGGAAATCTGGATTAATTCCCCGGAGAGGATATTCGTAGCTCGGAGAGGGAAAAATGAACTGACGACTCTTTTACTTTCGGCTCAAGACGTCCAAAATATTGTTGAACGTGCGCTCATGTGGAGCGGAAGACGTTTGGATCTTTCGCATCCTTTTGTTGATGCTCGATTGAAAGATGGCAGCAGACTCCACGTCGCAATTCCTGAAATCACGCCAGAGCATTGGGCAGTCAACATTCGAAAACATCTATTGCAAACTCTTTCCCTAAATGATCTGGCAAAGAAAAATGCGATGTCTTTCGAAATGGCCGAAATACTTTCGGAATCCGTGCGTTCTGGTCTAAACATTCTGGTTAGTGGCGGGACTCAAGCGGGGAAAACTACTTTGTTGAATGCGCTTGTATCAGCTGTACCGGTCACGGAGCGAGTAATTACCATCGAAGAAGTCTTTGAGTTGAGACCAAACTTGCCAGATGTTATTGCTCTTCAAACTCGAAGTGCCAACCTTCAAGGTGAAGGCGAGATCCCGCTTCGACGCCTTATAAAAGAATCACTTCGCATGCGGCCCTCTCGAATCATCGTGGGTGAGGTGCGCGAAGCTGAAGCTCTCGACATGTTGATCGCCTTGAATTCAGGACTTCCAGGCATGGGGACAATTCACGCAAATTCAACGCGCGATGCGATAGTAAAACTTCAGACACTTCCGCTTCTTGCGGGTGAAAATATTTCTAGGAAGTTCGTCGGCCCCACGGTTGCTGCTGCGATTGATCTGGTTCTCCAAGTGAAACTGGAGACATCTGGACAACGCAGAGTATGTGAACTTTCTCGCGTTACTGGAAGAATCGAAAATGATCGAGTCGAACTTGAAACATTGTGGTTATGGAACGGAGGCGACTACGAAAAAGGATTGGGGACACTAAACGACCTTCCTTTGAATAGAGATGCAATCCCACGAACGCGGCTGGTCGGCGAGAGGCCGAAACTCGATGCTCGATTCTAAATTCGGATTCCTTCTCGATCTATTGCGCAATCCAGTAGCGGTCGCGATATTCGCCGCCGGTCTTTGCACATATGGAGTCCGAATCTTGGAGCCAAAATCCAACATTCACAGGGACCGGAATTTGAAAGCGAGCACGAGAGATCGACGAAAGGTGGGCCGACAAAGAATTTTCTGCCCCGAAACACATGCGACTTTTGAGAGAGATGTCTTGAGAGTTCTTCCGTGGTCGGAGAAAAGGACGAATATTGCTTCTTTGCAAAAGAGTCGAGATATAAGGGGCAGTATTACGCCAGGTAGCGAGTCAATGCCGTCCTCAACAAACAGATATCTTTACAGTCTAATTTCGGGTGCAGTTGTCACAGCAGTAGTTCTATTACTGACCACTTCGGTCGCCTTAACATTTCCATTCACCTGTTTTGCATGTGTAATCACCTCGCAATATTTAAAAAATCGGGAGAAGCGAGAATCGAAGGCATTGCTTCAAGTATGGCCAGAAGTTACGGATCACCTCGTTTCCGGCATTCAAGCCGGACTGTCCTTATCGGAAGCAATGGTGTCTTTGTCTACACGTGGACCCGAGATAATCCGACCGGATTTTCTTGATTTCAAAATCGAACTTCTTCGCACGGGTGATTTCGCAAACTCAATTGAGAAATTGAAATCTCGTTTCCACTCCCAAGGGAGTGATCAAATTCTCGAAGCAATACTTTTGGCGAAGTCTTTGGGAGGCTCAGAACTTTTGGGAATATTTCGAACCCTAGGTGAATTTCTTCGAGAAGACCTCACGCTTCGAAAGGAAATAGAAATAAAGCATGGTTGGATAAAGAACTCCGCGCATCTCTCCTCAGCTGCGCCTTGGCTTCTTCTCTTGTTGCTTTCGAACCAACCTGGCACCGTTGAGTCCTTCTCCCAGCCGAGTGGCGTCCTGATACTTCTACTTGGACTCGTTATGACCTTGTTGGCCTATATATGGATGGCCAAATTGGGACAATTGCCGGAGCCACCAAGAGTCTTTGCTAATTCCAAGCAGTTTTATCGGCTAGACGGGTCGCGGCCATGATCAGTTCAAAGTTGATGATTCCGTTTCTCTTTTCTCTATCTGGATCAGTGATGTTTTTCGCACCTGAAAATGCAAGTGACATTCTCCGAAAATCTCGACGCAGAGTCACTCAAATCCGGGATACGAGCGGAGTTCGCGATCGACTTACGATGTTGGGGCGAGAGGAAGGCTATGAGCGGTTTCGATTGAAACAAGTGAGTCGCTCCTGTTGGTCAAGTCTTGTTACTTTCTTGGTTTCATCAAGTTTTCAAAGTTCTCTTACGTTTACTCTGATCGTCACCGCCTTAGGAGCATTCGGAGTATTCACGCTTGAAGATCGCAAGTTGTCTAGTCAAGTGCGTAAGCAGAGGCTCCAAATTGAGGCTGAGTTCGCGTCTGTAATCGAGATGATGACGCTAGCGCTTTCCGCTGGGGATACTCCGATGGGCGCCTTGACCAGAATTTCCCAGCGATCAAACGGACGTCTTTCCCAACAACTGGAAGTCGTTATTGAATCCGTCAGGTCAGGCTTTTCCTTTCATGTGGCAATCGACCAAATGGGCAAAAGGATTGAATCGGTGCAGATACGACGATTCATTGACGCTCTCATAACGGCCATTATGCGCGGGGCGCCTCTGACCGCAGTGCTCCACACCCATGTGGCGGAGGCTAGATCCATTCAGAAGATCT
>JAPLBP010000121.1:26225-40190 GCA_026392695.1 Actinomycetota bacterium | reverse complement strand
GGGAGGTGGGCTTCACCATTCCACTTCATCAACTTTTCCAAGACAACTGTTCGGGCGGGCATATTAATACCTAGTGCCAATGTCTCGGTCGCAAACACAATCTTGATAAGCCCTCGCTGGAAAAGTTCTTCCACGGCGTTCTTAAAGCTGGGCAAAAGACCCGCGTGATGTGCGGCAATTCCACGTTCAAGAGCGGAAAGCCATTCAGTGAAACCGAGCGTCTCAAGATCTTCCTCAACAATATTGTGAGTATGCCTAAGGGCGCATTCGCGAATTTGTGTTCTTTCCTCGGTGGAGGTCAACCTCACGCCAGCATTCAGGCACTGGCGTACCGCTGAATCACAACCAACACGTGAAAAAATGAAGGATATTGCCGGAAGCATCGCTTCACTGTTCAACTTCTCCACGATTTCAGGTCGAGATAATCGATGCCCACCATCGATCCACTCCCGCTGACGAGGAGTACGAACTCTGCGCATCGCCTCCTTCTCGCGCCGAAGAATCTCTGGATTAACCTTTCCGTTCTCCACAAAAAGATCGATAAGACCGTTGTCGATAAGAACGTGTTGGTAAAGAGGTACCGGTCGAATTTCACTCACGATGACTGCGGTATCTCCGCGAATCGTTTGGAGCCACTCACCGAATTCTTCGGCATTCGATACAGTCGCCGAGAGAGAAATGATTTGAACACTTTCCATGAGATGTATCAGTACTTCTTCCCAAACTGCTCCGCGGAATTTATCAGCCAGATAATGAACCTCATCCATCACGACAAAACCTAGACGAGACAGAGTGTTGGAGCCCGCGTAAAGCATGTTTCGCAATACTTCGGTCGTCATTACTAGCACATCTGCTTCGCTGTTTATGCTCGTGTCGCCTGTCAAGAGCCCAACGCGATCAGTACCGAATCGATCAACAAATTCTTGATACTTTTGATTAGAAAGAGCTTTGATGGGAGTCGTGTAAAAGCACTTCTTTCCCTTTTCGAGCGCCAGGAATGCAGCAAATTCTCCAATAACCGTCTTTCCAGCTCCTGTTGGTGCCGCAACTAGAACTCCGTGCCCCATTTCGACGGCGGCACACGCTTCGGATTGAAAGTCATCGAATGGAAAATCAAATGTCGCCGCGAATCTCGCCGTTAAAGGCGTTCTATTGCGCTCTTTCGCTGCGGCGAAATTTTGCGCGGGGGTACTCATTCACACCAGGTAAGTAAGGCGCCTGAGACACATTCTGCTTTTACCGGCAACGGTCCAACACGTTCTCCATCAGCGTATGCAACAGCATCAGAATCAATCGAAATTTCCCTGCCGCGATAGATGCGCACCGCAGGATGTGTTACATGGGTCCCGCTATAAACACGCGGGAAGACTCGCAGAAATTTGAATTTCGAAATCGGGCTCAGAACCATGACGTCAAATAGCCCATCACGTATATCTGCGCCGGGACACGCCTTCATCCCACCACCATATGATGAGCCATTACCTACAGCGATTAACATGGCTTGTGTCGTGATCTTCACTCCATCAAGGGAAAGTTCATACTTTCTAGGAGTGAACCCTAAGAGTTCCAACAAGATTGCAACGTTATATTTCATTGGTCCTTTTGGCCAAATCATTTTATTCGCCCGCTCGTTTACGAGAGAATCAAAACCCGTTGACAAAATCGCCCCAAACCATTCGCCATCAACAATTCCCAAGTCCACAGGCGTTGGTCGAGAATACAAAACTGCCGATAGAACCTTTTCAAGATTATCTAGCGGCCATCCGAGCGTGCGATAGAAGTCGTTGCCAGTTCCAGCAGGAACAACCGCCATCGGTACCTTTGTGCCTGCTACCTGTTGTAAAACGAGATGGACCAATCCATCCCCTCCAACAGCTATAACACCTTCGCAAGTTTCGGTGGAAAGAAAAAGTCTTAGGGCTTCACGTGTATTTTCGGCGCTCGCGCCTGAGATGATGCGATACGAGACTCCATTGTTACTAAGAAAATCTGTGACACGTAAGCCAAATTGGGCCCCCACTCCCCTTCCAGATATTGGGTTGATGACCACGCCCCACATTAGATTTCAGCCTCTTCATTCGCCTCTCGCTTTGCCCTACGGCGATCAACCAGAAGCGCAATGCCGCCGGCCGCAAAATAAAATAGGCACAGCGGAACTGCCAAAATTGCCATAGTAAGGGGGTCTCCTGTTGGAGTGAATGCGGCGGTAAATAAAGTTATCCCGAATACCCATACTCGCCACGGACGAAGAATCGCCTTTCCGGAAATGAAACCGATGAGATTTAGCGCTACTAGGAAAATCGGCAACTCGAACGCAAGTCCAAATAGGAGAATGATTCGGAGCACGAAATCCAAGTAATCATCGAACTTGACTAAGTTCGCAAGTGAGTTTGGAGTAAATCCAAAAAGCACTTTTATAGCAACAGGTAAAATTAGATATCCAAGGGTCGCGCCCAATGCGAAAAAAGGAGTTGCAGAGGCGATAAAGAGAATGGAATTTCTTTTCTCTTTCCGATGTAGACCCGGAGCGATAAAGGCCCAAAACTGATAGAGCCATAAAGGTGCTGAAATGATCAAGCCGGTAAGAAGAGCAACCTTGATTTGCAGATTAAGCGGGCCTAGAACTCCGTTAATGTAGAGAGAACCGCAGTGCGAAGCTGCGGCCGCTTGAGCTTTTCGTAGGTCGCACACGGGGCGTGCCAAAGTTGTAATGATTTGATTATAGAAATACCAACCGAAACCTGATGCGATCAGGATAATGATGGAAGAACGAACTACTCTCCGTCGAAACTCACGCAGGTGTTCTAGGAGCGGCATACGGCCGCCAGACGTGGCCGCCATAGAGACTACTTCTCCGCGCTGCCTTCTCCGTCGGTCTTCTTCTCGTCCTGATTAATCTCTTTCATTTCAGATTTAAAGATACGCATTGACTTGGCCAACGAGCGCGCTGAATCGGGCAAACGCTTTGCTCCGAACAGGACTACGAGAACGAGGAGCAGAATTAGTATGTGGCTGGGCTCTCTAAGAAACATGGCCGAGATCTCCTTCTTGGTAGTGGGGGTGAGCTGTCTACTCTCGGTTGCCACCGTGAGCCTTCTCAACCAGACGGGGTAACGCTACCCCATCGGGGGCGATGTCAGCCTAATAACTAGGATTTGAATAGCCTGCCAGCGTCCGCTGGGCCCTGTCTCTTACCGCAGATCTGAGAGATTCTGGAGAGGAAATTGCCACTGCGCCGCCCAGACTCATCACCTCACGAAGGGTCCATTCCGAGCTGAAACTTTGTGCGGGTATCTCCCTAGTGGATTCTAAAGATGCCAGAGATAAGGAATTGAGAGAAAAACGCTCGAATACATCTCGAGCGCGATCCAAGACGCGAAGCGAAAACGCAATAGTGGCAGGCTCGCTCACGTTGGAGTCGACCTTTGGCGCCACTTCTACACCATGATGAATTTGCGCGGAGATAATTCTATCCATGCGAAAAGTGCGAAATCCATTGGAGCTTTGGCAAAACGCTTCAAGATATTCCATCTCGTTGAGAGAGCTAAATTCCAAAGGTTCGATAATTCGTTCGCCTATTTCGTCGTGCGCCGAGGAGTGATATGAAATTCTGAGAAACGCTCGTGAATCCATCGCCTCGGAAATCTTTGCTCTAAGAGCCGACGCCGTGGGTGAACCTGCCTTCACGCGCAAGGCTGCGCTCTCGCCCACCTTGACTGAAATCTTTTCAATCAAATGAGCAATCGAAGAAGCTAGATCCGCGTTCGTCGAGCTGATCTCCTCCAACAAAGTTTCAAGCCCAAGGAGCAAAGCCAACGCTTCGTTGCGTTCCAATGCCCGTGGTCGATCTAAGGTCTGAGCATTGGAAATTGTCACAAATCCGGAATCAAAGGAGAGATCTATAAGTTCGTAGGCGGTATAGCCGGGTAGTCCGCACATCCACAAAGTAGTTAGATCAGAAGTAATCTCTTCAGGAGTAACGAAGAACTTCTTGGCTAATTCCGCAATGGATATTCCTTGGTGAGAAAGCAGGAATGGTACTAAATCAAGAAGACGGGCTGCATCATCTAACCCTGCGCTTGGCTTTTGACTAGTCATGGGCACTCACCAGGCTGTTCAATTTGCTGATCACTCTGTCGCGTAACTCTTGCGGTGAATCTACGACCGCATCTTCCCCGTGCCAAAGGAGTTGATCGATGAAGCGATCTTGGCTCTGGTAGGAGATTTCACACAGATCAAACTCGCCATCAGAGGAAAGAATTTTCGCTCCATTTCGGAGAGCATGTCCCTTTCCGATTCGAAGGCGCACTTGGGCAATCGCTCGTTCTACAAAAAGATGCGAATCTAAAAATTCAAGAACATCAAAATCGAGGTCAACAGAGAAAATGCCAGAAGCTCTCTCGAGTTCGACATCATTAAGAATTCGAGCCAGGCGAAAAGTTCGCATTGCATCCCGGGAGAGATCTCGACCAACCAGATACCAAATGCCCTTACGACTCCCTAAACCATACGGTTCCACCACCCTTTTCTCTTGAATGAGTTGAGCGGATAGATATGTGAAGGAAACTCGTGTCCGATCCGAAACTGCTTGAGCAAGAGGTAGGAAGTTGGCTGAATCCACGCTGACTTTCGGGGAGAGCGCAGGCAGGGAATCAAAATCCGATTCAATGCCAAGGGAATGCAACTTAACCAGCGCGCTCTGTGCCGAAGCACCCAAGGCGGCACCCCGCCATGCTTGCGCGGCAAGAGAGAGGATCGCGATCTCGGTGCCAGATAAATCACCAAGCTCAAGGGAATAAGACTCGGGATGGATTCGATAACCGGGTTCATCTTCAAAGAGAGGATCAAGGCTTCGTACCTCAATCGCGATCCCTATTCTTCGAAGGTCATCTTTGTCGCGTTCAAACATCCGCTCTTTAGATTCATCGCTACCTGTATAGCCATCCACAGTGCGGAATATTTCAGATTTGGATAAATAACGGCGAGTTGCAAGAAGGGCCATCGTCAGATTTATGAGGCGCTCACTCTTGCGCGATGCCATCGTAACCTCCCTTTGACGGGCGTCGTCGTCTTGCCAGGACTTCTACGCCTGGAGCCATCCGGCGCGATTGGATCAGAAATCCTGTATGTCCAATCATTCGATGTTGAGGACGAACGGCTAAACCCTCGTGGTGCCAACCGCGAATGAGTGATTCATTGCTTTCAGGTTCGGTGAAATTCCCATCCGATTTGAGAGCTTCAGCTGTAGCCGAAAGTTGCGTTGTAGTTGCAACGTATGCAAGGAAGACCCCGCCAGGACGTAGAACTTTAGCTGCCAATTCAACGCATTCCCATGGGGCGAGCATGTCAAGAATGACTCGATCGAATTGTGTATCGAACTCTTGTTCTTGAAGAGACCCAATTGTGCATTCCCAATTAGATGGTCTGCCCGCAAAATAATCTGTGACATTTGATGTTGCGTTCTCGGCAAAGTCGGCTCGACGTTCGATCGAATGTACAAGTCCCGTTGCTCCTACAGCACGCAACAGTGAGATTGTTAGGGCTCCGCTTCCAACACCGGCTTCAAGTACGCGCGCTCCAGGGTAAATATCCGCGAAGCCAAGGATGAGAGCGGAGTCTTTGGGATACACAATTGTCGCGCCGCGAGGCATAGAAAGAACATAATCGCCCAGTAGGGGTTTGAAGGCAGTAAAGCGCAGACCGCCGGATGTAGAGACCACAGATCCTTCGGGCATTCCAATCATTTCATCGTGAACTATCCAGCCCTTATGAGTGTGCCATTCCTTACCAGCAATCAGCGTAAAACTATAGAGCTTGCCTTTGGGGTCGGTTAGTTGTACTCGATCGCCAAGGGCAAAATATCCAGGAGTAGACACGTGAGCATCTTAGGCGGGAAGGCACATCATTGCTCGCGAAGCGAGTACTTTGACCCGCATGAGTCAAATCCGCCTCTCCCCCAGCAGGGTGAATGATTATTCCAATTGCCCTCAGTTATATAAGTTCAGGGCAATCGATCAACTTCCCGAGGGTGTTAGTTTGGACGCCGAACGAGGAACTCTTATCCATTCTGTGCTTGAGAGGCTCTTTGATGCTCCCGCTGCAGATCGAACAATTCATCGTGCTTTCGAGCTCCTTCCCACTCTTTGGGAAAATCAACTTCTCGAACGTCCAGAACTTGAGGAAAAAGTTACAAACACAAAGGAATGGATGGATCGCGCACAGTCTCTATTAACTACCTATTTCAATCTTGAATCCCCTCATAGTTTTGAACCCACCGAACGCGAGCTTCACGTCGAAATTGACTTGTCTGACTCCATCTACCTACACGGATATATTGATCGATTAGACATTGCACCAACAGGTGAGATACGAATCGTCGATTACAAGACCGGCAAATCCCCAAAACCAGCGTGGGAAGAAAAAGCTCTATTTCAATTATGGATTTACGCCCTGATCTACTGGCGAATTCATAGTCAGATTCCTCAACTCATTCAACTCATTTATTTAGGCGATGGACAACTTCTGCGAAATAGCCCGACCGAATCGGATCTTTTGCGGACGGAAAAGAAACTATTAGCCATTGCCGACCAGATACTCGATTCGATTAAAAACGATTCATGGAGACCAAGGCCTTCACGGCTCTGTGATTGGTGCTCCTTTAAGCCAGTTTGTCCAGCCTTTGTTTCTTAAAATCTAGTTCGCCATGCAATTACGATAATGCGAAAGTAGTTCATTTTCATTTAAAGCCTCAAGGGATTCGTAGGTTTTAACCCGTCCAACGGATTCAATGTGCACAAGATGAGGTATTGCAATAACCCAACCACCACTCTCTCTTGCGGCAGTCACACCGGTATCTGAGTCTTCAAGTATTAACGTGTTGGAAATTCCCGCGCCTAGGAATTCTGCAGCCTTGAGATATCCTTCGGGATGAGGCTTCACTTTTGCTACATCGTCACTGGAAATCGAAAATTGGAAAGGGTGCGACGCGAGGTTCTCTAGAACTGCATCGACGAGAACGCGTGGGCTCGCCGAAACAAGTGCCATAGGAATATTCATACTGGTTAGTAATTCCATCAACACTTCACTTCCCGGCATAAGGGGCGCGCCTTGATGCAATCGTTCTACCATGAGATCAATAAGAGTATTAGTGAAAAATTCAGGCGACTCTGCATTGGTCTTTTCATGCATGTATCGCCCAACTCGATCTAGTGGTCCACCAAGGCAACGGGCTTGATCATCGCTCGTCCATGAATATCCATATCGCCCGGTTAGATCTTGCTCCGACAACAGCCATAGCGGTTCCGTATTCACGAGAGTTCCATCCATATCGAAGAGAACTGCCGAGAAGAAGCCTTCAGTTGGCATTGAAATACTTTGCCTCTGGATGATGAACAATAATCGCGGATGTTGACTGTTCTGGATGCAATTGGAATTCCTCAGACAGGTCCACGCCAATTCTCTCTGGTTGTAAAAGTTCGCAAAGTTGGACTTGCTGTTCAAGATCTGGACAAGCCGGATAGCCGAAAGAATACCTAGACCCTCGATAGCCTTGATCAAGAATGGATGCGAGATCGGCAGCATCATCATCCTTAACTTTCAATTCATCTCGAATTCGTGCATGCCAGAATTCAGCGAGAGCTTCAGTAAGTTGAACAGAGAGACCATGCAACTCGAGGTACTCGCGGTATGCATTGGCTGCAAAGAGTTCTCCTGTGGCGACACTTACCGAATTACCCATTGTCACGATGTGGAAAGCGACAACATCGATCTTTCCTGATTCACGAGATGCGAAGAAATCAGAGAGGCAAAGTCGGCGATCACGTGACTGACGAGGGAAGGTAAAGCGAACTCGCTCCTCCCCCTTCAGGGCTCCCTCATGATGAAGGACAACAAGATCGTTGCCTACGCTTACGCAAGGGAAATACCCATAGACGACGGCCGGATTGAGCCAACCATTTGCTAATGACTCATTAAGTAGCGAACGTAACCGTGGGCGCCCCTCGTTCTGGGCCATCTCTTCATATTCACCACGAGCACCTCGAAGCCCCCACTGACCAACGAATAGCGCCCGTTCATCAAGCATCGCCGCATAATCATTGAGAGGTACGCCTTTGACGACCTTACTGCCCCAGAATGGCGGAGTCGGTATCGAAACGTTTTGGGAAACATCACTTCTTCGAGTATCTGCTTTGGCCAATTCTTGGGCGGGCGTTACAACCTTCACTCGCCTTTCACGTAAAGGCGGTAGAGCGACGCCAGGTTCCCCGCGTTTGATGGCCATGATCGTGTCCATTAATTTCAAGCCTTCAAAAGCATCTCTCGCATATCGCACTTCGCCGTCAAATTGCTTTGCGAGATCTTGTTCAACATATGTTCGGGTAAGAGCGGCTCCGCCGAGAACTATTGGCCAACGTTGAGCCAATCCTCGAGAAGTCAATTCTTCGAGGTTCTCTTTCATGATGACCGTTGATTTCACGAGCAAGCCACTCATACCAATAGCATCGGCATTAGATTCAACCGCAGCATCAATTATTTGGTTGATAGTTTGCTTTATTCCGATATTTACCACGCGGTAACCGTTATTCGACAAAATAATATCTACGAGGTTTTTACCAATGTCGTGCACATCCCCACGCACGGTGGCAAGAACCATTACGCCTCGTCCGTCTGCACCGGTTTTCTCCATGAAGGGCTCCAGGAAAGCGACCGCGCTTTTCATAACTTCGGCGCTTTGTAGCACGAATGGGAGTTGCATCTCGCCCTTACCAAAGAGCTCACCCACAGTTTTCATGCCATCTAAGAGATGACTATTAATAATTTCCAAAGGTGCTAATCCGGCGTTCATCGCTTCCTGCAGATCGCCTTCCAATCCGACTTTTTCCCCATCTACGATACGACGCGTCAATCTTTCTGTCAGTGGCAAGGCCGCTAATTCTGCTGCTCTAGTAAGGCGCGAGTTGGCAACTTCGACACCTTCAAAAAGTTTCAGAAACTCTGACAAAGGGTCGTACGTGCATTGATCTCCCTCAAAGACCCGCCGATCGTAAATCAAATCTAGAGCAACTTCTCTTTGTCTTGGCTCGATGCGAACCATCGGCATGATTTTGGAAGGATGAACTATGGCGGAGTCCAGACCTGCTTCAACAGCCTCGTGCAAGAAAACGGAGTTGAGAACTATTCTGGCTGCAGGGTTTAAACCAAATGAAACGTTACTGACACCAAGAGTTGTTTGGACCTCGGGATACTCTTGCTTAAGTCGACGTATGGCTTCAATCGTTTCAATTCCATCTCGCCGGGTCTCTTCTTGCCCCGTTGCAATTGGAAAAGTTAAGCAATCAATCAGAATGTCCCCAAGAGCTAGTCCCCATGTTTGGGTAAGACTTTCGATGAGTCGACGTGATACGCGCAGTTTCCATTCCGCGTCACGAGCTTGTCCCGTTTCATCGATCGTCAACGCAATGACGCTTGCACCATGTTCTTTGACTAAAGGCATAATTCTGGCGAATCGGGAAAGCGGTCCGTCCCCGTCTTCGAAGTTAACAGAATTTATAACGCTGCGTCCGCCTAAATGTTCCAATCCCGCCTTTATAACGGCAGGCTCTGTTGAATCCAAAACAATTGGTAAAGTAGAAGAAGTTGCAAATCGACTGGCTAATTCGGCCATGTCGGCTGCGCCATCCCGCCCAACGTAATCAACCGATAGATCTAGTAAGTGTGCGCCATCTCGAATTTGATCTCGCGCAATTTCCACGCAGGTTTGCCAATCCTCGGCGATCAGAGCGTCTCGAAAAGCCCTCGAACCATTTGCGTTAGTTCGCTCCCCGATCGCCAAATACGTTAAGTCCTGGCGAAATGGTACGTATTGATAGATCGAAGACGCGCCCGCTTCAATCTTCGGTGAGCGAGATTGCGTAGGTGAATTTTCCAATTTCTTGACTACCTCAGCCAAGTGCATTGGAGTGGTTCCACAACAGCCACCAATGAGAGAAACGCCGTATTCGCGAACGAAGTGTTCTAGAGCGGATGCCAACTCTTCAGGTGTAAGAGGATAAGTCGCACCATCTGGTCCTAGAATTGGGAGGCCTGCATTTGGCATTACGGAAATGCCGACAGTCGAACTCTTACTAAGGTAGCGCAAATGTTCGGACATTTCGGCAGGTCCAGTGGCGCAATTGAGGCCGATGAGATCGATTTCCAAAGGTTCCAAAGCATTAAGCGCAGCCCCAATTTCTGAACCCAGGAGCATCGTTCCAGTCGTTTCAACTGTAACTTGCACGATCAACATCACATCGCGTTCAACTTCAGCGATGGCTTGACGTGCGCCGTTCACAGCGGCTTTAGCTTGAAGTAAATCTTGAGTGGTTTCAATAAGTAGGGCGTCGACACCCGCATCTATCAAACCCTTCGAGGCCGTGAAATAAGAATCTTTTAGAACTGTATACGTCGTGTGTCCAAGACTGGGTAATTTAGTTCCTGGTCCCAGCGACCCGAGGACGAAACGTGGTTTATCCGCAGTTGCAAATCGATCGGCACATTCTCGAGCGACTCGGCCGCCTGCGAAAGCAAGTTCGTAGATGCGATCCTCTATGCCATATTCGGCCAGATTTGCCCAGTTAGCGCCAAAGGTATTTGTCTCAATGGCATCCACGCCCACTCGAAGATATTCCTCGTGCACTGATCTCACAATGTCAGGACGACTTACATTAAGGATTTCGTTGCAACCTTCATGACCTTCAAAATCCTTCAAGGTTGGTAATGCCGCCTGAAGCATGGTCCCCATGGCTCCATCGGCGATTACGCAGCGGTCAGCTAGTGCTTGGCGCAGGCTATGGGATGAGGTCGTCACTGGACGAAGGGTACCGTAAGGTGGACGTGTGGAAATTCTTGAAATCCCGTCGCTCAGAAGCCCAGTAATGGTCCTGGCTTTTACTGGTTGGAATGATGCAGGAGAAGCGGCCTCTGGGGCCATTTCCCACTTGTTAAGCGTTTGGGGTTCAACTTTAATCGCGACGTGTGATCCAGAAGAGTTCTATGATTTTCAAGTCAATCGTCCTCAAGTCTCTATAGATGGATCAAAGATCCGACATATCACTTGGCCTGGAACTGAAGTCTTCGGGTCTAACGTTCCCAACTTGCCTTTCGACGTTGTACTAGTAAAGGGCGCGGAACCTTCGATGAAGTGGAAGACATTCGCAAATCAGATTCTAGATCTTGCTGACGATCTTGAAGTTTCGATGATTGTCACCCTCGGTTCCCTACTCGCGGACACTCCTCACACTCGACCTATCAGTGTCACTGGAAGCGGATCTCATCCAGACGTCGCAAAGAAACTCGGCGTGAATGTAAGTAGATATCAAGGACCCACAGGAATTCTTGGAATATTGCAAGATGGCGCGCAAAAACGTGGAATTGACGCTGTTTCCTTATGGGCCTCAATTCCCCACTATGCCTCGGCGCCCCCTTCGCCCAAAGCAACGTTGGCTTTAATTAACTCACTCGAAGATATCCTCAATATCAGCATTGATTTAGGAGACTTATCGGATCATTCCAAGGCTTGGGAAATCGCAGTTGATGAGATGGCCAACGAAGATAGCGATATTGCCGAGTACATAAAGTCATTAGAGGCGGCCAAGGATGAAGCTGATCTGCCCGAAGCAACAGGTGAGTCCATTGCAAGAGAGTTTGAGCGATATTTAAGGCGAACAAAGAACGAAGATTAAATAGCAACTCCCAAGAGTAAATCGATCGCACGAGCAAGTTCGCCGGCAGACCCGCCGACTCCTCCATTGAAAGTCTCATCACACCATGAAGTCAGGAGCGATAAGGCTCTGGGCGTATCCAAATCATTTGATAGCGCTTGGATGATTCCTTCTATTACTAATTCCGTAGGAGCCACTTCAGGCTTTGACAGCGCGATTCGTAAGCGGTCAAGCAATTCAACGCCGGCGATTAATTTAGTGTCACTCCACATACGATCGGTTGAATAATGATCCGAAATGAGTGCCAAACGAATTGCCATTGGGTCAAAACCGTCATTCACGAGTCGGGAAAGAAATACAAGATTGCCCAAACTCTTGCTCATTTTTTCGCCATCCAAACCAATCATGCCCGCATACACATACATCCGTGCATATTGTTGACCTGAAAGTAAGGCAGATTCCGAAGCGCCCATTTCATGATGAGGGAAAAGTAGATCGCTACCGCCACCTTGAATATCTATCGAGAAATCATCTTCTGGATCCACATTGAGATAATTTAGGGCGATAGCACTGCATTCAATGTGCCACCCTGGGCGTCCATCTCCAAAAGGTGATGGCCAATAAGGTTCACCAGGTCGGTGCGACAGCCAGACCAGTGCATCAAGTGGATCCCGCTTTCCTGGTATCGCGGGGTCGCCTCCACGTTGAGAGAAAATTTCAATCATGCGATCTTGACGTAAATGTGAACGCGAACCAAATTCCGAATCAGCTCGAACAGAGAAGTAGAGATCTTTGCCCACTTCGTAGACGTAGCCCTTAGATTTCAAAGTAGAGATTGCATCCACTACTAAATTAATAGATTCCACTGCTCCGATGTAGTGATTTGGTGGAATCACGTGCAAGTCGCTCATATCCCCGCGAAAAAGTTCAATTTGTGATTGAGCTAGGTCTTTCCAATCAATGCCATCGCGAGTCGCGCGTTCAAGAAGCGGATCATCTATGTCTGTGATATTTTCGACAAAGAGGACATTTTTACCCGATGCACGCAGATATCTGTTGATCAAATCAAAAGTGACATAAGTCGCTGCGTGACCTAAGTGCGTGGCGTCATAGGGAGTAATCCCACACACATACATGCGATACGTATCCTTAACATGTAAGGACTCTACGAGACCCGTGGCAGAGTTTTTAAGGCAGAAAGTGGGAAAAGCAAAAACTTTATCTATCGGAGGAAGGTATACCTCTGCCCAAGAATTCACGATCGCATCCTATTAGTGGATCCGAAGAATGCGCTCAAAAAGGGGGCCAAGGAACGGATGGCCACGCAGGGTTGGGAAGTGGGAATGAAGCAGTATCTATGAGGGTAGCAATTCGTCGGCGTAATTCTCGAACTTCCCCTTGAGACAGAAGGTCATCTAATCGTGAACCTAAATCTGCAGAGAGGAGTTCTTGCAAATTGGAAAGCAGTGAAATTTCCTGCGCCGTCAGCTTCTCGCCCGCCCATTGCCATAAAACCGTGCGGAGTTTATCGTCACTATGGAAAGTGACTCCGTGATCGCAACCCATTATTCGCCCATCTTGGGTGGGCAAAAGATGGCCAATCTTTCGATCTGTGTTGTTGATGACGGCATCAAAAAGGGCCATCTTTCTAAGTTCCGGCAAATCCATCTTAAATAATTCGAATAAATCTATGGACTCATCGATATCGATCCAATGCTGGACAGCCCCTTCACCATATGGTCCGTTGCGCAACAAGGTGAATGGAACTACCTCGAAGTGCGCTTCAGAACTGATGAGATATGCCGCGTACTCTCGATAAGCCAAGGTGCCATGAGGAAAATCCCACAGGGGCCTTTCTCCCGCAATAGGCTTGTAGATGCAGGAGATCCCATCACCGCCATCGTCTACTTTTGCTAGCAGGGTGGCATTCGAGGCGTCAACGAGCCTCCCCTGAATTGTCATCTCCCCCGTTTCGAGGGCGGACTTAGCGTCGATAACCATTTGCCCTCGGACACACGTGCCCTTGAGGATCTAGAGCTAGACCACACAATGGACACGGTGGCCGCCCTGAAGCCACCACCGCCATAGAGCGCGAAACGAATGCGCGGGTCTGCGCGACACTGAGAAGTACTCGAAGTAGATCGGGTGCGTGTTCTTCGTCTTCAACGATCTCTTCAGTATCAATTTCTTGCGTAGTAGATGCTTGTAAATCTATTTGAACGAGTTCCCGGTCACTCACCCAGGCCAAACCGATGACTCCAACGCG
>JAPLBP010000121.1:0-26109 GCA_026392695.1 Actinomycetota bacterium | reverse complement strand
TGGAACTTCTAGTGGGCCATCATCTGTTTCAATCGTTGATTGTGAAATCGAAGGTTGAGCGCGGGTCAATTCCTTAATGAGCAGACTCAGTCTTTCAGCAATCGCAAGCACTTGCGCTTTTTCTAGTAATACAGATACCAATCGCGTTCCCGATCGTGCCTGCAGAAAGAAAGATCGTTCGCCAGGTGCACCCACTGTTCCGGCCACGAAGCGTTCAACCGGATCGAATTCGTGAATCACGCGTGCCATTTAAGATTTGCTCCCTTTTTTTACGGCGTTCTTCGCTCCAGAACCGCCACCCACGAGTGGACCTTTGCCGCGCTTGCCAAGAATCGAAGAATCAAGGGTAGAGCGAGAATCATTAAGTAAGAGTACGCGTGGGGATTCAGAGGAGAAATCAAGAATCGAAATCGAGGCCGGGTCAATCACGATCCTTTGGAAACTGTCGAGATCCATCGACAGACTTGCAGCCACGATCGATTTTATGACATCTCCATGACTTACAAGAATTATGTTTCCTTTGCCAGGAACTTTCAAAGCATCTTCAACGCTCTTTACTGCTCTCTTTTGCATCGAGAGTAGCGCTTCTCCCCCGGGAAAAATAACCTTAGAAGGGCTCGACTGCACTTTCTTCCAGAGCGCTTCTTTTCTCAGCGATCTCAAACTTCGTCCACTCCAAGTTCCGTAATCGGCTTCCACGAGTCCTTCGTCGTAGCGAAGTTTAAGGCGCGGATTTACTCCATCCCGAGCGTTTCGATTCAACCACGGAGCAATAGTTTCTTCACATCGCTCCAGCGGGCTCGTTCGGAGTACTTTAACGGAGATAGGACCCAATCGTTTATTCAGACCGCGAGCTTGAATCTTGCCTCTATCGCTTAAGTGAATTCCTTCAATCCGTCCGGACAAAATGCCCGTGGCATTTGCCGTGGAGTGAGCGTGTCGAACTAGAAGAACTAAAGTCACGTCCGACCCTTCCCATGATTTTCGGCAAATCTTGCGCAGGGGCAAGAGTATCGGGCTAAAAGCCTCTTTGCCTTGCTAGGGTCGGGCTATGGAATTTCGTCGCGCAGGAAACACCGGCCTTGTACTTTCGCGCCTCGGCCTTGGAACCATGACATGGGGCCGAGATACTGATGAGCATGAAGCCGCGGATCAATGTCGCGCGTATCTTGAAGCCGGGGGCAATTTTCTCGACACGGCAGCAATTTATGGTGACGGCGATAGTGAAAGAACAATCGGTGGCCTGATCGGAACTTTTTTCAAGCGCGAAGAAATAGTTTTAGGCACAAAAGCCGGAATTACTTTTGAATCTGGTCAAAGGCGAGTAGATACCTCACGACGTGCTCTCCTTGCTCAGTTGGATCAATCTCTCCTTCGGCTGGGCACAGATTACGTGGATCTATGGCAAATCCATGCTTGGGATTCTCAAAACCCGCTTGAGGACACGCTTTCCGCAATTGACTATGCATATTCCAGTGGGAAAGCACGTTATGTGGGTGTTTCGAATTTCAATGGATGGCAGAGCGCCCGAGCGATTACCCTGCAACAACAATCCCCCACAAAAGCACCAATCGCAACTCTGCAAAATGAATACTCACTTCTCAATCGATCTATTGAGAAAGAAATATCGCCGTGCGCACAAGAGCTCGGTGTCGGAATTCTTGCTTGGTCTCCACTTGGACGGGGCGTCCTCACAGGCAAATATCGCTTTGGAACGCCAAGTGACTCGCGGGGCGCAAGTCCCCATTTCGCAAATTTCGTCGAGCCTTACTTGGACGCTCGAAGCCAGCGAATCGTCGAAGCAGTCAGCATCGCGGCTGAAGGTTTGGGTTTCTCTCCCTTGGAGGTGGCGCTCGCCTGGGTTCGCGATAGCCCTGGAGTGACAAGCGTAATTATTGGAGCCCGCACGGGAGCGCAACTTCGGGGAGCACTTACATCTGAGGAAATTTTGTTGCCTCAGATTGTGCGAAGTGCGCTGGACGATGTGTCAGCAGTTCTCTAGAAAATTCTCCAGCACTCGTACGCCAAAAATAATTCCATCAATTGGAACTCGCTCATCTACGCCGTGAAAGAGCGCCATGAAATCTAGATCAGGCGGCAAGCGCAAAGGAGAGAATCCATAACCTGCGATTCCAAGTTCAGATAGTGCCTTATTGTCTGTACCGCCGCTCATCATGTATGGAACTGGAATTCCCTCTGGGTCTTCTTTCGTCAAAGCTGCGCACATTGCTTCGACAAGTGGACCTTCAAATTCAACTTCCAAGGCGATATCTCGAGTCACTGTCTCTATTTGTATATCAGGTCCAACTAAATCCCTAACTGTTGCGTTGAGTTCTGATTCGTACCCCGGCAAAAAACGACCATCAATAATCGCGGACGCAGATTGAGGGATTACATTTGCTTTATAGCCAGCTTCTAAGAGCGTTGGATTTGCCGTGTTTTGAAAAGTCGCGCCAATCATTCGGGCAGCAGAACCAAGTTCTGGTAGTAGTGGACGTAAGTCGTCTTCGTTGAAAGGCTTTCCCGTAGCTGTCGCAACATGGCGTAAAAAAGTCTTGACTGTCTTTGAATAACGCTGTGGCCAGACATGTGCGCCGATCTTCGCAACCGCAACCGACAAGGCTGTGATTGCATTTTCATTGTTCATCATTGATCCATGTCCGGCCCGTCCATGCGCCGTTAATCTCATCCAATGAATACCCTTTTGGGCTGCCTCCACAAGGTAAAGCCGCTTATTGTCGCCTACTGTTACCGAGAATCCGCCAACTTCAGAAACTGCCTCGTTGCATCCGGCGAAAACTTCCGGATGTTCCTTAACCATCCAGCGCGAGCCATAAATACTCCCGGCCTCCTCATCAGCAAAGAAGACAAGCAAAATTCGACGTGGAGGTTTGTAACCGCTTCGCGCCCATTTGCGAACAATCGCCAAGATCATTGCATCGGTATTCTTCATATCTACCGCGCCACGTCCCCAAATCATGCCGTCCTTGATGATTCCTGCAAATGGATCGACAGACCAATCTTCGGCATTTGCTGGGACCACATCTATATGGCCATGTAGTACCAAACCAGGACGTGTTACGTCACTTCCCTCAATGGTGGCGACAACATTGCACCGACCTGGTGCTGACTCATAAATTTTCGAAGCTATCCCCACTTCGGCAAGCTTTGCTCTCACAAAATCCGCAACATCTTTCTCATCGCCTTTGCCGTCCCCGTAATTCACACTGGGGATGCGAATCATCTCTAGACATAGATTGATCGCATCGCGCTCAAGGTCGGAAAGAGTAAATGCCGCTAGATCATCGGTCTCGTTGCTTGTCATGGCCCTATTCTCCCTAATTGCCAGCGAAAATCCTGTATTTGGTTTCCTTGCTTCAGAGTTGATATTGTGACCCCTCACTCGTCCGGGTGGCGGAATTGGCAGACGCGCTAGCTTGAGGTGCTAGTGCTCGAAAGGGCTTCGGGGTTCAAGTCCCCGTTCGGACACAAAGAATTGTGAAGCAAAAAGGATTGGGCGCTGCACGGGAAGGAAGAGATGCCTAGCAGGCTTGAAATTGCGCGATCACTGGTACGGGAGATACCTGATTATCCGATCCCGGGAGTCCGCTTTCAAGATTTAACGCCACTTCTGGCAGACCCAGATGCATTCTCATTAGTGATTCAAGCTCTGGCGCAATATGTAGAGGGAAGCGATTTAATTGCCGGGATTGAGGCCAGAGGTTTCATCTTCGCCGCGGCGTTGGCTCATGCATCTGGACGTGGATTCGTGCCAGTTCGTAAAAAAGGCAAGCTTCCACATCTCACTTTTGGAGAGAGTTATGGGCTTGAATATGGAATGGACGTCTTAGAGATACATCAAGATGCCATTCCGGCGGGAGTTCGAACGTTGATTATTGATGATGTTTTGGCAACTGGCGGAACCGCCCAGGCGGCAATAAAGCTGATCGAACGTTCCGGCGGGATTGTTTCATCTGTAGTAACAGTTTTGGAGATACCTGCTCTCGGAGGACGTGGCCGAATTCAAGAAGATAGGGTCGACATCCCAGTACATACCGTTTTTACAGCTTAGTCATGATCCTTGAAATCCAGGGGCTGCGCGCCGTAGCGGCCCTTCTTGTGGTCCTATTTCACGCCCGCTTTAGCTCCGGCGGTTTCATAGGAGTCGACATCTTCTATGTTATTTCAGGTTATCTCATCACCGGTTTACTTCTTCGCGAGATAGAGAAGACAGGCCGAATTTCCTTTGTGAAATTCTTCGCTCGAAGAATTAAGCGCTTACTACCTTCGTCATTTCTAGTGCTATTCGCGACGGCAATCGCGTCATTCTTCATCATGCCCTCATCGGCGCGTTCTATATTGGGCAGAGACGTAGTAGCGGGTGCGCTCTACATTAGCAATTATCTTTTTGCCTATTGGCAAAATGACTATCAAAATCTTGGGGCCACTCCCTCACCTATCATCCACTATTGGTCCCTTGCGGTTGAAGAACAGTTTTATTTGGTCTGGCCATTTCTTCTCTTTGGTGCTTTGAAAATCGGCGGTCGAAATTTGCTATTTCGGGTAATAGCAGGAACAACCGTTGCCTCTTTTGCCTATTCGCTATATCTGACTTCGCATTCACCCATTTGGTCTTTCTACTCGCTGCCGACTCGTGCATGGGAATTAGGTGTCGGTGCTCTCATACTTTGGCGCCCTCCCACTTTGAGATTACCTAAGATTCTTCCTTACATATTCGTGGTCGCTATCTTTGCGACGAGTTTCACTTACAATTCTGGTACGCCTTTCCCGGGCTGGGCAGCAATCCCGCCGGTACTGGGATGCGCGGGATTGATTCGCTATGTTTCTCAACTGCCAAAAATAATTACTTATCCTATTAGAAACCCGTTTGCCCAGTGGCTTGGTGCGATTTCCTACCCTGCTTACTTGTGGCATTGGCCAGTGCTAATTTTGGCGCCTCAATGGCTTGGACATCCACTGTCAGTATCACAACGAATTTTGGGAATTGCGTTTACTCTTATCTTGGCCGATCTGACTCATAGGTTCGTGGAACAACCGCTTCGATTCATAAAAATTGGTCCAAAAATTGCTTTCTCGTTGGCACTCCTTTCAACGCTTACAAGTGCTTCGTTGGGAGGCGCAATCGCTGCGTCAACTCCAAAGAATCTAACTTCTGGTTTCACCCTCGCTGAAGTCATCCGCAAACCTGCGATTTATGCAGATGGTTGCCAACTGGATAAGAATCAAGTTCGTTCAGGCCCTTGTGAATACGGAGATCCAAATGGAAGAAAAACAGTGGTCCTCTTCGGAGATTCGCATGCAGCTCAATGGTTCCCAACTCTGAATGCAATCTCAAAGACTCAAAGATGGAAACTGGTGGTCCTCACTAAATCTAGTTGCCCAGCGGTCACCGTTACGTTGCCCGATATCGGAGCGTTTCGCAACACCCAATGTGCCGCATGGCGTGAAAATTCTTTTTTGAGAATTGCTTCTTTGAAACCTTGGGCCGTTATCACAGGTAATTTCGCCCACTATTCGCCACCAAAATCCATTTCAAATTTCTCCTCCTGGTGGAAGAACGGATACCTCACCACCATGAGTCGTCTCAATACCTTGGTTGATTCCAAAGGTTTTGTTATCGCCCTAGAGGACACGCCCTTACCCAAGGAAGATGTTCCCTCCTGTCTTTCCTCGTCAAATGCCACCTCATGTCTGGCAATACCATCACCGCCTGTGTTTAAAAAGGAAAAGATTTTGCACATTGAATCTAAGGATTGGTTCTGTGACGCAAAAGAATGTCCGGCAATCCGCTATGGGATTGTGGTCTACCGAGACACGACGCATATAAGTGTTGATTACGCTCTTCACCTGGTTCCTGAATTGACGGCCGCGCTAAGGGCAAGGGGTGTTCTTTAACAAGAATATGAGTATTGGCCCACTACATGGCAGAATTCCCTCGTGGCCGAACTGATCTATTACTGCGGAACGATGGATAGCGGCAAGTCAACCCTTGCCCTCCAAACAGCCCATAATCATCAAAGTCGTGGCAGAACCGGATTGATTTTCACCAGTAAAGATAGAGCAGGCACTGGAGTTATCTCCTCGCGACTAGGTCTTCAACGCCAAGCCCTTGAAGTTGATGAAGAGATCGATATTCATCGCTTCGTAGTCGATCAGCTTTCGATGGGTGAGCGCATAGATTATGTAATTTGCGATGAAGCGCAGTTCTATCAACCAGAGCAAATCGAACAATTGGCCAAAATCGTAGATGGATTGAGTATTGATGTCTTCGCCTTCGGGATTCTCACGGATTTTAGAACCTCGCTTTTTCCAGGATCTGCGCGATTGGTCGAACTTGCCGATCGAGTACACACGCTTCAAGTAGAAGCCCTTTGTTGGTGTGGTGCCCGCGCAACACATAACGCTCGCACGCAAGGTGGCGTGATGATCACCGAAGGCGAACAGGTCGTTGTTGGGGATGTGACACCCGGTCAAGCAATTGCTTACGAGGTCCTATGTCGCCGCCACCATATGCGTCATGTCACGGCTCGTGCATCGGGCGCTGCTCATACGTCAATCGACCCACTTCCATTCAAAATCTAGCCCTTCAAACTAAAGGTGGAACAATGCAATCTCGAGGATTAGCAGTTCATGGTGCCAATTCGCCTCTCGTACCCTTTGAATTCGAGCGACGTGAGTTGGGCGCGAATGATGTCTCATTCGACATTGCGTTTGCGGGTATCTGCCATTCAGACATCCATCAAGCACGAGAAGAATGGGGGCCTGCTCTTTTTCCAATGGTTCCTGGTCACGAGATTGTCGGTCATGTCAGCGCTACAGGTTCGAAGGTTACAAAGTTCGCAGTAGGCCAACGCATCGGTGTCGGAGTATTTATCGATTCATGCCGAACATGCGATAAATGTTTAGCGGGGCTGCAGCAATACTGCGATAATGGAATGACTCCCACCTATAACGCTCTCGACAGCGAAGGAAATGTGGCCATGGGTGGCTATTCAAATACGTTCGTTGTGAATGAAGATTACGCAGTTCATGTTCCCGAAAACCTCTCCTTACCCGGCGTTGCACCGTTACTTTGCGCAGGAATAACTCTCTACTCACCTCTTAAGCACTGGGGAGCCACGTCGGGATCTCACGTTGGCGTGATGGGACTTGGCGGTCTCGGCCACATGGGAGTGAAATTCGCAAAGGCACTTGGGGCCACCGTCACCGTTTTCTCCCACTCTCCAGGCAAGAAGGCTGACGCATTACTCATGGGAGCGGATCATTTTGTTTCAACAGCCGACCCTAAAGAGTTAAAGAATTATGAATCGCAGTTCGATTTGATCTTGAACACCGTATCTGCAAATCTCGAAATGAACCTTTACGTCAAGCTTCTGAAAGTAGATGGAACTCTCGTTGCTATTGGATTACCCAGCAAGCCCTATTCCATCAACGTCGGGACTCTTCTAACGGCTCGCCGTTCAGTTGCGGGATCACAAATTGGTGGAATTCCCGAAACCCAAGAGATGCTCGATTTTTGTGGCAAACACAACATCGTGAGTGATGTTGAGGTTATCTCCGCCGACTACGCCAATACCGCTTACGATCGTACCGTTGCCAGTGACGTTAAGTATCGATTCGTGATTGACGGCAAGACTTTCTAATTCAAGCGAAGGCGTGCAGACCCAAAACGATAAGCGGAGCGATCGCTAATGCAGGAAGTAAATTCCCAACAGCTACGTCCTTAATACGCATCAGTTTAAGTCCGATACAAACGAGCAATACACCGCCAGTGATCGTCATGGCATCAATCTGGTAGCTAGCCAAGACGGCTCCCAAGGCAACTCCAACGACCGTCCAAAATCCTTGATAGAGCGCTACTGGAAAGACGGATACCGCTACTCCCCAACCGAGGGAAGCGGCAAATGCCATTGCAGAAAAGAAATCGAGTGTGCTTTTGAGGACCAATTGATCTATGCCTTTGGACATTCCATCGCTAATACTGCCCAGAATTGCTAGAGGGCCGATGGCAAACAACAAAGAGGCGGATACAAATCCTTCAACAAATGAACTCTCGTTAGATGCCCGAAATTTTACGCGCAATTTTTCTCCAAGATTTTCTAATCGGTCCTCTAATCGCAAAGCAGAACCGAGTAAGCCTCCTATAAGCAGAGCGGCAAGAATTGAAAGCAAAGGCCATCCTTGTGGAAGGGAGGAAATAAATTCCTTCGACCATAACGCGGACAGGGCTGATGCCGCGCCGAGTAATACTGTGAGACCAAGAACATCTGTTAGCAAAGTTCGAGTCCGTTTAGACATTTTCGAACCTACCAAAATGCCAAGCAAAGACCCTCCGAGGATGGCAAAAATATTTATAACGGTTCCCATGCCAGGAAAAGAGAGGTTCATTGTCATTAAGTCTAACCTTTGAGATGAGATAGCCTGCACCTATGTATTCGGAATTTCTTGAATTGGTAGGTAGATGGCTGCGCCCGCACCGAACGATTCCGCATACCCCGTGGATGGCAAAGGGCCGATGGAAATTAACACCAGCAAGCGTGACAGTTCTCGTCTTGGGTTTGATTCTCTTCGGAGTAGGTGAAGCTTTTCTGGTGCAATCCAGCCTTGGGAATTCGCCGTGGGTCGTGCTCTCTCAGGGTATTTCGATTCACGCTGGCATAA
The DNA here is from genome assembly GCA_026392695.1 of Actinomycetota bacterium. GTDB lineage: Bacteria > Actinomycetota > Actinomycetes > Nanopelagicales > Nanopelagicaceae > QYPT01. The sequence goes on along the minus strand of JAPLBP010000121.1, from coordinate 17,427 downwards.
ACCTTGGATGGTCAACATTTATTGTCAGTTGCGCCGTGCTTATTCTTTGGATTCCTCTTAAGGAATGGCCAGGATTCGGAACTCTCCTTAATATCGTCGTGATCGCACTCGCACTTCAAATAACCGTAGACCTTCTTCCAAAACAAAGTAGTTTTCTTTCTCAATTAGTGTTTGCCTTACTCGGTGTTTTCTTTGTCGGAATAGCGTCATCTCTCTACATATCAAGCGCTCTTGGTCCCGGGCCACGCGATGGTTTAATGACTGGGCTTCATAAAATAACTGGAATTCGCATCGGTCGGGTTCGCCTGGCTATAGAAGCCACTGTTTTGGTCCTTGGAGCGATACTCGGTGGTCGAGTCGGTCTAGGTACCGCGCTCTTTGCCTTACTCATCGGCCAATCCATCGCCATTTCCTTCGGTTTCCTAGCGCGCCTTACTCACAAATGACCAACTTTTCGCGATAGCGTTTTCCATCCTCCCCCGGCTTGTGGGCCGTGAAGCCACACGGGGTCGCAACCACCCCCGATACCAAAACAGTAAGGGGAAATCTGTGCGCGATACGTATTTTAAAATTACTCAACGTGGCTCCACCGTGGGACGAGAGGTCCGAGGAGGAGTCGTCACATTCTTCACTATGGCCTATATCGTCGCTCTCAACCCACTCATCCTTGGTCTCACCAAAGACGGAGACGGAAAATATTTGGGCGGCGATGGTTCACACCCCAACCTTGCTTTGATTGCAGCAGCAACTGCACTTATCGCTGGAGTTATAACAATCTTGATGGGACTTGTGGCAAATTTTCCACTAGCTCTCGCCACAGGATTGGGACTTAACACTTTCGTAGCAGTAGGTATCGCCTCCAAGATGTCTTGGGCTGATGCAATGGGGCTCATCGTTTTGGAAGGTCTGATCATCACCGTTTTGGTGCTAACAGGTTTTCGAACAGCAGTGTTTCGCGCCGTACCGCAGCAACTCAAGGTTGCGATTTCCGTTGGAATCGGGCTCTTCATTGCCCTTATTGGTCTTGTAGATTCTGGATTTGTCCGACGTACAGGCGCTGGACCGGTTCCAGTAACTCTTGGAGATAACGGCACTTTGGTCGGCTGGCCCATTATCGTTTTCGCTTTTGGACTATTTCTTATGATTGGTCTACTTGTAAAGAAGGTTAAGGGCGCTCTCCTTATTGGCATCGTGCTTGCCACTGTGCTTGCTGTGATAGTTGAAAAAGCATTCAAGATCGGTCCGAATTTCATGGCTCCTGACAAAATCAATCCTAAGGGTTGGGGTCTTAACGTTCCCTCTGTGCCGTCAAAGATTGTTGCAAAGCCGGATTTCAGTCTGTTAGGGCATTTCAGTCTTCTAGGATCGTTCAGCCGAATAAGCATTATCGCCGGAATACTTCTTGTATTTACTATCCTGCTTTCTGACTTCTTTGACACTGTCGGCACGGTTACCGCCATCGCAAACGAAGCGGGTCTTATGGATGCCAATGGGGAAATTCCGAAAATCGAACAGATCCTTTTCGTTGATTCACTCGCAGCAGTAGCCGGCGGTGCTGGAGGCATCTCTTCCAATACTTCATATATCGAATCAGCGTCTGGTGTTGGCGAAGGAGCTCGCACGGGACTTGCATCGGTAGTCACTGGTTTGTGTTTCCTACTCACGACATTCTTGGCTCCCCTTGTTGCCGTGATTCCTTACGAAGCTGCAACGCCAGCGTTGGTCGTCGTTGGATTCTTGATGATGACTCAGATCAAGAGCATCGATTGGGAAGATTTGGGAATCGCGATTCCTGCCTTTTTGACCATCATTTTGATGCCGTTCACCTACAGCATCTCGGTTGGTATTGGCGCCGGATTCGTTTCTCACGTCGTGATTCGCGTAGTGCAAGGTCGACGTAAAGAAATTCACCCACTGCTTCTTTTGGTCTCTGGGTTATTTATGATCTACTTCTTGACATCGCCGATCAACGCTTGGATTGGATAACTTCTAAAAGTAGAAAAGGGAGCGTGGCTTAGTTGCCACGCTCCCTTTTCTATTGGAACTAGAACGCTCGAGCGAAGAATCGCTCATTCTCCTTAAGTACAGAAATCGGTAAGCCGAATACGGCACTTACATGCTCAGAAGTAATTACCTCATCAACAGGACCAGAAACTGCGATCGAACCGTCTTTCATTAGCAAAGCGTGAGTGGTTCCGGTTGGAATCTCTTCAATGTGATGTGTAACGAGAATTGTGACCGGAGCATGGTCATCACGAGAAAAATTCGCGAATCTGGAGAGAATATCTTCGCGTCCCCCCACATCAAGGCCAGCTGCAGGCTCGTCAAGGAGCAAAATTTCAGGATCAGCCATGAGAGCGCGAGAAATCTGTACACGCTTTCGTTCCCCTTCGCTCAGGGTCCCGTACTCTCGATCACCTAAATGTCGAACGCCGAAAGTTGTTAAGAGTGCGATAGCACGAGATTCATCCCAAAGATCATAATCTTCGTTCCATCTTCCGAAGACTGCGTAAGCGGCCGTGAGAACTACGTCTCGGACAAGTTCATCCGAAGGAATTACTTCCGCCATTGCTGAACTGCAGAATCCCACCCGTGGGCGAAGTTCAAACAAATCCACTCGTCCCATTTTCGATCCCAAAATTTCGACGGTACCTTGAGTTGGAAAATTGATGGCCGCCATCAATTTAAGAAGAGTAGATTTTCCAGCCCCGTTTGGTCCCAGGATGACCCAACGCTCCCCCTCTGAAACAGCAAAATCCAGAGGACCCAATATCGTACGGTCGCCACGTCGAACTGACACTTGGGAAAGATTCAAGACGGTTTTCTCGTTCATATTGGGTCAAATCTACTGCCCTCACGCAGGATTCTGCGCCAAAGACTTACCGATAAACTCCCCCGTATGAGTCGACAAAGCGGGTCCACGAATTTAACATTATTTACGGGCCTCATTGTGCTCTCCGCCGAGGATGGACCTGGTCTGGCACAGGGGCTATTCGAAACTTTGGCACCTTTTGCGATCACGATCCTTGATGTCGAGCAAATTGTCATTGGCGGGCGACTGATCCTCACTGTTCTTATTGACCTCAACCCCGCCCATGCAGACGCGATTGAAGCCGATATTGAGCAATGTTCGCAACATTTGGGCGCCGATATTGCCATAGCGTTTAGCGATTCTTCAAAGGCTGAACCTAAAGACCAAGAACCGATTTCCGTGATTGCAATTGGAGATCCGCTGACCCCCACCATGATCGCAGACTTAACGGGTCAATTTTCTTCACTCGGTGTCAATATTCTCAACATATCCACTCGTTCCGGTCTGATCAATTCGGTGACATTCAATATTTCTGGAGCCAGCCTTTCTGTTCTTCGAACCTCCCTCTCCTCTTTTTGCGCAGAAAGAGAATATGAAGTTGTTGTTCAAACTGAAAACTTTGAAATGTCACGCAAACTTTTTGTGATGGATGTAGATTCGACTTTGATTCAGCAAGAAGTAATCGAATTGCTTGCAAAACGAGCCGGAGTTGAAGCCGAAGTGAGAGCCGTCACGGAGTCGGCTATGCGAGGAGAATTGGATTTTGCCCACTCTTTGGCACAAAGAGTTGCTCTCTTGAAGGGACTTCCAGAATCGGTTTTTACCGAGGTTGGAAGCGAGATCGTCCTTACTGCTGGTGCCGAACTTCTCATCAAGTCCCTCCAGCAACTAGGACACAGTGTGGCACTTGTTACAGGTGGCTTCATAGAAGTTGTCGCTCCTCTGGCACACCAGCTTGGCATTGCCCTTGTCCGTGCCAACAGTCTTGAAGTACACGATGGACATCTAACGGGCTTAACTCAAGGTACCGTTCTCGACCGTGCTGGTAAAGCTCAGGCACTCAAAGAATTCGCCGAGATTGAATCCATCCCATTAGCGAACACAGTTGCAATTGGCGACGGTGCAAACGACCTAGACATGCTCGCCGCCGCGGGATTGGGGATCGCTTTCAATGCGAAACCAGCAGTTCGAGCAGCTGCAGATAGTTCAATTAACAAACCAGACCTCGCCCGAATTCTCGATCTGTTGGCTATTCCAAGAAGCGAGTAGTTTTCTTAAAGGCGACAGGCGTGAATATCGGTAACTAAAATTCCGCGAGCACCGAGAGCCCAAAGATCATCCATAACATGATTGGTATCTTTTCGAAGTACCATCGCGCGGACTGCGACCCAATCTTGTTTCTGAAGAGGAGAGATCGTCGGGGATTCAAGTCCAGGAGTGATGGAGCAAGCTTTCTCCACCATGGATAGTGGAACGTCATAATCGAGAAGCACATATTGCCGAGCAATAATTACTCCCTGAAGACGTCGAATAAGAATCTCCAGTGCGGGAGGAATTTCGACGCCTTCGCGCTGAATAAGAACCGCCTCGCTGGTCAAGATTGGATCTCCGAATACTTTTAAACCCGCTTGGCGCAAAGTGTTTCCGGTACTCACGACATCGGCAATGACATCTGCAACTCCAAGTCGCACGCTGCTTTCGACTGCTCCATCGAGGCGCACAACATCTGCAGATATTCCTAAGGAATTTAAGTAAGAAGTGACTAATCCAGGATATGCAGTTGCCACTCGCTTGCCGGCAATTTGAGGCACCGACCAATCCTTTCCTTCACCTGCAGCAAATCGGAAAGTCGATTGTCCGAAATTAAGCTCCAGAATTTCGTGGGCCTTCGCACCTGAATCAATGAGCAAATCTCGACCAGTGATTCCCGCTTCAAGTTCGCCAGAGCCAACGTAGACGGCGATATCTCGCGGCCTGAGGTAATAGAACTCGACCCCGTTATCTGGGTCTGTAAGAATCAAATCACGTGAATCTACTCGTTGGCGATAACCCGCCTCACGAAGCACCTCTATAGAGGCATCTGAAAGCGAACCCTTATTCGGAACTGCAATTCTTAGCACGCCTTCTCCACTCTTAGAGGAACCTGTAAACATCTTCCAACGTTAAACCACGAGCCAACATCATTGTTTGGCAGTGATACAGCAATTGACTTATTTCCTCGGCCAACGCTTCATCGCTTTCATGTTCTGCCGCTAGCCAAACTTCTCCTGCTTCCTCCAGAATCTTTTTACCGATCGTGTGGACGCCGGCGTCCAGAGCAGCCAGTGTTCCTGACCCCTCTGGACGTTCGGCGGCAATACGTTGCAGTTGAGACCATAAGTCTTCAAAAGATTTCATGGCCTAACTTTATCGGTTTAACACAATTGAGGCCGACAAGTTATGCAATAACCATTTTCTTTTCCTTGGCGGAAATGCGAAGCCAGGCCACGAAGCCCGTAATCACAAGTGGCATGTAGATGGCATAGAGGGTTCCCGTTGGGTAATAACCATTTTTGAAGGCAAATGGAACACCTACCAGGTCTACTGCTACCCAAACCAACCAAAACTCCACATATCCCCTGCTCATTCCGTACGTCGCTAGTGCAGTTCCAGTGAAGATCCAGGTATCAACCCTGAGCCACGCCCCTGATTCCCCTAATGCTTTAAAGATGAAATAGGCGATGAAATAGAAGGCAATCACTATAGGAATAATGCGCATCTTTTCTTCTCTTGTCGTCCATCGTGGTTTAACGGCAGGTTGGGAAATATCCCGCTTTCGATTTTGGGACCATCGATACCAGCCATAAGCGCTCACGATGACAAGAAGCAGATTTCTTCCGGCTTGACCCCACAAGTTTTTAGTATCGGCGCCTGCATTAAAGACGGAACCGAGAAATACGGTGAAAAGTAGCCCATCTCCAATAATGCCAATCGGCCATGCTGAAACACGACGTCGCATTCCTAGAAATGCGCTTGCCAGGCCGAAACCACCACCGATTATTTCACGCCAATAAATTGATTTAGAGCCAAAATGTATTTGAGTTTCAAGTAACCATTTAATAACGGACATTTACTGATCAACCTTCCTCGGTAAAAGTCCGAGGGTGTCGAAGTAAAGGCAGCCTCTTGAAAGGTTCAAGAAAGGCAAGGCCCATACCGTCTATTCCTTTATCCAGACTTTAACTGTCGGTTTTGGAATTACACCAAATCAACCGACTAGGCACTAGGCCTATTCGGGTCGCGGACTTTACCGCCGGTTCGGAATTACACCGACCCCCGGAACAACGTGGTCTTAGTCTGCCACAGAGTTTGCCAAATGGCGCAATTTCTCAACTATCGAGGCTGGGTCTTGCGAACGAAATACAGCGCTTCCCGCCACAAAAGTGTCAGCTCCGGCCTCAGTAGCAATTTCAATTGTCGTTTCAGAAATGCCGCCGTCGACTTGTAACCATATGGGACGAGAACCAATCATTGCCCGTGCTCGCTCAATCTTGCCGATCATGTCCATCATGAAAGATTGACCCCCAAACCCAGGTTCAACAGTCATGATCAAAAACATATCGACAAGATCAGAAAATTCGACATAGTCAGTAATTTCAGTCTTCGGCTTGACCGCCAATCCGGATCGCGAACCTTCTGCGCGGATCGATCGAAGAGTAGATGAAATATTAACCGTAGCTTCGGCATGGATTGTCACACTGCCGCAACCAGCTTGCGCATATTCCGGACCAATTCGGTCTGCGTCAACGACCATGAGGTGCGCATCAACCGGGATTGAGCAACCCGCGATAAGAGTCGAAGCTCGCCCAAAGTCGTAAGTGAAATTTGGCACAAAGACGTTGTCCATAATATCCAAATGAATTAGATCGGAAACGTGAGAAACCCTCTCGATTTCCAATTCTAGATTTGATTGGTCAGCATTCAGAATGCTGGGAGTGATTCGGATTTCTCGCGACATTACACCTCCTCATTCGGTAAGCGCTCAAAAAGTGCCAAAAACATAGCATCCGTCCCATGCTTGTGCGTCCATAATTGCATTGAGTCTCCGACCGTTGCATCAACCAGCGACGGTGGCAAATACGGCGCGATTGAAATCTGTCGGATGTCGGAGCGTTTCTTCAGGATTGATGACACCTGAACCCGCGTTTCGGCGAGGTGTGGTGAACATGTTGCATAAGCGATAATTCCTCTGGGGCGTGTAACGGAGACTGCGCTATCAAGTAATTCTTTTTGGATTTGCGACAAGCCTGCCAAATCAGACGGCTTGCGACGCCAACGAACTTCCGGCCTACGTCGAAGAGCGCCAATACCCGTGCAAGGCACATCCGCTAAGACTGCGCCGAAAGTTTCTCCATGTTCACTAATCTCTCGTCCATCCCCGGTCCACACTCGACCTGAAGCGACAACCTGCTGCACAAGCTCAGCCCTGGGCGCCGATAATTCATTAGCCGTAAAAGCTGTTCCTAACGATTGGGCGATGCTGGAAACCAACGCAGCCTTGCCACCTGGACCCGCACAAAGATCTAACCAATCCTGTTTCTCTTTGGCGGCTTCTGAAAATACATACGAAACAATTTGAGATCCCTCGTCTTGAATGCCAGCACGACGTTTTCTGACGAGGTCAATCTCAGATGGGATGCCCACACTAGTAGCTCCAAAAGGTGAATACTGAGTGGCGCTTCCGCCGAGATCAAGGAGATCTTGCTGTGAAGATCGTCCAGGCCACGACACCAGTGTCGGAGACGCAGGAACGTTATTCGCTGCTAACGCTGCGCTGACCTCATCGGTCGTCTTGAGCAAATCAAAATATGACGAAACTATCCACTCCGGGTGTGAGTATTTGATCGACAACCGTTCGACTTCGTCTTCGATTTCATCGACCCCTACGAGCCATTGGTCTAACGTAAAAGCGCTTACCTTTCGAAGGAGCGCATTAACGTAAGTGCCACGTGATTCCCCCAAAATCTTTCTTGCCAATTCGACGGTGGCCGAGACCGCGGCATGATTTGGAATTCTCATTTCGAAGAGTTGATGGACACCCATTCGTGCTATATCAACAATTCCCGAATCAACGGAAGACCATTCGCGATCACTAACCTGAGAAAGAATCCAGTCATGTCGGCCTTGCATACGCAGGGTTCCATAAACCAGCTCAGTGACAAGAGCTCGATCGCGAAGTTCTAACTTACTTTCAGTTAGTGTTTTTGGAAGCAAAAGATTTGCATACGCCTGGCCCTGATTCACTTCTGTGAGTACTTCATAAGCCAGTATGCGAGGGGCATCGGGACGCGGTTTTTTAAAACTACTATTAGCCAAACCGTTCACCAGTTTCGATTCGAGCACCGTTCAGCCAAGCCTGTGCGCTCATCTTCTTCTTCCCCGCTGGCGTTAATTCCTGCACAAGTATTGAAGATCCGCCGCCGCAACCAACTGCTATCACTCCATCCCTAACGAGAAGTTCTCCGATTGAGAGTCCAAGGGAACCAGGCCCAAAAGTTGCTCGAGAAATTAGGAATGAGCTACTTCTCCAGGTGGTCCAAGCTCCAGGTTCTGGTGTAAATGCGCGAATCTTTCGAATTATCTGCTCCGCGTTTGATGCCCATTGAATCTCCGCTTGCGCCTTCGTCACTTTCGGCGCGTAACTAACTCCTAATTCTTGCTGAGGTGTCGATGCTTCACCTCGCGAAATCATCTCTATAGTTTTAGAGACAATCTCTGGCCCTAAGTTTGCTAGAGCTTCAAGAACTTCCCCTGAAGAGGCGTCTGAAGGAAATCTGAATTCTCGTTGGAGGAATATGGGGCCGGTATCCATTCCCTTATCCATCGCGAAAACCGTGATTCCTCCCCCAGTATCACCATTTTCAATTGCTCTCTGAACTGGAGCCGCCCCTCTCCATTTGGGAAGTAAAGAAAAATGCATATTCACGCTGCCAAACTTTGGCGTCGATAAAACTTCAATCGGTAGAATCGTTCCGAAAGCTATCGTGAGTAATAGATCTACTGCGCGAAGGGGTCCGAGAAGTTCGGAAATTGCAATCGGCTTTAGTATCTCTATGCCTTGTTCCATAGCCCAACTCCCTACTGCCGTTGGGGTCATGAACTTTCCTCGGCCCGCAGGGCGATCCGCCTGAGTTACGACAAACGCAATTTCATGTTCGCTCGAGCAAAGCCAGTCAAGTGTAGGAATAGCAACGTTGGGAGTAGCCGCTACTGCTAAACGCACTAAAGACTCTTGCCAACTTTGCAACAACGCGAAGGGCGCGCGATGTGTCATATCTCAAATCGGGGAAAGAAAGGCATCCCTCTTCGCCATCTTGGAGTTCTTCACTTAAATCAAGAGTTGGATTTATCAGGTGTCCCAAGCTTTCATCAATATCCCACACAAAAACACGCAGTGGCACCCCAATCTGAGGGGCGGCTAAACCAGCCCCTGGGGCATCGAGCATCGTGTCCGTGAGATCTGAAACTAGTCGACGAAGCTCTTTGTCGAAGTCAACAACAGCTGCGGCCGGAGTTACTAAAACGGGATCGCCGAACAGTCGGATTGGTTGTATTGGCACCCAGCAATCCTAGCAATCTAATTCCCTCAATTAGGCTAGCGAGTACGGATCTACACGCAAGGAATAAAGCGGTTTTCCTGAAATGGACCTTCGACGTTGCAATTCGTGAATAAAGTCAATCATGCTCTCCGCTTGATCCGCTGGAGCCGACACCGTAATTCTCGACTTTCCATTCTCCTTTTCAAATGGACCCAGGATTTTCGTTTGGGGCGGCAATCTCGTTTCATCTTTCGCTCGATTCAGACCGGTTACAAGTGCGACCGCACTTTTAGAATCCAGTTCAATGATTACAACTCGCCAATAGGGAGGAAGTTGCGCATCCAATTGCTCAGACAGTTCTCTTCGCGCCATCATTGTCGGATCCCAAATGGTTAAAGCAGCAACAATTGGATGAGCTGGATCGATAACTGCACAGACGGAACCGTCCACTGACACATGGGAAGCAACATCAAAAAATAAATCTTTTGCGCGTTCGCTCGACCGCAAATCACTGTGTCCAAAGAATCGCATTCCTTGTAATAGTGCCACGGCGGCATAGCCTGTTTCGCTCCTTGGAACAGCTCCTGGTGTTGCAACTACGAGCGCAGAATCTTGGGAAATGGAACGAATGATGTGATCCCCGGAAGAATTAACGATTGGAGTATTTGGAAATGCACGTCCGATCTCCTCGGCAAATCGATCGATGCCTCGCGATGCAATATAAATTGAATCGGATTGACACCAGGAACATTTCCAATTCACATATTGCTTTGCGCAAACCGCACATACTGGCGGCTCGTCCGCCTTTCTACGCTGAAGTTTGCCGCCGCACGAGCAAAGAGCGACGTTTCTGCACTTTCCGCACAGGATTGCATTTCCGTATCCCTTACTTGGAACCAAAAATAGGGCAGGTCCGTCCTTGAGCGCTTTGCGAATCAGAGGGAATATCTTGCTTGGCAACAACTCGCCTTGGGACGAATCGACGGCAAGAACATGTCGTCTCTGCTTGGAGGAAACGAGAGATAAGAAAGACTCATCGATCAGACGGGCTGCTTCCAAGGATGGGCTATAGCCGACAAGAACAACGCTAATCTTTTCAATTTCGCTCCGGTCTATTGCTATATCGCGAGCATTCCATCCGGGTGAGCGAACCTCGTAAAGGAGATGCGAAGACTCCCCCACCACTATTACCGTCGATGGGGATGCAAGTGGAGCGAATACAGCTCCCCGCATTCCGAAGGCTATGTCTACGTCACCATTTACCATTCGAAGAAAATTCAGATAACGCTCAGATCGACTGACCTGTCCATCAATACGAGCGCAGATCAAAAGGGGGTAGAATTTTTTCACATCTTCATAAAATGATTCGAGAGTTGCCTCATCAGGAGCCACAACCAAAACCTGACCAAGATTACTTCGCGTTCGAATCAATTCAGTGATGAGCTCGCTAAATTCGTTTTTGCAAGGCAGTGCCCAAAATGCTCGAACATTCTTCTTCTGAAAGATTCCAGGAATTTCTACCGTTCCTGAGCCGACATTTCTTACCCGCTCACCCAACGCGAGAGGAGAGAAGGATCGATCAACGCTTTGAACTCGAGGGGGTATGGCGCTCCTGATGACGTCATATGGATTCGCCGACCACCGCTTAGCGACTCTTGAAAAGAGTTCTAGCGTTTCCGTCGTCGCGATTGGATGGGGAGAAAGAATCTTTGAGATTTCTTTAAGGGTTCCAGAAGACGCAGATTCCAAAAGTCTTTGAACAATGATTCCTTCTCGCAAAACATTACCGAACGGAATCTCTACGCGCACCCCTACTTGAGCCAACAACGATTGGCTTTCCGGCACTAAGTAATCAAACGGGGTATCAAGATGATAAACGCCGGTATCAACCAGAACACGAGCAATAGGCAACTCCGCGGCAATGATGGATTTACCGGAACGCCCTACCTGAGATTTCAAAACTAGTGGTCGAGCGACCATATTGACTACTGCGCAGCGTTGCGCAGACCTTCAATTCGATCGGTTTTCTCCCACGTAAAGTCGGGCAACTCTCGTCCGAAATGGCCGTAAGCCGCCGTGGCACCATAGATAGGACGCAACAGATTGAGGTCTCGGATGATCGCGGCTGGTCGAAGGTCGAACGTTGCTATTACCGCTTCTTGAATCCTTTCAACAAATAGGCCTACTGGTTGAGCCTTTCCAATGGCGTATGCAACTTGGACTTCACAGCGGGTCGCTAAGCCTGCGGCAACAACGTTTTTTGCAACCCAACGCATAGCGTATGCGGCAGATCGATCAACTTTCGAAGGATCCTTTCCACTGAACGCACCGCCACCGTGCCTAGCCATTCCACCGTATGTATCGACAATGATTTTCCGACCAGTCAGGCCCGCATCGCCCATTGGACCACCCGTGACGAATCGCCCAGTTGGATTGATAAGAATTCTGAGGTCGCTTCGATTCAAATCGACACTCTCCAGAACTGGATCTATGACAAATTTAATTACGTCAGGTGTAAGTGTCTTTTCAAGATCGACATCATGCGCGTGTTGTGATGAGATAACAATCGTGTTGAGTGCCACGGCGCGATTACCGTCATATTCGATGGTAACTTGCGTTTTTCCATCGGGACGAAGGTAGGCCAACTCCCCCGACTTGCGCACTTTTGAGAGCTGTTGGGCCAACTTGTGAGCTAATGAAATTGGAAGTGGCATTAATTCCGCGGTGTCCGTGCAGGCATAACCAAACATCAAACCCTGGTCACCGGCGCCTTGTAGGTCCAAGGGGTCTACCGATGAAGAGACTCTATTTTCATACGCATCGTTTACGCCTTGGGCAATGTCTTGCGATTGCTGACCGATCGATACTGAAACACCACAGGTATTTCCGTCAAATCCTTTTACAGATGAGTCATAACCAATTGCATTTACCGTATCTCGTACAATTCCTGTCACATCGGCATACGCTTCTGTTGTAACCTCGCCGGCGACATGTACCTGGCCAGTAGTGATGAGAGTTTCAACTGCCACTCGACTTTTTGGATCATCCCGTAGTAAGCAATCGAGAATCGCATCGGAAATCTGGTCTGCGATCTTGTCAGGATGACCTTCGGTTACGGACTCTGAAGTAAATAGGCGTTTAGACATTGGATTAACCTAACTTAAAGGAGTTGATCGAGTAGGACATTGGCAAGCGTGTCTTTAGAGGCTTCTGAGATCTGTATGACTTCTCCCGAACGAAGGAGAATTGATCCTTTAGTGTGATCCGAGCCGAATACGGCGCCACGTGAGACATCATTAACGTAAAGAATATCAAGGTTCTTTCGAGTCAGTTTCTCCTTTGCGTTCTCTAGGAGATTCTCGGTTTCAGCCGCGAAACCGATGATTACTTGCCCCGAGGACTTAAGGGCCGACATTTCGAGTAAGAGGTCAGGGTTTGGTACAAGTTCGATAGCGGCCAATTTGTCTTTCTTGATCTTGTTCTCTGGCACAGAAGATGGCCTCGCATCTGCAACTGCCGCGCACATGATGAGGACATCACAATCCGAAAAATCGTTTCGCAGTACATCTCCTAATTGAGCGGTTGTCTCCACGCGCGTTATCTGCGCCCCTTCAAGATCAAGGTCGGGACAATTCGCGGCGATCACGTGAACTATTGCCCCGCGCGCTATTGCTGCCTGGGCAATCGCGAAGCCTTGCTTTCCAGAGGATCGATTACCTATAAAGCGCACTGGATCAATGGGCTCCCTCGTGCCACCGGCAGTCACCAGAATTCGTTTCCCTAAAAGATCGGCATGAGTGCCAGAGATCTCATGAAGACTTTCCAGAATCCTGGCCGTTTCCGGAAAGCGACCCGCACCAATTTCATTTCCAGTCAATCGCCCAACTTCGGGATCTAGCACCAAAAAGCCACGCTGTCTAAGGATCTCCACATTGGTTTGAGTAGCAGGGTCATTCCACATTTCAGGATGCATTGCTGGGACAACTAGTTTTGCTGCACCACTTGCGAGTACAACGTTCGTCAGCAAATCGTCAGCGCGACCTTGCGCCAAGCGCGCTATGAGATCCGCAGTCGCTGGCGCGATGATAATGTAATCTGAAACCTCGGCTAAACGAATGTGTGCCACGCTAGGAACGTCATCCCATACTTGAGTCAGAACGGGACGACCTGAAAGCGCTTCCCACGTTGCTTTTCCCACAAAATTCAAAGACGCTGGAGTGGGTACGACAGTTACAAGAAAACCATGATCTTGCATACGACGTACAAGGTCACAGGCTTTGTAGGCCGCTATTCCTCCGCCAACTCCGAGGAGTACCTCTCTGCCAGCCGATGACATGCTAAGTCTTCTAAAGTTAGAGGGCGCGAATTAAGCGGTCGGCTCTAAATTCTCGATTGTCAGGAGCCCCTCATTGATTTCGCGTAGCGCGATAGATAAAGGCTTTTCATGAACGTGGGTTTCAACAAGTGGTCCCACATACTCCAACAGGCCCTCGCCCAGTTGGGAGTAGTAAGCATTAATTTGGCGTGCTCTCTTGGCTGCATAGAGAACTAGGCTGTACTTAGACCCGCTCTTGTCGAGAAGTTCATCAATAGGTGGGTTCGTTATGCCGTCCATGCTGCCCCTTTAACGCTCAATAGGAAGGCCCCGAAAGGGCCCTCTGATTAGGGGCTAAGACTACCAGTGCCTCCACTACCCGCTCGACCTCATCATTCACGATGACATGGTCAAATTCGACAGCTGCAGCCATCTCCTGACGTGCCAGTTCGAGGCGTTGCGCCCTGCGTTCGGGACTATCAGAGCCTCTAGCTTCCAATCGAGCAACTAATTCGTCCCATGAAGGGGGCGAAAGGAAAACGAGTATCGCTTCTTTGCTATGGGCACGCACTTGTCGCGCCCCTTCAATTTCAATTTCCAACAAAACATTCTTTCCACTTACAAGGGCATTCTCTACGCCTTCTCGAGGCGTTCCATATCGCGCACCTGCGAATTGCGCATATTCCAGGAACTCGTCCTTTTGAACACGGGCTTCAAATTCCTCCTCGGATAGGAAGTAGTAGTCCACACCTTCCTTCTCCGTGGCACGCGGCGAACGCGTCGTCGCCGAAATGCTCACCCAAAAATTCGATTTCTCCTTAAGTCGAGTAGCAACCGTGCTCTTGCCAACTCCGCCAGGACCAGAAAGGACAAGTAGTTTGCCTCGAACAGCAGCTGGGTCGAGCGAACGTAGTAGGGCAACGCGTTGATGAACACCCAATCCTTGGATTCTACGAGAGTGCGAGATTTTCAAACGATCCATCAATGCGATAGCCCTAATTTTCCCAATTCCAGTTTGTGACTCAAGAAGTTCTAAAACGCGCATTTTTGCAATTGCAGGTTCATGGCTCGCCCGATCGAATACTTGTCCAACACTCAACGCGCCGCTCTTCACTTTGCTTTTCACGTCAGCTCGAAGCCGTCTTGCCTGAGTTGCAGCTTCTAAAGCCCGCGCTCGTTCCTCTGGAGTAAGTTGAGGAGGCAGCATTTTTATTTCAACCCTTGAACAATTTCATCGGCGGCTCGTCGCATGGCATCTAACCCGTTGCTCCATTGAGAAGTTATAGGTCGACCAATAACGACGTAATTAGCACCGGCAGCGATTGCCGCGGCCGGTGTCATGGTGCGTTTTTGATCATCACTTTGACTCGATATGGGGCGTACACCGGGAGTGATAATCACCATCGCGTCACCGACGGCTTCGCGAATCGCAGCGGTCTCATGAGGCGAACATACCAACGCACGCGCTCCTGCAGATTTCGCGAGTAGAGCCAAGCCAACGGCCGCTTCTAGGGGTGATTGGGAGAAACCAATTTCACGCAAGTCATTCTCTGTAAGAGATGTAAGTATCGTAACTGCAGTGACATCTACGTCAGGGGCGCTCATGACAGCAGCTCCGATCATGTCACGCCCTCCTGAAGCGTGCACCGTAAGGAACTTTGGCTGAAGCAAGGCCGCGTTTTGAGCAGCCTTTCCCACGGTATTTGGAATGTCGTGCAACTTAAGGTCGAGAAAGAATTCACATTTCGCGATTTCTTTGAGCTGGCGTACGCCGTCGCTGCCACACTTGATAAAGAACTCAAGCCCCAACTTAATCATCGACACATATTCTGACGTTGCTTTCACCCATTGAGCCGCTAATTCCACATCAGGAACATCAATTGCCAAGATGATCGGTGGTTTAGTCATAAATTCTCATCTCATGTTTCATAGGGTCGGTGAGCGAATCCAACTGCATCCCTTAACGAAGAAAATCCTTTAGAGATCAATAGAGAGCGTAATTCATTCTGCACATCTCTAAGCGCATTTGGATTACCGAAGGAAGCAGTACCCACTGCAATAGCACTTGCGCCAGCCAAAACCAGTTCAAACGCATCACGACCTGATCGAACCCCGCCCATCCCAACAATTGGAACTTTCGGGAGGGCCTGATGAACTTGATAGATGGCTCGGACCGCAACTGGCCGAATAGCAGGACCAGAAAGTCCTCCGGTCTTTCCAGCCAGATGAGGGCGCAGAGTGTCTGTATTAATAACCATTCCTAAAAGAGTATTAATGAGTGATAAACCATCGGCACCTGCATCAACTACTCCGCTAGCAATCTGAACGATATCGGTAACATCCGGTGAAAGTTTTGCAATGATAGGAAGATCACCACCAAGAGTCCGTCGCACTCCATCGATAACTGCCCGGGATGCAACCGGATCGCAAGCAAAGACGAGTCCTCGATTTTCAACGTTGGGACATGAAATGTTGACCTCTACTGCGGAGATGCCACGAACGGAACGAAGACGTCGCGCAAGAACGGAATACTCTTCAACAGTTTCAGCCGAAATCGACACAATGATCCGAGTATTTTGCGCAACTAACCAAGGAATGTCATTTTCTAGAAATACATCTATTCCTGGTCCTTGTAAACCAATGGAATTTAACATTCCGCTAGCAGTTTCGGCCATGCGAGGCGTTGGCCGACCCATTCGAGGTTTGAGAGAAATCGATTTAGTTACAACAGCGCCTATATCCTTAAGTGGAAAAAATTGCGCCAGCTCCTTACCGGAACTTGCGCAACCACTCGCGGTAAAAACGGGGGTAGGAAACCATGCCCCTTGGACATTGGTGGAGAAATCGAATTCGGCGTTCATCTTCTAAAGCACCTTTCCAACCAGATGCCACTGAACGCGTGAACCATCCATCACTGGGCCTTCAATACAAGAGCGTTGCATGGACACGACCCCCTCGTTATCGACGACAGGAATAACGCAGGTCATACATATGCCGATCCCGCAGGCCATCGACTCTTCGACTGCACATTGATGGACGATATTGGTGGCATCCGCAATCTCAGAGATCGCTGAAAGCATGCCCATCGGACCACATGAATAGATGACATCTACAACACCGTCAGCAATGAGCGCTCGTAGAGGATCCGTCACTTTGCCAAGCAAGCCAGTGCTTCCGTCTTCTGTGTAGATCTTCAGCGAATTTACAGAACGCTTCCCTTCGATGGGGGCATAGATCTTTGCGGCGGTACTGGCTCCAAGAATCATGTCTACTCTGCAACCACGTGACTTCAGCACTTCCGCCAATCCGAATAGAGGGGCAGAGCCATAGCCTCCACCAATTAGCAAAGCTTGAGCCGGTGCGGTTGGAATGCCAAAAGAGCTTCCTAACGGTGCAACAATATTTAGTGTTGTACCTTCTTCTTGCGCACATAGCCATCTACTCCCAGAGCCATGCGGGGCAATAATCAACTCCATGGTTCCGCCGTACTCGCCGCGATTAGAAACTCTCGAAATTGCAAACGCGCGTCTTAAAACCATAGAGGAGTTTTCTCCACCCACGGATATTGCAACGAAATTGCCTGGATGACAGTGGAGCACTAACTCGCCGATATTGAGCAGAATCTGGTGGTAAGCACCAATTCGCTTGTTGCTCAGAATGGTGACATCCACTTGCTCTGCACGTCTATTGATGCTTGCCATGATTAAGCCAACCACTCCTGA
>JAPLBP010000093.1 GCA_026392695.1 Actinomycetota bacterium | reverse complement strand
GTTAAGCACCCTTACGCTTACGTCTTAGGGCCAATTCATAGTTACCTTCGCCACTAATAATCTCCCCGTCGCGCTCCCCTTGCAAAGTGGCTAGGGATCCTTCGACTTCGCTCCACACCTTGCCTACGGCTATTCCAAAAACTCCTTGGCCGCCTTGAAGTAAATCGATAATTTCATCTGGGCTGGAGCATTCGTAAATCGAAGCTCCGTCACTCATCAATGTCATCCGCTCCAACTCGACAACCCCTCGAGCCCGCAAATACTCAACGGCGGTTCGAATGTTTTGCAAGGAAACACCAGCGTCCAGAAGTCGCTTTACTACCTTTAAAACGAGAATGTCGCGAAAGCCATAGAGTCTTTGAGTACCAGATCCACTCGCTCCACGAACACTGGGTTCAACGAGTCCGGTGCGAGCCCAATAATCCAACTGGCGATATGTAATACCCGCGGCAGAGCATGCGGTAGCGCCGCGATATCCGATTTCGTCGATGCTGGGATCGCTCACGTGCGCTCTCGATTCTGCGAAAGGTGAGGAAGGAGACCCTTTCGACTATCGCAAGGGTACGAGCCCGTTTGCCTGGAAGCAACGAACGACACGGTCAAAACCTCAAGTAGAGGTTAACGGTTTCTCCCCCGCCCTCGCAAGGCATAGAAGTAAAAGAGCGCGAAAATGTAGCAAACCGCCCCCGTCACGACGGTGCTTGCCTTGAAACCAAGAGGCGAGATAAAGGAAACGGTACCGATCACCAGCGAAATAAAGGCCATTCCAGAGGCCGCTTGTCGCAACCCTCGCTCACCTGCGAAAGCTGCAACCAAGGGGGCCAGCAAAGCAGGCAAAAGCAAAGTAGCGCCCAATAAGCGCATGAGCCAGATAACTTCAGCGGTTGTCTGCCCCTTTGTAAAACCCAGGAATCGCGTTGCAATCTCGGGATTTGCCACCAAAAGGACGGAAAGTAGGAAAAGCAGAGTTGCTTGAAGACGAAGGGCGAGTGCTGCGCGACGAATCAGCATGGCTAGCCTGCGAAATCTTCTGGGGTAATTTGGTCTAGGAATTCACGAAAACGTTCAACTTCTTCGTTGGCCTGTACGCCATCGTCGACGGGAATTTCAATTCCTGATTCCTCAAGGAGTTCGATACTCGAAAAAATACCGCAATTGGTCCGTAGCGCAAGAGCAATTGCATCAGAAGGACGAGATGAAACAGTGATTTTCGATCGAGCTGAATCCAACAAGTTCAATTCAGCGTAAAAAATCCCGTCTTGTAAATGGGTCAAGTGGACAGACTCTAAAGTCGCTCCAAGGGAGCCCAAAACGGTAACCATCAGGTCGTGAGTAAGCGGTCGCGGTGGCTCTACTCCTTGCTGAGCAAACGCAATGGCCGTGGCTTCGGCGGATCCGACCCAAATTGGAAGAAAGCGAAGACCATCGATCTCTTTTAGAAGGACGATTGGTTGATTCGAAGGCATTTCAACTCGTACGCCGACTACTTCCACGGGAATCATCCTCGCTACCTCAATCGATGCAATCCGCCGCGCACGAGTGCAGCATGGAGTCGTACCGATAATGAGGCAATCTCTCGTTGCACTTCCTCGGCCCTGGCTTTGGCTTCCGGGTTCTTTTGACGAACGAGCGGTGTGATTACTTGTTCGATTAAACCAATTTCTCGATCAGCTGCAGATTTGAAAGAACGTAAATGTCTTGGCTCTATTCCAAAGCCCGCCATTTCAGTTACCGCTCGGGCAATTGCAAGAGCATCTCCATCGTAATGTCGACCGCGAGGAGCAATGAGTCCATGAGACTCCAGCTCCACAAGCTGCTCTTCGGAGACACCACTTGCTTTGAGCAGTTCATCGCGCGATAGTCGAAGATCACTCACTTCTCCAAAGCTAGCGGGGGCCAATTCTCCATCTACCGTCGCCAAACGTGGTGCAGGTGCTCCCCCAGCAACTGGGGCAGGTTGTAATCCGCGATCAAGTGCATCGAGATTTTCTTTGATGACACGTAGCGGCAAATATTGATCACGTTGTGCGAGTAGCACATAGCGCAATCTTTCAAGATCAGTATTTGTGAACTTGCGATAACCAGATGGGGTGCGCTGAGGCTCTATGAGACCCTCGGATTCCAAAAAGCGAATTTTGGAAATGGTGATGTCGGGAAAATCACCGCGCAATTTATTTAGCACCTCACCGATACTCAAATATGCGCGGGCCGGAACGCTCATTTATTTCCTCCAAAGAAAAGCATGTGATATTTACCGATCTGAATTTCGTTTCCAGTTTCCAAAGTGACCTTCACAATAGATTCACCA
Source organism: Actinomycetota bacterium (assembly GCA_026392695.1). Lineage (GTDB taxonomy): Bacteria > Actinomycetota > Actinomycetes > Nanopelagicales > Nanopelagicaceae > QYPT01. Next base: position 18,217 of record JAPLBP010000093.1, on the reverse strand, counting down.
TTAACGTACGTGCCGTTCAAACTTCCTAAATCTTCAAGACTGAAAGACTTCTTTTCGCGAGCGATTTGAGCATGTTTGCGAGAAATGGTGACATCGTCGAGAAAAATGTCGCTCCCTACTTCTCGACCAACGCTGGTTGAATCAGTCAAAAGATATCGTGAGCCCATTCCGGGACCACGATGAACAATCAACATTCCATCATCTGCCGCGAGATTGCCAACCACTTCCTGCTCTTCAGCCGAAAGTGACTGAAAATTGTCACCTTGAACAGCAGGCGATTTGCTCTGCGTGCCTTCCGAAAGGTGAATTGTGGAGGTCATATCAATTGAGGGTTTCTTCTCAACCACGACACCCTCCCCACTCAACATCTACTTGAGGCTGACATTAGAGTTCAGCGCCTCATAGGTCAATGACACTAAAGGGGTGAGAGGATTTGGTCAAGCCGTGATTTGTGCGTAACCAGCGGCATCTAGGAGATCAGATGGAGTCCCAGAAACTTCTACTTTGAGTAGCCAGCCAGCGCCATAGGGATCGCTATTGAGAATTTCAGGATTTGCTGTAAGTGCCGCATTAACAGCGACCACAACCCCGCTCACCGGCGCATAAAGCTCAGAAACACTTTTCGTCGATTCCACTTCACCACACACTTTACCTGCTTCAACTTCGTCGCCGACCGAAGGAAGTTGTACGTAAACAATGTCCCCTAGCGCGCTTTGCGCATAGTCAGTGATTCCCATGCGGAAAAGCGAACCTGAATCAGTATTCGCGACCCATTCGTGCTCCTTGGTGTATCGAAGGGCTAACGGTGCTTCTGACACTTATTGTCTCCTATCAAAACCTTGTTAAATTGGATATGGATACTTTACTTCTTCAATGCGATAGAGCGCCATCCGTCTCTGAAGTAAATAGCGCCGGTGACGAGGTAAAGCGCGATTCCCCAGATCGCAAAACTCCATCCCAGAACAAATGAGACCCTCCCCCAGACAGAGTCAGAGAGTGCGAGAAGTAGTAATGGAAATGCATAGAGAAGATTAAAAGTCGCGGCTTTTCCAAGATACGTGACTTTGAAAGGAGAGATTCCTTTTCGATGCATTGCCAATGTGAGGATACCTAACACAAGATCACGACCAATGATCGCCAGCAACATCCACAAAGGCAGTGCATCTCGAATATAAAGAACAATGAGGGTTGATGCGATGTATAAGCGATCAATAGCAGGATCCATCAATTCGCCTAGACGCGATGTTTGGTTCCATGCTCGCGCGAGTTTGCCGTCGAAATAATCCGTGGCACCGGCGGCTATAAGTACGAGAATGGCGGCACCGTCGGCATGGTGTTTCAATGCAAGAAAGATAAAGAGAGGAATCCCTAATCCGCGCAGGGCTGTCAAAGCATTAGGGATTGTTGCGATTTTTGCCATGTCGGGGCGACAGGATTTGAACCTGCGACACCCAGACCCCCAGCCTGGTGCGCTACCAAGCTGCGCTACGCCCCGGTGGCGATTTCTCGCCAATATTTCTAAATCTTACTCGCGCTCTCGAACTCGTACAGAGATCTGAATGGGTGTACCTGGAAAGCCAAACTCTTCTCGTAGTCGACGTTCAATGAAGCGCCGGTATGAACTTTCCAGAAAGCCCGTGGTGAATATGACGAAACGTGGCGGAGAGATTCCCGCCTGCGTGGCGTAGAGGATCTTCGGTTGTTTTCCACCGCGTACTGGTGGTGGAGTTGCTGCGATGAGAGTTCCAAGGAAGGAATTGAGTCGACTCGTCGGAACACGTTTTTCCCAACTTGTCAGGGCAGTTCTTAGGGCTGGCGCCAACCTATCCCTGTGCCAACCTGTTTTCGCAGCCAAATTAACGCGTTGAGCCCATTCAACTTGATCCAAATGACGATCAATTTCGCGATCTAAGGAAATTTGACGATCTTCATCCACTAGATCCCATTTATTCATGACGATAATCAGTGCCTTACCGGCTTCTTCCACCATGGTGATGATGCGCAGATCTTGCTCACTAATAGGTTGTGATCCATCTAAAACTACGACGGCTACTTCTGCACGTTCAAGGGCAACCTGAGTTCGTAAAGTAGCGTAATAATCGGTCCCACTTGATTGATTCGCTCTCTTTCGAATTCCTGCTGTGTCGATAAATCGCCAGATCGACCCACCCAATTCAATTAATTCATCGACTGGGTCGCGAGTAGTTCCCGCAACATCATCAACGAGGGAACGCTGAGCACCAGCCAAAATATTTAGCAAACTCGATTTACCAACGTTAGGGCGTCCAATGAGAGCCACTTTGCGATAGCCATCTTGGCTTTGAGCTGCGCCCACCTCTGGCAACACTGATGTAATCCGATCCAGCAAATCACCGCTTCCTCGACCATGGAGAGCAGAAACAAAATACGGTTCCCCAAGGCCAAGGTTCCAGAGTGCGTGAGCGTCAGCTTCCTCACGTTCGCCATCTACTTTGTTGGCGATGAGGACAATCGGTTTCTTCAATTTTCTTAACTGTTGAACGAGAACATCGTCCTCATCCAGTGCCCCGACCTGAGCATCAATGACGAAAGCAAGAACATCAGCCTCTTGCATAGCGAGTTCAGCAATTTCACTAACGCCTACTGAGATACCGTCAGGTTTGGATTCCCATCCACCGGTGTCCATGACCATGAAATCACGACCATTCCACTGGCATTCATAAGTAACTCGATCGCGCGTTACGCCGGGAGTATCCTCGACGATCGCTTCGCGTCGGCCTAAAAAGCGGTTAATGAGCGTTGATTTGCCCACGTTTGGTCGTCCCAAGAGAGCCACGATCGGCAAACCGAGCAGACGGCGCTCTTTAGCAATCTCCCAGATTCGATCCGTTACTTCCTCAAGGTTTAGTTGAGTCGAATCGATAATGATGGCATCTGGAGCCACTGCAAGGGGCGAAGTTTCGCGTGTGGAATCAATCGCATCCCTCTGCGCTAGCGACTCCTGAACTGCCGAAATCTCGACACCCGAAAGCTCGGCTTCTCGTCGAATTGCTCGGGCCGGTAGGTCGGCGGTCAAAAAGATCTTTAACGCAGCTTCGGGCGCGACAACCGTGCCTATATCTCGACCTTCTACGACAATGCCTTTAAGTGATTTTTCCATCGTCTTGATTTGTATGCCCAGAAGATAATGACGGAATATCCACATCCCCACAAAAAAGCCGAGGATTCGAAGGTTCAGTCACGAATTTGAGGGGGTTCTTCTTAAGTAAAGGCAAGAGTTCAGAGGCTTGGTCAGTTTTCTCCCGAATGGAAAGCCAGGTCAGGCCCCTGTAGAGAGCGCCCGTATCGAGGTAATCCCATCCTGCTCTAGTGGCAAGGGCCCGGGATGTGCTCGACTTTCCCGCCCCGCTTGGGCCATCAATTGCTACAACAATGCCCATAGTGCAAGTCTAGTCGCTACGAGGTGAATGCACTTTCCACCCATTAAGAGCCAGATGCTCCGAGAGCTTTTCCGCATCGATTTCAGACAAAGCCAAAGAGATCAAGCCAGTAAATTGACCGGGTGAATGTTCGATCGTTAGATCTTCCACGTTCACTTCTGCCTTAGCGCATTCATTGAAAAGAGCTGCTAGTTGACCCGGCTTATCATCAATGACAACGGAAAGGTAGAAATAATTACGCGCGCGACCGCCGTGTTTACCTGGAATTGCTTCCACACCAGCCTTACCTTTTCTCATTGCCTCTTCGATAGCGTCAGCGTCGTCGAAATTCTCGATCAAGTTTCCAAGTTGGCCCTGCAAAGATACGAGTAAAGGCAAAATCTCAGCCTTATTCATTGAAATAATTTCTCGCCACAGCCGCGGATCTGAATGCGCAATTCGGGTTGTATCTCGCAATCCTTGTCCCGCCAGGGCCAAACGCTCCTCCGGAGAACCACTCAACTGGGCAGCTAAGAGCGAAGCGACAATCTGAGGTAAGTGAGAAACCAAAGCCACCGCGGCATCGTGATCAGAACCTGACATGGTCATGGCTATCGAACCAAGGGAGCGAACGAACCTCTCCACAACATCTACGGTCGAAGGGGATGTGGCTTGGCTCGGGCAAAGAATCCATGGCCTACCTTCAAAAAGGTCCGCTCTAGCCGACTCGGGACCACCAGATTCTCGACCTGCCATGGGATGAGTACCGCAAAACTGGGTCTTGAATTCTCCAAACTTCTCTACTTCTCGTTGAGGATTAGTCTTTGTACTACCTATATCCATAAAGACTGCCTTTGGGTTTAATGCAATTTCATCAGATAAGACCAACGAAAGTTTGGAGGATGGCAAAGCCAAGACAACAATGTCAGCGGGACCAGTTCGGTGCCCTCCAACTAAATCCTGGGCCAAACGAGATCGCGCTGGTTCTGAATCGACCATTTCTACGTCGAATCCTTGGCCCCGACTTGCAAGACCGATTGAAGTTCCAATGAGTCCCGAACCTACGATTCTTACGAGCATTACTGCGCTAAATCCCTGCGTAGCGCCGCTGCACCCTTTAGATAAACATGGGTAACTTCCTTCTGAGTGAGCTCAGTTTCGCAATGCAGCATGACGCGAATTACTCGAGGCAGCGCCCCGGGTACATCAATTTCAGTGGCACAGAGCAAGGGGACTGATTCAAATCCCATCCCACGCGCCCCAACGGCCGGAAAATCAGCAGTTAGATCGGGAGTCGACGTCAAAATAACCGAAATCACATTCTCTGGCATCAAGGTATTGACCTTCATTAAAGTTCGAAGAAGTTCCTTGACCCCGGAATGAATCTCGGAGATCGAGTTCTCCCCGACCTGAATGGCACCTCGGATCGCACGCACGGACATAGGAGAACGTTAGCGTGTCCGGAATTCCCGCGTGCAAAAAATGGGTATGAATGTAAAACTATTTATCGCTATGACGCCATATAGCGATATCTGTACTGTTCCCCAACGTTAGCTAATCAAGCGCCACCACAATTATCGATATATAGTTTTTCGGGAGATGGATATGTGCTCAAATTCCCATTTCAAATATCGATATATGGTCTATTAGAACTGCGAAGAATGTCGATAAACAGTTTTATTTGTATTCACAGGCATTTGTTGATATCGATAAATGGTTAAAGATCTAAAGCCTTACGTAGATTTATTAACTCAACCTCGTTGAGATCTCTCCAGCGCCCCTCGAGAATATCCCCTAACAAAATTGGGCCGAATCGAGTTCTAATCAGTCTGAGCACATCCACGCCGACAGCTTCCATCAAGCGGCGAATAATGTGGTAGCGACCCTCATGAATGGTCACTTCAATCCAAGTGGGCGAGAGCGCTTTGAAATCCAAAACCCGCCCCAAACCATCCTCCAATTCGATCCCCTTTCGAAGAGAATCTTCGGCTCCCCTAGGCAACTTTCCGGCGTACTCAATGAGGTAGGTCTTTTCTAACCCGTAGGAAGGGTGAGTCGCCCGAAAAGTCATATCTCCATCATTGGAAAGCAAGATGAGCCCTTCACTCTCCTTGTCCAATCGCCCCACATGGAAGAGGCGTTCGGTTCGAAGGGAAATAAAATCAGAGAGAGACGGCCGACCTTCAGGGTCGTACATGGTCGACACAACGCCTCTAGGTTTATGAAGTGCGAGATAAGTCTTAGTCAAACTTGCCTTGATTGTCTCACCATCAACCATAACAATAGACTTATCTGGGTCATATTTGCTACCCATCTCGCGTACTATGTTTCCGTCAACGCTCACACGGCCTTCGAAGATAAGTTCATCGGCGCCGCGGCGGCTTGTTATACCGGCGTCGGCAATAATTTTATTAAGGCGAATGAGGGTCATGGCGTCCAATCCTTCACAGGAAGAGCAGTAAAGAGAGAGTCTAGCGCACGAACTATCAGTCAGTAAGCGCGCTTAATACCTCGTCAAGACGATCGAGATCGGGCAGATAAGGCGCCAGCGCAGGCAAATCATGGATGGAATTTAAACCTAATCGCTCAAGGAAATAACTCGTCGTAACATAAAGAATCGCGCCTGTTTCAGGCTCAACCCCTGCTTCCTCAACAAGCCCACGGGTGACCAGCGTCTTCATCACCGCTTCGACATTAACCCCTCGGATCGCCGAGACGCGTGCCCTTGATACCGGCTGACGGTAGGCAATGACTGCCAAGGTCTCCAATGCAGCCTGGGTTAGACGCGATTGTTGACCATCCAGGACGAATTTCTCTACAACTGCGTGGTATTCAGGACGGCTATAGAAGCGCCATCCCCCATTTACTTGGCGGAGCGAGAAGCCGCGATCGTCATATTGTGTCTGAAGCGAGGCCAAGCTCTTAACAACCTCTTCGATAGGACTTTCTAAGACATGAGCAAGTGTCATTTCGGTTACTGGTTCATCGACGACCATAAGGATCGCCTCTATTGAACCGTTAAGATCAAGTTCAGACATTTGAACCCTCCTCTGTCTCACTTAATAGGTCTGGAACCGGTATATCGAACTCATCTCCGGCCTCTATCTGGCCAGAATCCGGCCCTGTCCAACTAATTTGTAGTTCCCCAAGGGCGGAAACTTGGTCGAATCGCAATGCACCTTGCCGATAGAGATCCAATAAGGCAAGAAAACGTGCCACGATGACCAAGGTGCTCTCAGCCTCGGCTACGAGATTGCGAAAACTCATGGACCGCGTCCTACGTAGGGCATCCACGACCCAGCGAGACTCTTCCGCAACGCTTACCAGTGGCAAGTGAAGGTGTTCCATGGCAACTGTGGGGGTCACACGGGGCGCGAGTACTCGTTCGGCTATGGCACCGAACCTTTGAGCACCTACGCCTATCAGAACCTCGGGAAGCAGGGATGCCAGCGCGGGATCTAAGGCGGTGAGACGAGGAAAAACCTTATCCGCTAGAGCAATGCGGTCCTGGAAAGTCGCCGCAATCTCTTTAAATGCTCGATATTGCAGAAGGCGAGCGAAGAGAAGGTCGCGAGCTTCTAAGAGCGCTAAATCTGTTTCGTCCTCCACCTCCCCACTTGGGAGGAGTCGGGCCGCCTTAAGGTCCAACAACGTGGCCGCTACCACCAAGAATTCAGTGGCCTGATCGAGTTTCCATCCTTCACCAGATAGCTCGAGAGCGCGAATAAAGGAGATGAATTCGTCGGTCACTTCGCTTAGCGCGACCTCGGTGATATCCATTCGATGGCGAGAGATAAGCTGAAGAAGCAGGTCAAAAGGGCCTTCAAAATTATCAAGATGCACGTCAAATCCGGAAGCTATCTCCTGATCGACATCATGCGCTGTTACATCCACTTGCGAACGGTACTTTATTTTTAGGCTCGCTATCGCACAATTGGCCACTTGCCGAGGCCAATCTCCTTGCGTAGAGTCCACCATAAAGCGGCAGAGAGGTTTCTCGATTGAGCGTTAAATCGACATTTGATGATGATGTGGCAACAACTTCCACCCTCCTCAAGAGAACACCGAAAAGTTGGCCAGTGCCAAAACCGCTCACAGAGCACGGAAATGCGGCCATCATCGCCGTGGTTAATCAAAAAGGCGGGGTCGGCAAAACCACCACCACGATCAACCTTGGTGCGAGCTTGGCTGAGCTTGGTCGAAAAGTGCTTCTCGTGGACTTTGATCCACAGGGCGCCCTATCGGTCGGATTAGGCGTGAGTGCTCACGATCTCAAGCAAGAAGAAACTGTTTATCAAATTCTTATGGACGCTCATTCCGATATCGAAAAGGTAATTTTGAAGACATCGATCCCAGGAATGGATCTGCTTCCGGCAAACAAAGAGTTAGCTGGCGCGGAAGTAACTCTCGTCAATGAAATGGCCCGCGAGTATTTTCTCAAGCGACGTCTTGCCGCAGTAAGTGACTACTACGACATCATTTTGATCGATTGTCAGCCTACATTGGGGCTACTCACCCTCAACGCTCTCACCGCCGCCGAAGGCGTCATTGTTCCATTGCAATGCGAGTTTTTTGCCCTCCGCGGTTTCGCACAATTGCAAGAGAACTTGGAAAGAGTTCGAGTGAGTCTGAACCCGACACTTAAATTAATCGGGATTCTCGCGACGATGTATGACAAGAAGACGTTGCACAGCAGAGAAGTCCTGGAAAGAATCCTTGAGGCTTTCCCAGACAAAGTTTTTGAAACAGTAATTGCACAAACAGTTCGCTTTCCTGAAACGACCGTCGCCGGGGAGCCCATCACTACATATGCAGGAAGTTCTGGAGGAGCTGCGTCATACCGACGTCTTGCTCGTGAATTAATCGCTATCGGAGGCGCACGATGAGTCGCAGAGCAAGTTTGCCAGGAGCTGACGAATTATTCCGTCCCTCTGCTCCTTCACTTATCGCCGTTCGTGATACACCGATCGAAAATGCAGCCACACCGTCACCGGTCCCCGTACCAGTTTCTCCAAAGAAAGGCGTTCGGACTACCTCACGCCGAAGAGTTGCAGCGCTGGATCGATCACCCTCTGGGCGCGAAAGACATGAGGAGAAAATTACAGTCTATCTTTCTCCTGAAGAACTTTTTGATTTAGACCAAGCCAGACTTTTACTTAGAGGCGATCTTGGACTCGCAGCAGATCGAGGACGGATTGTTCGCGAATCGATTGCCGTCATCATCGCTGACTTGGAAGCTAAGGGCGAGCAAAGCATTCTCGCTCGACGACTTCGAGGTCTCTAACAAATTTTCTATCGGGCTCGCGGGTGAGCGGAACTGTAACTCTCGCGAATCTTGTCTATCGTGATCAGCGTGTAAATCTGGGTTGTAGTAGCTGAGGCGTGTCCTAACAATTCTTGAACGACCCGAATATCTGCTCCCCCATCTAGCAGATGCGTGGCATAGGAGTGCCTAAAAACGTGCGGAGAAACTTTTGATTCGAGGCCGACCTTGGTGGCGGCATCTAGAACAAACTGCCATGCAGATTGACGAGTTAAACGTGTCCCTCTCATATTGAGAAAGAGCGCACTACTTGGCCTCTTAGATTTCAAAGCAAGGTCCGGTCTTACTCGCACCAGGTACTCGTGCACCGCTGCGCTTGCATAACTACCTAGTGGGACGATGCGCTCTTTGCCTCCTTTGCCTTTTAGCTTCAGCGTTTCTACAGCACCAACGCCGGTTTCTACCGAAAGAAAGTCCGCGACATCTAGTCCAACTATTTCGCTCACTCGAGCACCGGTACCGTAGAGGAGTTCGAGTAAAGCGCGTTCTCGTAAGTGAATTGGAGACCCATCGCTTGAAGATGCCTCGATCAAGGAGAGAACTTCCGAGAAAGTCAATGCTTTTGGAAGTCGACGAACCTGGCGTGATTGTTCAATTTCTCCCATTGGATTTGTAAAACTCTTTTCACGGGTGAGATAAGCAAAGAATGATCTAAGCGCTGAAAGGCTGCGACTGATGCTCGACTCTGCTTGTTGGGCTTCACGCAGTGATCCTTGATAATCCAGAACAATTTGTGCAGTGACATCCTCTATCGCGGAACTTCTTTCATCAAGAAAATCCCCGAAGCGACGAAGGTCGCGCTGATACGCAAGAATCGAATTCTCAGCGAGTCCGCGTTCGACGCGCAAATAATCAAGAAAGGCTCGCGCCTCACTCGCAAATGTCATCTATATTACGACGTCAAAGTCGCGTATTCGTAATTGTGAGCGCGGGCCACTGCTTCGTAATAGATCTTACCTTCGTGAACATTGAGTCCACTCGCCAATGTTTTATCAGAATCTATTGCTTGTCTCCACCCTTTGTTAGCAATTGCCAAGGCATATGGAAGCGTGGCATTTGTAAGTGCATACGTCGAAGCAACGGGAACCGCACCCGGCATATTTGCTACACAATAGAAAATACTTTCGTGTACTTGATATGTAGGTTCGGCATGTGTAGTTGCGCGAGAGTCGGCGAAACAGCCACCTTGATCAATGGCTATATCGACCAGGACTGAGCCGGGCTTCATCGCTTTCACCTGCTCGTTACTAACTAATTTTGGCGCCTTCGCTCCATGAACTAGAACTGCTCCGACCACGAGATCAGCTCTTGTGACTTGGCTATCTATAGCGTGATGAGAGGCAGCAAGCGTTTTAATCCTGCCGGCATAAAGCGCATCAATATATTGAAGTCGAGCGATGTTGCGATCGATAATCGTTACATCCGCACCCATTCCCATGGCAATGACTGCCGCGTTAAGACCCGCAACTCCCCCACCAATAACGACAACTTTTCCCGGAGCAACTCCCGGCACTCCGCCCAATAAGACACCTCTCCCGCCATGTGGTTTTTGAAGCGCAGACGCACCTACTTGTGTCGCCATTCGCCCTGCTACTTCACTCATGGGAGCAAGTAATGGAAGTTGGCCATTAACTTCGACAGTTTCATAAGCGATCGCCGTAGTTTCACTTGCAACAAGAGCATCCGTGCATTCTTTTGAAGCAGCCAAATGCAAGTACGTAAAAAGAATCTGACTTTTTCTCATTTTCGGATATTCGACAGCGATCGGCTCTTTAACTTTAAGAATCAAGTCCGAAGATTTCCATACTTCATCTGCACTATCCACGATCTTGGCGCCAGTGGCGATAAAGTCGTTATCCGTAATCGCAGATCCAACGCCGGCGCCAGCTTCAATTACAACGGTATGTCCTGCGCGAATAAATTCGCCGACTCCTTCAGGCGTAATTGCAACTCGAGATTCCTGACTTTTAATCTCTTTGGGAACACCAACGATCATTTTGAACTCCAATTATTAAGATTGCTTACTGCAAGGGTACACGCGCTTTAGCTTGCGTGGTCCACTCCCTTTGTTCGCAATGCGGCTGCAATCAACCCTTCAAAGAGCGGATGAGGTCGAGTTGGTCTCGATTTGAATTCCGGGTGCGCTTGAGTTCCTACATAAAAGGGGTGCACTTCACGGGGTAACTCGACAAACTCAACAAGATCGCGATCGACGTAAATTCCAGAAAAAACAATTCCTGCTTTGTTAAGTTGTTCGCGATACGCATTATTTACTTCGTAACGATGACGATGACGCTCGGAGATCTCAAGGGAACCATAAAGCTCTGAGACAAGTGATCCAGAAACAAGTTTGGATACATAAAGTCCAAGGCGCATCGTTCCACCCATATCAGCTTCACCCTTAACAACAGCACGTTGATCTGACATGGTCGAAATCACAGGCGAAAGGGTTTCAGGAGCGAACTCAGCCGAATTGGCATCGGCGATACCCGCCAGATTTCTCGCGGCTTCGATCACCATGCACTGTAAGCCAAGACACAACCCCAAGGTAGGAATTTTAGCTTCGCGCGCAAATTTAAGTGCTCCAACTTTTCCTTCGATCCCTCGAATCCCAAAACCACCTGGCACGCAAATCGCATCTACATCCCCAAGGTGCTCTTTCGCACCCGCTTCAGTTTCACAATCATCACTAACGACCCATTTAATTTCGATCTTTGCATTATTGGCAAAACCGCCAGCTCGAAGAGCCTCCGTGACCGAAAGGTAGGCATCAGGAAGATCGACATATTTTCCTACAAGGGCCACTTTCACGTGGTGAGCGGGATGATGAACTCTTTCGAGTAGCGCGTTCCATTCTTTCCAATCCACGTCCTTAAAAGGCAAACCAAGTCGTCTGACTACATAAGCATCCAATCCTTCTGAATGAAGGACTTTCGGAATGTCGTAAATTGAAGGAGCATCGACTGCCGCGACCACTGCTTCCAGATCCACGTCGCACATCATCGAAATCTTTTTCTTAACAGCAGCAGGAATAGCGCGATCGGATCGAATAACAATGGCGTCCGGCGCAATACCAATACTTCGCAACGCTTGAACACTGTGCTGGGTTGGTTTCGTTTTCAACTCTCCGGACGGACCGATGTAAGGCACAAGTGAGACGTGAAGATAAAAAACGTTTTCTCTTCCAACCTCTTGTCGAATTTGTCGGGCTGCTTCAAGAAATGGTTGAGATTCAATGTCTCCAACCGTTCCGCCAACTTCGGTAATAACTATGTCGATCTCTGGACTCGCCATCGCGCGAATCCGTTCCTTAATTTCATTGGTGATGTGCGGAATCACTTGCACGGTTTCGCCAAGGTATTCCCCCCGACGTTCTCTAGCAATCACACGCGAATAAACTTGACCCGTCGTTACATTCGCCGAACCATGCAAATTGGTGTCGAGAAAACGCTCATAATGGCCGATATCCAAATCAGTTTCCGCACCGTCATCGGTGACGAAGACTTCCCCATGTTGGAAAGGATTCATGGTGCCTGGATCCACATTGAGGTAAGGATCTAGTTTTTGCATTGTGACTCTCAGGCCACGTGAGCGAAGAAGTCTGCCCAAACTAGAAGCGGTGAGGCCTTTACCGAGGCTTGAAGCCACGCCTCCGGTTACGAATAAATGCTTAGTCACATGCGGCTGGCCCATGGAAGACTAACCTATCATCTCTTGAAGACTATTTTCGCTCTTCGTTCATTTCTAGTAATTCTGCGGCGTGTTCACGCGCACTTTTTGAACTTTCGTGGCCAGCCAACATTCTGGCGATCTCCTCTACTCGACCTTCGCCGGTAACCTTCGTGACGCTGCTTTGATTTACAAATCCGTCTTGATTTTTGGTCAGTACGAAATGAGAATCAGCCCAGGCAGCGACTTGGGGTAAATGGGTTACGACGATTACTTGAGCATGTCGAGAAAGAGAATGCAGCCGCCGGCCCACTTCGATCGCCGCTTTGCCGCCCACACCTGCGTCAATTTCGTCAAAAATGTACGTTCCCACTGGAGCGCTGCGAGCGATCACAACTTCAAGTGCCAACATGATTCGAGAAAGTTCGCCACCACTTGCCCCTTTTGCCACGGAGACCAAAGGGCCCTGCGCATGAGTTCGAATATTCATAGCGATCTCATCGCAACCGTGGATCGTAAAGGTGGATTCGGTCAAAGCAGTTGAATAATCTGGAGATTGGATTGAACAAATGAATTGAGTATGTGGCATAGACAGTGAATGTATCTCTTGCGAGACAAGATCCGACAAGCGTTCCGCGTATTTTGCGCGAAGTGCTGAAAGGCTCTTGGCAGAGGAGTTGAGTTCTTTCAGTACTCCTGCAAGTTCGCTCTCGAGCACGGAGATGCGTTCGTCTCCCCCAGTAAGGTCTTCGATCTTCAGGGCCACCTGGTCATAACGCTTTATCAACTCTTCGATTTGATCATCAGGTTCGATCGATTCGGCAAAACGCTTCACGAAGGTTGTTAACTCGGCGCGACGAAGCTGCGCCAATTCCAATCGTTCTGGATCTGCATCCAAATCAGATAAATATCGATGCGCGTTCGTCGTCACCTCAGCCAAAAGAAAATAGCTTTCAGCGACATTGTCCAAAATTGAACCAATCAGGGGATCCTTATCAGCCACCGACTCCAAGGCACGCTTGGCGGTAGACAGGGAAGTCAAAATGCCAGAATCCTCTCCATCTAGAATCTCTGCCGCTTGGTTCATCGCGAAACGGAGCGCTTCAACGGAGGAAAGTCGAGAAATCTCCGAAGAAAGGCCCGTGAATTCCTGGGCTTGAGGTTTCACCTTTAAAAACGACTGCGAAAATTCTTCCAATGCAGCCAATTCTTTTTCTCTACCAGAAGCACTCTTACGTAAAGAAAGAATTTTCTTTTTCAATTCTAAAAAGCTATTTAAAGAATTCTTGTAAATATCCAAAGCCGAATCTATTTCCGGCCCGCCGAAATTGTCTATGAGTTCTCTTTGTTTCGAGGCTTTACTCAGGCTCATACTGGCTGCTTGGCCATGAATCTCAACGAGGGATTCCCCCAAGTCCGAAAGTACGCCCGAGGGAACGTTCACTCCCCCAGCGGACGCTTTACTTCGCCCATCAGTTCCCAAAGTTCTAGTCAAAATTAGCGTTCGGTCTTCAATTGATGCTCCGCGCTCTATAGCCTGTTTCTCAATTTCGTGGTTTACGTGAAAAGTGGCGCTAGCAGTGAGTCGATCTTTACCTTGTCTAACTAAAGAGGCATCTACTTTCTCTCCTAGTACAAGCGACAGAGCCGTAAGAATCATTGTTTTACCCGCGCCTGTTTCGCCTGTAAAAACAGTCAAACCACTAGATAACTGAAGGGATGCTTCTTCGATTAGGCCGATTCCTCGAATATTGATTTCCTCTAATGATGAACGATCACTCACCGCGCCAACCTTCAATAGGCAATTTAAATTTGGCTACTAAGCGGTCCGTAAAAAGAATCTCCTTGAGATGCGCTAAGCGGACAGTTTCTCTGTCCCGCGTCATCACAACTCGATCTCCTTGGATAAGTTGAAATTTTCGGCGGGAGTCTGCCGAGAGCAGCGCATCGGATGACTCCACGTGTATGACCACAGTGGATTGCGCAGAAACTACAAGGGGTTTTGAAAAAAGGGCGTGGGCAGATATCGGCAGGACAACGAATGCTTCTACCTGGGGCCAAACTACCGGCCCGCCAGCAGAAAATGCATAAGCGGTGGATCCAGTAGGGGTTGAGCAAATCAATCCATCACATCCCCACCGTGAAAGAGGGCGATGATCAATCTGTACGAAGAGTTCTACCATCGTCGTTTCGTTTCGCTCCACGGTAACTTCGTTGAGAGCCCAACCGAGGGAAACTTCGTTCTCATTGCGCATCACTGAATATCCAAGAACTAAGCGCTCATCAACAATATAATTCTTTTCTAGCACTGCGGTGCACGTCACCGCCCAGAACGATTGCAAGTTCTACCGAGGTGAGGTGTTGTGCGTCAAAGTCGGGGATTCCTGACAGCTCTGCTTCGGGATTGGCATACAGCGCAAAACCGGAAGCGCGGAAGAAATCAGCTAATTCATCTGCCGCTGCTCGTGCATCACTCCTATTTGGATTGACGACAAAAAGAATGGATCGACCTTGGGAAATCATTGAGGCCCAATTGCAATGGCGTGGTCCAACGCATCTAAGTCAATTTCACCCGCGCCTCGTCGTAACCAGAGGAAATACTCGACATTGCCGGCTGGACCTGGCAACGGACTGGCAGCGATTCCCAAAGTTCCAAGTCCAACATCGTATGCGGACTCTGCAACATCCATCACAGCTGTACGTCGCAGCGCAGGATCTCTTACTACTC
The DNA here is from genome assembly GCA_026392695.1 of Actinomycetota bacterium. GTDB lineage: Bacteria > Actinomycetota > Actinomycetes > Nanopelagicales > Nanopelagicaceae > QYPT01. The sequence goes on along the minus strand of JAPLBP010000093.1, from coordinate 3,099 downwards.
CACCCGCACCGAGGCGTTCTCGCCCGACTTCAAATTGTGGTTTCACCATCAGAACAAAGTCGGCTTCTGATTTCGAAACAGCCGCCAAAGCAGGAAGTACCAAAGTAAGGGAGATAAAGGAAAGATCGGCAACAACAAGATCAATGGGCTCCCCCACCATTTCACCCGTGAGATGGCGAATATTTGTTCGATCTAAAATAATTACACGTGGATCTTGACGCAATTCCCATGCGAGTTGCCCGTAGCCCACATCAACCGCTACTACTTGTGATGCTCCTCTACGCAGAAGAACATCAGTGAATCCGCCCGTGGAAGCTCCCGCATCCAATGATCGCTTACCTTCAACAATGATGTCCGTAAATGCATCTAGCGCTCCCGCCAATTTGTGACCACCGCGCGACACAAAGTCATCGCGTTCGCCTTGGAGCACAATTGATGTTTCGGCATCGACTTGCGTTGCAGGTTTAGATGCTGGAATTCCTCCAACCAAAATAGATCGAGACTCGATCAAATCCGCAGCATGGTCACGAGAGCGAGCCAAGCCGCGCCTGACCAATTCAGAATCCAGTCGAGTCTTCATATTCTTCTTTAGAGACCATCAATCGTTGAAAGCGTGGCTTCCAGAGAACGATGAACGTTTTCAAGGCGCTGAGCGTGTTCGCCTATGGGCAATGAATCGATTGAATCTAGATCGAGGGTAACTCGTTCAACAAATTCTTCCATCTTGAGTTTTTCCACTATTTTTTACCTTTCGTCGACACGCTCTTCTTGCTCGCGCTCTTTACAGCTGAAGATTTGGCGGTGGGTTTCTTAACAACCGGACTTGAAACTTTCTTTGCCGCCGCTTTTTTAGGTGCTTTAGCTTTAGCCTTGGGAGAACCCTCGGAGGCGCCCTTGGACGAACGAAGGGTCTCTACTTCAGCCACTAGGCGATCGAAATCTTCTTGCTTAACGAAGCCCATTCGCTTGACCGAACGCTCAACTTCCTCTTCGATTTTGATCTTGATGCTTTCGCCGCTGTCTCTGAGCCAGGTGTTCAATGCGGCAACAGCCTCACTGGGATTACGGTCACCTTCAGAGAATTTTGAAAGGTACACCCGAAGAGTGCTGAAAATATCGCTCGCCATGTGGTTCTCGCCTTCTTTGATTTCGATCTCTATGCCTAAACGCTACCTAAATTCTAGTGATATCGCTTGCTTCAATTTGCCAGCGGCTCGCTAGTCCTTGCGGGCCCTTCCAAAAACGTCGATGAATGGAGCCTTCAATCTCAACCCATTCATCGATTTTCAGAGATAGAGCCCTTTTCCTGGCTTTAGAATTCCATGCACCGATATCGAGAACGTCCACTCCGGTCCGATTTTCACGGGTGAGAACGACCCGAAATTCCACCACGCGATCTTCACTAGGAAGCGTTTTCTCAATTCCGGCGGAAGAAACACGTCCGCGAATTAGAACCGAGTTAACGGTGTTGTCGACAAGCTCTTCTCCAGAATCCTTCTTCAATGATGTTGCCATTACGATCTCCTACTATTCGGGCGTCTTAGATGATGCCGTGAAGTTGAAGAATCTCTGGAGGGTGCGACAAGAACGAAAGAAAATCGAGAAGGTGTGGGTAACTTATCAATCGCCCGATCGATCATGCGCGTCCGTGACTTCGTCGACATCTATTGCTGCACATTTGCGAAACCACTCCATTGCCTCTTCGCGACGACCTACGGATTCAAGGGCGTCCGCGTAGGCGTAACGCAATCGAACTGCCCATTCTGCAGATTCATTTTTCAAGTCTTTGCACGTGAGAGTGATTACCGCAGCATCTAATTGACCTAAATCTTTTCGTGCTCCGGCAGCGACAATTCGCATCTCTATCTCTTCGGGCTTTTCCAATTTCTTTACTTCAGCCGAACCCGCCATTTCGAGGGCTTTCTCCGGCCGTCCAAGACCACGTTCGCAATCGGCCATCACGGGCCAGATAGACACGTCTCCTGAAATTCGATGTGCAGCCCGTAATTCACGTAGAGCTACTTCGTATTTGCCTGCACGATAAGCCGCGTAGCCAGCTGATTCACGAGCAACTGCTAATCGTCCGGCATGGTGAGCCGCTGCCATTCCATGCAAATAAGCCCGATCAGGATCTGAATCAATAAATAAACTTACGCACACTAAGTGGCGAGCTACTACTTTTGCGTTATCTGCAGAAAGCGATAGCAACTCTGCTCGCGCAGACTTCTCTAACTCTTCACCCGTAACTTCATCTGGAATAACAGGTTCAAAAATTCGTGGACGAAAACGAGTGGGATCTTGAGAACGGCCCATTGGAGTTCGAGGCGTTACAGCTCGTCCTCCTCTATCACCGGCAGTTTTCGATATTCCTGGTCGAGTTGCTCCAGGACGATCAGGGCGACCACCTCGTGGTGCATCACTGCGGGGTCTGTCAGAACGTGGTGAATCGCTACGGGGTCTGTCAGAACGTGGTGAATCAGAAGAACTGTTCAGTGGACGCGAAGCTGCAGATCTCGGACCGGATGAATCGCCCGAACTTCTTTCGGAGGAACTTCTTTCAGATGGACGGCCAGATGATGGCCTCCCACTTGAAGAAGGACCTGATGTTGAACGCGATGATGGACGGCCAGCTGCCGGACGACCTGAGCCCGAACGTGAAGGCGGTCTCCTTGAATCACTAGTCGAGTCCATCGTTTTACTCCATTCCGAGTGGATCTAGCATAAATTGAAAATAGAAAAGGGGCACTTAGTTAAAAGTGCCCCTCTCTATAAAGGATGTTCGGCAACGTTCTACTCTCCCACAAGGTCACCCGTGCAGTACCATCGACGCTGTGAGGCTTAACTTCCGGGTTCGGAATGGAGCCGGGTGTTTCCCTCACGCTATGGTCGCCGAAACTCTATTGAGATATCAATCATTTGGTTCTCGACCGTATCTCGAGAACCACACAGTGGACGCGTAGCAGCTTTGTAGTTAAATCCTCGGCCTATTAGTACCGGTCAGCTCCAAGGCTTACGCCTCTTCCACTTCCGGCCTATCAACCCAGTCGTCTAGCTGGGGGCCTTACCCGGTAAACCGGTGGGAAACCTTATCTTGAAGCG
>JAPLBP010000016.1:8978-16049 GCA_026392695.1 Actinomycetota bacterium | reverse complement strand
TTCGACCATTGTCGAGCAAGATGACGTGGCGTTGTGAGGGACCATCTCCTGCACCGGTCCAAAAACTTGTATATGGATTCATCCTCTCGCCGGTGGATGAGCGGGGGAGAAGTTGAAGAAAGACTTCTAGGTCGGTCCACTTGGGCAGAATCTTTTCGATGCCCACGACGGAGACGAGAATTTCGGGGAGTGTAAGGCACATTCGACCATTACCTTCTGATTCCACAACGCAGAGCGTGCCTGATTCAGCGATTGCAAAATTAGCGCCACTGACGGCCATACGGGCGCTAAGAAATCGATTGCGTAAATGAACGCGGGCGGTCATAGCTAGTTCTCGTGGATTATTGCTTAAGCCCTCTGGGGCTTCGGCAATCTTCTCAACGAAAAGGTCACGAATCTGATCTCTATTCTTATGAATTGCCGGAACAAGAATATGAGAAGGATGCTCATCTGCAAGTTGAACGATAAGTTCGGCTAAATCAGTTTCTTTCGCTTCTATTCCACGAGCGCCAAGATATTCATTGAGGTTGATCTCATCGGTTGTAAGAGATTTCACTTTTACAACTGAAGTTACTTGATTCTCCTTGGCGATTCGGGCAACGATTTCACAGGCTTCTTGTGAATTTCGGGCCCAATGAACATGGCCACCGGCGGCGGTAAATTCTTTTTCGAATTGGGCAAGGTGCGTAGAGAGATTGGACAACGACTCCATCTTGATGTCATGCCCGGCCTGTCGCAGCGCCTCCCAATCATTAACTTCTGCAACAACTTTGGCGCGTTTGTTGCGAATTGTTGTCGTTGCCCGCGCCAAGTTAGTACGAAGTTGAGTATCTTCAAGAGCGGTCTTCGCCAAAGTAGGGAAAGGTAGCGAGACTCCTGAATAACCTTTAGCCATTTGTTTTTGCCAATATTTCTGCCAGATGAATCACTTCAATTGAAGATCTCTCGCGCTGGAGACCCCCGCCAATGTGCATTAGGCAAGAGTTGTCCGCGCTTACAACGTATTCCGCTTTCGTGCTCGAAATGTTTCTCATTTTGTCCGCAAGCATTGCGCCACTGACATCAGAGTTCTTCACGCTGAAAGTGCCGCCAAATCCGCAGCAACTATCTGACTCGGGAAGTTCGATGAGTTCGATTCCACGCACCGCTCGCAAGAGTTGCTGTGGCTTGTCGCCCAGTTTTGCAACGCGCAATGAGTGGCACGTCGTATGGAGGGTGACTTTGTGATTGAACGTTGCGCCGACATCTGTCACTTTGAGAACATCCACTAGAAACTCGGAGAGATCGAAACATTTAGCCACGAGTTCGGGTCGGTCTTCGTGTTCTCGTAAAGATCCGATGCAAGAAGCGGATGGCGCGACAATGAAGTCACAGTCCTTGAAGTTCTTTTCTACGGTGTCGACAAGGGGTTTGGCCAAGTCTGGGTAGCCAGAGTTGATGTGCATTTGACCGCAACACACCTGCTCGGTCTCAACGAGTTCAACGCCGAGTCTTTCAAGCACGGTCTGGGTCGCAGTAACCGTGCGTGTGAAATAGATCGAGTTAATGCACGTTGCGAACAGACCGACCTTCATGACCTAAGAGTAATCAGAGAATCGAAACTGTGTGTGCATCGATGAAATCCCAGTCGTAATCGATACAGAGACCTTCTCCGACAGGAGCCATCACATAGCCATCTTGAATATTGAGTTTGCTCTTCGTGCCGAAATCGAAGTCATCGAATGGAAAGAGCGTTTCAAAGAATTCACAATTAACGATGGCAAGAGATGGATGGAGTTGGATCTGCTCCATGGCGTGGTAGATGGTTGTGTGGAGTTCGCATTGAACTCCGAAAGCCTCTGCCACGTGGGCTGTTTTCATGACGGAGGTGATTCCTCCGCGCCAAGAAACGTCGCTGCGCACGATATCTACGATTCCTTCTTTAATGCAGTAGGCAGTTGAATAGTGCGCACCTGCCAGAACTTCAGTGCCACAGATAGGGATATCTAACTTTTCGCGAAGCTTCTTTAGTCCGTTGAAATTAACGTCCAGGAGTGGTTCCTCCAGCCAGCGGTAGTTCAATTTTTCCAATTCACGTCCAACCTTCAGCGCTTGCTCATAGTTGTAAGCGATAACTGGGTCGGCCATAAGAATAAAGTCATCGCCCACCGCTTCTCTAACTGCGCGGTAGCACGCAATGTCAATATCAACATCTCCAGGAGGGTGGAGTTTGTAGCCCTTGTAACCTTTAGCTTTTACCGCAAGGGCTTGAGCCACGTACTCATCAGGACCGGGCAAGAACATCGAACTCACATATAGCGGAACTTTTTCGCGTGAGGCGCCTAACAATTTATATACAGGCTGATGCGCCATCTTGCCTACGATGTCCCAGCATGCATTATCAAAGGGAGCATAGGAATAAATCGGAACATGGTTCCATCGACGATCAAAGAGTTCGAAATCCTTCATATTCTTTGCCGCATCGTGGGGACTGCGACCTAGAAAAAATGGTTTTACTTGAGACATAGTTGCGGCCGCAACCTTTGCATCAAGTGCTCCGAAACCAAACGAAGTTCCGGTCACGCCATCAGAAGTTGTGAGGGTGATGACTGTGAAGTCCGGGCGGGAACCACCAGGGAGTTGAACGGCTGATACAGCATCGTGGGAATTTAATTCGTCACCTCCGCGGCAGGCACGGATTTCAACATTGGTAATGACAGGTGACGACATAGTTTCCCCTTAGATCGATGTACTAAATCCTATAGGATCGGACTTTACTCCGAGAATTGAAGTGATGTCAACGATCAACTTTCGTTTATTGCCTGCGCCGCCGGGGAGAAACGTCGAAGAGAAGACTCAATATGTTTATGCATTGCAGACTTTGCGAGTTTTCCATTTTTACCCAATATTGCTTTGGTAATTTCGGAGTGTTGCTTTATTGCTAACTGACCAGAATCAGACTGGTAGTACTGCTCAAAAAGATCTTGAACAAATTTGGAACGAAGCTCTGGCTCAACCAGACCTTGTTTGGAGGCTACGAAAAGACGAAAGAGGTGGAGATGACAATGCGTTCGATCAAAAGACGCTCGCAGAGATTCATTTCCGGACATACTCGCGATGAGTCCATGAAAGCGCGCATCATGTTCGGTAAGCGCTTCGACTTGATCATCGTCTTTGAATTTAAGTGCAGTCTGAGCGCTGTGCATCTCGGCTTTCAAAGCGGCAGCACCAACTGAATCAATGTTCTTTGCCGCTTGCTCTGCGGCCCACGGTTCAATGAGAAGCCGAAATTGAAAGAGGTCATCGAATTCTTTGACGGTCAGCAACGGGGTCGCAGAGAATCCTTTTAGAGGCTCTTTCGCGATTAGTCCTTCAGACTCCAAACGAGCGAGTGCTTCACGGATTGGTGTTTGAGAAACTTCTAAACGAACTGCTAAAGCATCGATATTTACCCGCTGTCCGGGAGCGATTTCGTGGCTAAAGATCATCGCTTTGATCATTTCGTGGATTTCATCGGACAGGACCGAGCGTCGAGGAGTCTTTTTTGTAGCTGGCTTCGGCACAAACGGCAGGTTAGTCCTTACTTGCACCTTTGACATAGTCCCGCCGCCGTTTTGATAGAACTATTTAGGAAGGCGAAGGCCGAACATGCCTCCGTCAACAGGCAATATTGTCCCGGTTGTGGAAGCCTGACGTGGGCTAGCCAAATACATGATCGCGTTCGCCACTTCTGCGGCTGAAACTAAACGCCCCAGAGGTTGTCGGCTTTCCAGTGCCGCGCGCTCACTTGTCGGATTGGCCGCTTGGGAAAGCAATCGAGCTACCCAAGGCGTATCTGCAGTTCCGGGATTCACGCAGTTCACGCGAATCCGATCAGCAATAAAGTCAGCTGCCATTGCCTGAGTTAGTGACATTACAGCCCCCTTACTGGCGCTGTAGACAGCGCGCTTTGGGAGTCCAGCTGTTGCGGCGATGGAGCATGTATTTACAATCGAACCTGCTTTGGATTTTCGAAGAAATGGAATTGCTCCAGCAGAGACACGACTAATGCCAACCACATTGATGTTGAGTAGGTGGAGCCACTCTTCAGTCGTTGCGTCCAGAATGGTACCTACCGCACCGACGCCGGCGTTATTCGAAACGATGTCGATAACATCCGTGGACTTGGCAAGTGTTTCAAAGGCTGTCGCGACGCTCTCATCGCTAGCAACATCGCAGAATATCCACTTTGCTACTCCTGCCATCTCGCCTTGAGCGATGTCGAATCCGTAAACCTCGGCACCTGCCGCATGCAGACCCTGAGCAACGGCTAAGCCAATTCCTGAGCCAGCCCCCGTGACGATTGCGTGTAGTCCAGTGAATTCAGTTGACATCACCGTGCTCCTATCTTTTCGTTAATCAGAATGTCGCTGGATGAATGTGCTGTATTGCTGGAGAGTGCATGTGCCTTGCCTTTTTCTGAACTCCAATAAATCCCGGTAGGGAACACAAATTCGGCAATGGTTGATTCCACCATTTGTGCACCAGAACCGGGCGCTTTTGGCGGCATATACGCCCCACGCACCACATTGGTTGGCTCCACAAAATGTTCGTGAAGATGATCAACGTATTCAACTACTCGCTGGCTGTGATGCCCGGTTACGGCGACTGAATCAAACATTGCAAGATGTTGAACGACCTCGCACAGTCCTACACCACCGGCGTGAGGGCAGACTGGGATACCGTACTTAGCTGCTAGCAGAATGTTCGCAATGTTTTCATTAACTCCTGCGACTCGTGTCGCATCAATTTGCATCACCTTGATTGCATCGCTTTGCAAAAGTTGTTTAAAAATTATGCGAGAACTAGCGTGTTCGCCCGTGGCCACGCGAGTCGGGGCGACTTCACGAGCGATTCGCGCGTGACCTACAACATCATCTGGATGAGTAGGTTCTTCAATCCATTGCAGGTCAAACTCCTTTAGGGCGTTAACCCATGCGATGGCGACATCGACATCCCATACTTGGTTGGCGTCGATTGCAATGGGAAAATCTGGCCCAACAATTTCGCGAATCTTTGCGAGTCTGCGACGATCATCCGCAAGAGATTTTCCACATTTGTATTTAATTAATCCGAACCCAGCGTCAACTGCCTCTTGAGTCAGATGAAGCATTTTTTCATCCGTATAGCCAAGCCATCCTGGGGTAGTGGTGTACGCCGGCAGGCCCTTTTTGAGCAAGATCTCCTCATTACTCTTTCGACCTGCGAAGCCTTTTTCGAGAATCGAAAGTGCTTCCTCAGCTGTGAGTGCATCCGAGATATAGCGAAAATCAATAGTTGCCACGAGCTGTTGTGGGGTCATATCAGAAAGCAATTTTTTGCAAATAAATCCCAGAGTGCGTTAAGCACCGCACCTGCGGCCATGTGAAAGACACCTTTGTCCGCCCCTAACCAACGCAGCTGACTATCGGCTGACAAGTCACGCGCGATATCACCAATATGTTCAAAGGCGTACTCAAGTTCTAGACCAGCAATCTTTTCGGCCATGATTTCGATTGCCCGTACTTGCACGTCATTTCCTCGCCCAATCGTGAAAACAAAGGCGTCACCTGACAGATCTGGCTCCGACGTTTCTATACGAAGATATGCAGCCGAATAGTCAGGGTCGGCATTCATCGCATCAGAGCCATCCAACATCTGAGAAGTTGGAAAGCGAACATCAAAGGTTCGCATGCGGGTGAAAGTTATGGGCATATGGCTTACTTGGCGTATTTCTCTAAACCTGCTGGAACGCCGAATTCTTTCCATTGTCCTTCATAGCCCACACCTGGATCTCGTGGTGCATGAACCAAACCATTTTTATCAACGTAGGATTCACGAGTTGTCGGATTGCCCCATACGAGGGATTCGTAATACGTATTGTTCTTTATTGCCATGCAAAGATGTGCGCTCTCCAGGCCCATTCCGTGTACTTCTGCGCGTAGGTGATATGCGTCTGCAAGGTGCGCGATTCTCATTGCGCCTGTAAAGCCGCCACGAAGGAAGGTGCTTGTGCGAAGTGCAGAAGCCACGCCTGTGGCAACAAAATCACCAGCGCTCATGTGTGCACCGTCAGTAACTTCTCCGAGAAGAAGAGGGATGCGGACTCTTTCGCCCAGCCATTTATAAGCTGTCACGCTGAATTCGCGCATCGGTTCTTCGTACCAAAGGAAACCTGCATCATCGAGTGCGTGACCCAAATAAACTGCGTCCATTAAATCAAAACCCGCTGAACCGTCGTACATCAGAGGGATGTCATCACCGACGTGGGCGCGAAGCCGACGACCAAGTTCGGCATCTTTTTTCGCATCACCAAATGCGTGCAACTTTATTGCTGGATATCCAAGTGCGAGGCATTGGTCAGCGATATCAAGAAATTCTTCGATGGAGGAGTAGGTAACAGTGGAGGCATATGCCTGAATAGATTCGCGGAATCCGCCGAGAAGTTGCCAGACAGGAAGTCCCGCTAGTTTTCCTGCAATATCCCAGAGGGCTACGTCAATGACGTGCGTTAAATTAACTGCAAATCTTTCGATTCGGTCTAGCTCCCACACGCGTTCCCAAAGATATTCGCGGTTAAGGGGATCTTGGCCGATAAGTTCTGCGCGAAAGCGACGATCGACATAGTCCTTCAGGATGGGTCCACGGCCTACGGGTGCAAATCCAGTTATTCCTGCATCGGTCTCGATGACCAGCCAGCCAGCGGTGATGGCGCCGTCGGATCCAGGTAGACCTTTCCGCCACACAAAGGCGGGGGAGAAGGCGGTTTTCTCAACCAAAACCACGTCTACGTTAGTTATCTTCATTCGGCTAGCCCTCGTTTCGTATAACTTCTCGATAACTCTTTTTAAGCACTTTCTGGGTTTTGGGCTCAAAGCCCTTTGCCCGGAAAACCGACACAAAAAACTTTTTGTAAATACTATACGAAATAGTATTTCCGACATAGTATTCCCGCAACTGGTCAGATCGGCAAGAGGAAAAGCTGACGCCAGACACGAAACGGGGGATACCTTGAAACGAAAGTATTCAGTGATGGCAGTTGCAACTGCTGTTGTTGTCGGTGGCGCAATGGTG
>JAPLBP010000016.1:3060-8966 GCA_026392695.1 Actinomycetota bacterium | reverse complement strand
TCAATCACAATCTGGGTGGATGCACCTCGTCTACCTGGCGCGAAGCTTTATGCAACGATCATGAAGGGCAAAGTCGATGTCAAAGTCGAACTTCATGGACAAGCAGATTTGCTCGCAAAGGTTCAGCTATTTAACCGCGTTAAAAAGGGTTGGCCAGATGTAGTTTTCGGCCCACCAAATGACGTTTCGGTTTTGAAGAATCCATTGATCAACAATGCGTTGAACTTGGATAAGTTGCTTACTAAGGCTGAGGTTGCAAACTTCGGACACGGTAATGACTGGTGCAAGAGTGCAACCGGTACATACTGCGTCAAGAATGACCTTGCGCAAACAGTGCTCTGGTATGACACAACTCTCTTCAAGCAATTTGGATACACAGTTCCAACCACAATGGATGAATGGGCAGCACTTGGCGCAGACATTGCCAAGAACCACCCAGGATATTCACTTGGTGCAGTCGGAGATCAGGGCTTCTACGCCTCGTATCTCTGGCCTTCACAGTGCCCTCTTAACCAAGAGAAGTCAGCTACTCGTGTTGTCATCAACACCGCTAGCCCTAAGTGCACACGTGTTGCCAAGTTGATCCAGCCTTTGGTTGATAGCGGAGTTCTCGATACACGAAGCTACTTCGACGCAGGCTATGTCAAGGATGTTGGACAAGCTGGAAAGATCGTTGCAAACCTCGGACCATCATGGTGGGGCGAGTTCGTACTTCGCCCAGCGAGCTCTTTTGCAATTCCAGCGGGACACATTGCAACAGCTCCAATGCCTAAGTGGGCAGGCGAGTCTGTTGCATACTCAGGAGAATGGGGCGGCGGAATTTACACCGTATCTCCACACTCTAAGTTCCCTCGTCAAGCTCTTGACTTCGCAATCTTCATGGTTGGTGACAAGCGAAACCTTGTAACCGTTAAGAACCCTGATGGAAGCTTTGGAGCTCCTACATTCCCAGCCTATACACCTGGAAATGCGCTCTGGAAGGCAAAGGTGTCGTCTGATAAGTACTACGCATCTGACCCATTCCCAGCAATGCTTACGCAGTCATCGAAGATTTTCCCTGGTGAGAAGCCAGTTCGATATGACAGCAATGGCGCATGGGGTGCTGCTTTCGCACCTGAAATCACCAAGAGCAAAAACCTCCAGAAGGCAATTGATGCCTACGGTGCTTATGTCTCAAACCTTGCCCAACAACTTGGATACGAAGTAACCAAGTCGTAAGCAGGTCATAAGCAGGTCCTAAGCAAGAAATGCGTTACTTGTAGTGGGGGACACGGGGCCAGGTTGTTTAGTCGAAAGGCTAAGCAACCTGGTCTCTCCTCAAAGTGAGTTCAACAAACTTAAGTTGCTAATCGAGGAGCAGGATATCCATGGCTAAAACAAAGCACTATAAGCACAGCAATGGCGCCATGTATTTGATGTTGTCACCATATCTACTTCTTCTCTTCTTCTTCGGAATTCTTCCGGCACTTATGGGCCTACTTGAAATTCCAAAACCATCTATGGCTAATCCAAATGGCGGATGGGATGCTTTCAAGATTGTGGTGCATGATTTTAGGTTTGGTCCAGCGTTGAAGCATGTTCTCGGTTTCATGGGAATCTTTGTTCCGCTGATGATTTTCTTTGTAATTGGTATGGCGCTCATGTTGGATATCAAACACAGCGCATGGAAGAAATGGTTGCGCATGGCATATATCGTGCCGGCTTCCATTTCCGGCGCGGTCGCGGTGTTGGTTTGGTACGTAATTCTGCAACCAACGCTGAGCCCCATAAAAGGTGTGTTGAGGTATTTCCACATTACAGAGTCCAGTCAGATCTGGCAGCAACAAAATCTTGTTTACATACTCGCGATCATGGCGTTCTTTGCCGCCGCCGGAAACTGGATTCTCATTCAGTACGGATCGTTGCAATCCATTTCAACTGAAGTTCTTGAGGCTGCTCGCGTTGATGGTGCCTCGATTTGGCAAACTGCGATTCGGATCAAATTACCCTTGATCAGTAAGTACATCGTTTACATGAGCGTTCTTGTCTTCGCGGGTGGTCTTCAGATATTCGTAGAACCACAATTGCTCAACGGCGGTATTTATACTGGAATTGCGGATTCATGGTCATTCGACCAGCTCAGCTACAACTTAGCATTTATGCAAGGTGACTTCGGAGGTGCTTCGGCCCTTTCAATTCTTCTTCTCATCCCAAGTTTGTTAGGTGCCCTTCTAGTTATCTTTAAGACGGATATGTTTGAGGGCGCGCAGGGTCATATCAAGAAAAAAGATGTAGAAATTGTGGGGATCTGAGATGACGACAACGCATACTCCTAAGGACGAAGTGAGCAAGAAGCCTCGTCAGGCTAAAGCAAGCAAGATGCGCCATCAGCATCCTTTCAGCACCTTTCTCGTAACCTCATGGCTTGTCTTTTTTGCAATTATCAGTTTGATCCCAATGATTTGGTTGATTTTGGCGCCATCTAGAACCGACAAGGAATTGTCCTATAGAAGCCCTTATGCCTTCGGAAGTCTCAAAGTTTATGTCAATCAATTCAATTTGGTATACCGCTGCGATTGTCGTTATTGCGACAACAACTGCGGCTCTGGCAGGCTTCGTTATATCTGCTTCCAATATCCGTTTTAAGAGAACCTTTCTGATTTCCACTCTTATCATGATGCTTGTTCCACCGGTTGCACTTGTCATCCCACTTTTTGTTGAGATGGATAAGGTTCATCTGGTTGACAACCCGTGGTCAGTTATCTTGATTTCGTCGCTGTATCCGTTTGGCGCATTCTTGGCCTACATCTATTACACGACGAGTATTCCTGCAGAGCTTTATGAGTCGGCACGACTAGACGGATGCAATGACTTTAAGCTGTTTACAAAGATTGCCTTGCCGTTATCAACGCCACTGATCTCCTTGCTTGCCTTCTTTGCCTTCATCGGTAACTGGGCAAACTACTTCATGCCATATGTGATGTTGCCATCGAGTGAGCATTACACCCTTCCTCTTGGGTTGGGCTTTCTGTTCTTATCAACTCCGGCAATTAATCCAGGCGTCGGTGCAACCTCCGTTCCAATCTATAAGCCTGAAATTGCCCTTGCAGGTGCACTTATTGCAGTGCCAATCATGATCATGTTCCTCGTTTCGCAGAAGCGACTTATCAGGGGCATGCTCGCTGGATCGATAAAGGAGTAGTTTCTTGTCTATTCATCCGCAAGCACAAGCATTTCTTGACCTCGGCGCTTCACTTGGTCTCCCGGATATCTCAGAGGCGGGTGCGTACGCGGCTCGCGCTACTGGGCATTCCGAGCGCGATTTATCTGGTCCAATTGAATCAGGGGTAACGATTGAAAATCCTTACTTCACTGGTCCAACGGCAGATCTTCCATTACACGTCTATACACCTGACGGGCCGGGGCCTTTTCGGGCGATGGTGTATTTCCATGGTGGGGGATGGGTAGTTAATTACATAACAAAGTATGATGCCCAACTTATCTCGTTAGCGAAAAAAACTAATTCCGTCATCGTTTCTGTAAATTACCAAAAGTCTCCCGAACATAAATTTCCAATTCCATTCGATGATTGCTACGCCGCCCTTGAATGGACCGTGGCAAATGCGCAAGCGCTCAATATCGATCCGATAAAAATTGGCGTAGGCGGAGATAGCGCTGGCGGAAATCTTGCCTCAGGAGTGGCTCTAGCAGCTCGTGACCGTGGTGATATCAAGCTTGCCTATCAACTGCTTATCTATCCGTGTAATGGACCAGAATTTGTTCACGATGACTCGGTTCCGAACGCAGATGGCTATGGGTTGACGCAAAAGGGAATGAAGTGGTTGTGGGAGCAGTATCTCAATGGAGATGAAGATAGAAGTCATCCATACGCGGTGCCACACGCCGCCTCAAGTTACGAGGGTTTGCCTCCAACGGTCATTATTACGGCGGAGTTTGACGTATTGCGACTCGATGGGATCGCTTACACAAAGAAACTCAAAGATGCAGGAGTTGATGTCGCTTATAGAGATATGGAAGGCATGATTCACGGCTTCTTCAACTATGGAAAATACATAGATGAGGGTATTGCTGTTCGCGATTACTTTGCGGGTGAAATAAACCGAATTTTGAGTATGTAAGTGAACGCAGAACTCCTTCGCGGGATGACGTGGGATCACCCACGAGGTCTCGATTGCTTGGTTGCCTCGAACTCATTGTTGGTGGAAAAACATTCCGTCAGCGTTGAATGGAAAGCTCGAAGTTTGCTCGCCTTTGGGGATCAACACATCGAAGAGTTCTATCGTGATTTTGATCTGATGGTGATTGATCATCCTCATGTACCCGATGCAGTAAATGCTGGCGCTGTCATTGCGTTTGAAGACTTAATCTCATCGTCGGATTTGGAAGAGTTATCTCGAACAAGTGTTGGACCTTCACATGACTCGTATGAGTACCGGGGGAAGCATTGGGCCCTTGCCATCGATACCGCCTCCCAGGTCAGTGCTTTTCGCGCAGATAAGGTGGATCACGCTCCAATATTTTGGAGTGATGTAATTGAACAGGCACGTAAAAAAGTTGTGCTGTGGCCATACAAGCCTGTTGATGCGTTTAGTACTTTCGCAACTTTGATGGCCCAAAAGGGACATGGCTTGGCCGAAGGCAGTGAATACTTCGATCGCGAAAGTGCTCTTGAAGTTCTTGAATTTATGCTCGAACTTGCAAGTCTGGTTCCCGACTGGTGCGCAAAGAGCAACCCAATTGACATTGCAGAAGTCTTGGCAGATTCTGATGATTTTTCTTGTGCTGTTGCGCTCTACGGTTACAGCAATTATTCGCGCACTGGGTTTCGCAAAAAATTGGTGAACTATGATGATATTCCCTCATTCGATGGTTCTGCTCGCGGATCTCAACTTGGTGGCGCAGGCATCGCAGTTTCTTCTGCTTCGCGAAATCCTCAAGCGGCCGCTCGAGCAGCTCTAGCTCTATCTCTGCCCGAAGTACAAGCTGGCATTTACGGCATGAGCGCTGGCCAACCAGGCAATTTGGTCGCGTGGAAGAGCCATGGGTTAAACGCAGTTACAGAAAATTTCTTTGCAAATACATTGCGCACGTTGGAGGGGTCATGGGTGCGCCCTCGCGTTCTAGGCTGGCCAGATGTTCAGTTTCAAACCTCGCTGGTGATTCATCAAGCGCTCCAAAATCGTAGGGTCACAAACGCAGATGTTGACTCTATGCTTTCAATGTACGAGAAATTCATAAGGGAGTAGCGGTGAAGCAATATTGGGAAGAGATAGAGGTCGGTTCTCTGCGAATCAGTAGCGGAAGGACCATCACCGAAACCGACATTGTTGTTCATGCTGGCCAGACTGGGGATTTCTACCCACACCATATGGACGCCGAATGGTGCAAGACTCAAGTTTTTGGACAACGTGTGGCGCATGGCACTCTCATACTTTCAGTCGGTGTTGGTTCCCTCGCGGGCGAAATCAATGAGGTCGCATTTAGCTACGGCTATGACAAGGTTCGATTTATTGGTCCGGTATTTATTGGCGACACGATCACTTCTCGAGCTGAAATAGTGACAAAACGTGAGCACGTAAAATCTCCCGAAAAATTCGGAATAGTAGATGAGCAAGTCAATATTACCAATCAGCGTGGTGAAACAGTCTTGGCATTTGTTCACGTTTACATGATCGAAAGGAAGCCGGCATGACTCAACTCAGCGTAGATCCTCGTGTTCGTACTGCAATGGTTTCTGATTGCCTCGATGCAATTGGAGTTCGTAACAATGTGATGGATGCAAATATCAAGCCGATCCGGCTGTCGATGCGCGCAGTAGGAATTGCGGCAACGATGTCTTTCGTTCCTGATTCGCAATACGACGAGCGCGATCCGTATGCGACGGCCATCAATTTCTTGGACACGCT
>JAPLBP010000016.1:0-3043 GCA_026392695.1 Actinomycetota bacterium | reverse complement strand
CCAGGGGAGATTGTTGTGATTTCTACTCAGAGAGAAAGTCTTTCAGCGTTTTGGGGAGAACTCTTTTCCGCCGCCTCTCGTGGTCGCGGTGCCACCGGTGTAATTGCAGAAGGTCCGCTGCGCGATTCAGAAGCGATCGCAGGACTCGATTTCCCGGCATTCGGCGTGCTAACGAGACCCTACGATTACAAAGGACGAATGAGAATTCAATCGACGCGCCAACCAGTTATTTGCGGTGGGGTAGAGGTTAACCCGGGAGATGCAGTAATAGCAGATGCCGATGGAGTGGCGGTTGTGCCTGCTCGTTTTATCGACGAAGTTTTTGCCGCCGCAAATCAAAAGGCGCAGACTGAAAAATCTGTCTTGAAAGATTTACTTGCAGGAAAGAGTGTTCGCGAAGTCTGGAACGCATACGGCGTTCTCTAAAGAAAAGAGGGGGAAATGACAAGTAACGAGTTGATTGATACACATCAGCACCTCTGGGTGATGAGTGAGCGTGCCTACAGTTGGATTTCACCCGAGTATGGTCCGCTCTACGATGACTTCACCCCTGAGCGCTTAGCACCACAAATCATCGAAGCAGGTGTCACCGGAACTGTTTTAGTGCAGGCGGCTGATACTTATGAAGATACTTTTTATATGCTCGATGTTGCCGAGTATTACCCGGTAGTGAAAGGTGTAGTGGGCTGGGTGCCTTTTGATCGGCCCAACGAAGCCCGCGCCGCACTTGATCTATTTGTGAAGAATCCATATTTCAAAGGTGTAAGAAATCTCACTCATGACTACGGGACGCCAAAGTACGAGTCGGATGATAAGTGGATTCTTCGCGAGAATGTTCAGGAGACTCTCGCGCTCGTAGAGAAAGCTGGACTGTCCTTTGATTATGTCGCTGTAAATTCGGCACATATTTCAAACGTGCCCATTTTGGCCGCTAACTTTCCTAAGATGAAGATTGTTATTGATCACTTCGCAAAGCCAGATATCAAAGGTAAGGTCATGCAGCCATGGGCAGATCTGATGGCTGAGGCCGCTAGCTTGCCAAATGTTTATGCCAAGTTGTCTGGTCTAAACACGGCCTCTGACGCTGGTTGGACTTATAAAGATTGGCAGCCATACGTCGATCACATAGTCGCCACATATGGTGCGCAGCGAGTAATGCTTGGTGGGGATTGGCCGGTGGCAATTTTGGCTGGCGATTACGTTGGAGTCTGGAAAGCGCAAGTTGATGTTATTTCGAAGTTCTCTAGTGAAGAGCAAGAATGGATGAAATCGAAAACTGCCAAGAAGTTTTATAACCTCTAATAGAAAGGTTTGCGACATGAAGAGATTTGCCTCCGTCATTGGAATGAAGCCGGAACATCGTGTGGAGTACGAACGACTGCATGCCGATGTCTGGCCGGATGTACTCAAGCAGATTCGGGATAGCAATATTCGCAACTATTCCATCTATCGATACGGAGAGATCCTTTTCGCGTATTTTGAGTATGTTGGAACGGATTTTGATGGAGATATGGCTCGAATGGCAGATGATGAGACAACGCAACGTTGGTGGGATCTGTGCAAGCCGTTGCAGACTCCGGTAGCAGATCGCGCCGAGGGCGAATGGTGGGCAGACATCCCCGAAATTTTCCATACGGACTGAAAGGGAGAATCTTGTCAAAGCGTATTTCTCGGCCCGAACTTCCCCTTGACGGAATTCTGGTTCTCGATTTCAGCCAGTTCTTAGCCGGCCCTGTTGCAGCGATGCGATTGGCAGATTTAGGCGCACGTGTAATCAAGATCGAACGTCCCAATGGAGGTGACATCGGACGTACATTGGCCTTCGCAGGGCTCGAATCAGATGGAGACACGCTTTCTTTTCATATTATGAACCGTAACAAAGAAAGTTTTGCCGCAGATTTGAAAAACGCGCAAGGACTAGCCGAAGTCTGGAAATTGGTCGAAAAGGCTGATGTGATTATTCAAAACTTTAGACCAGGAGTTATCGAACGTTTAGGTCTCGGGTATGAAGATGTAAAAAAAGTAAACCCGCGAATTATTTATGGAAGCGCGACTGGTTATGGATCCACGGGTCCTTTTAAAGATCGACCTGGGCAAGATCTGTTAGCGCAATCAATCTCTGGTTTGCCGTGGCTCAATGGACGGGCGGGTGACCCTCCAATTCCGGTTGGATTGGCAGTTGCCGATATTTTTACCTCAACACATCTTGCTCATGGTGTTACCGCGTTACTTTTGCGACGCGAACGCACTGGTGTTGGCGGGCTAGTCGAATCCAGTTTGTTAGAAGCAATGTTGGATCTGCAATTTGAACTCATAAGCGCCAATCTCTTTGATCCGAATATCGTAGTTAAGCGAGGCGCGGGAAATTCCGCTCACGCCTTCCTACCTGCCCCGTATGGGCTCTATCCCTGCTCTGATGGTTACCTCGCGATTGCGATGACTCCAATTCCTCCGTTGGGCAAACTTCTCGGTGTTGATTTAAGTGCATATGAGGATCCAAAATCGTGGTGGAGTGAACAAGAAGCGATTATGAAGGCACTTTCTTCAATGTTAGTTACGAAGAAGGTGGAGGAGTGGTTGGAAGTTCTTGATGCCGCAGATATTTGGTGTGCTCCCGTGCTCACCCTTCCCGAACTCGTGACTCATGAGGGCTTTAAAGCGCTGGATATGACTCAAGAAACTGTTCGAGTTGGAAACGATGGTGCAAGTGAAGTGCGAATTCCCACTACTCGCTCGCCCGTGCGCATTGATGGTAAAACGATTAAGAGTGACAAAGGTGCCCCGCACGTTGGCGAAGATACGGCGAGTATCCGTCTTGAATTCGGTCTCTAGAGGAATATCGAGGAAATAATGAAAAATCCCAATCCTGATCCAGATGCACGTTATGCGATTCCAGTATGGAATCAAGATGTTCAGCTTTACGAGGATTACGAGGTAGGCGAGGTCGATCGCTCACTACGGCGAACTATCTCCGAGGGCGAGGTTATGCTCTTTAACTCTCTTGTTCTAGATATGCATCCATACGTTGGTGATGACATTTGGG
>JAPLBP010000142.1 GCA_026392695.1 Actinomycetota bacterium | reverse complement strand
GGCAATGTTTACACCCGCATTAATAATCCGACCCAAGATGTCGTTGAAAAACGTTTGGCAGTTTTGGAAGGCGGAGTCGCCTCCTTATTGGTCGCATCTGGAATGGCGGCGACGGCTTTCGCCGTCATGAACGTAACCCAAGCAGGAGATCACATCGTTGCGAGTCCCAATGTTTACGGGGGCACGTACAACCTTTTTAACTACACACTTCCAAAATACGGAGTCGAAACTACATTTGTAAAAGATGCGGCAAATCTTGACGAGTGGCGAAGCGCTATCCGTCCAAATACCAAAGCCTTTTTCGGGGAAGGTATTTCAAATCCATTGGCTGTAGTGCTCGATATCGAAGGAATTGGCAAGATCGCTCATGAAGCAGGCGTGCCATGGATCGTTGATAACACAATCGCTACTCCGTATGTCACGCGACCAATTGAGCGTGGTGCAGACATTGTCACGCACTCAGCCACGAAATTTCTTTCAGGTCACGGCAATGCGATGGTCGGCGCAATCGTTGATTCCGGAAACTTTGATTTCGCCAAGTATCCAGAAAAGTTTCCGGGTTTCAATCAACCAGACCTGAGTTACAACGGTTTGGTTTATGCACAAACCCTTGGCGTTGGCTCAGTCTTTGGTGCAAATCTCGCTTTCATATTTAAAGCGCGACTACAACTTCTTCGAGACATCGGTGCTTCTGTTTCACCATTTAATGCCTGGTTACTAGCTCACGGTCTTGAGACCCTTAGCGTTCGAATGGATCGACATCTTGAGAACGCCCAGTTGGTCGCCCAATGGCTGGAAAAGCATGCGCAAGTGGAAAGTGTCAGTTATGCGGGTCTGCCGAATTCACCGTGGCATCCGATGGCTTTGAAATATGCACCTAAG
Source organism: Actinomycetota bacterium (assembly GCA_026392695.1). GTDB lineage: Bacteria > Actinomycetota > Actinomycetes > Nanopelagicales > Nanopelagicaceae > QYPT01. The sequence continues at coordinate 21,255 of JAPLBP010000142.1, read as the reverse complement.
GGGCCAGGGGCGGTTCTCTCATTTGAAATCAAGGGTGGCCTTGAAGCCGGACGAAAATTTGTCGAAGGCGTCAAAATGTTTAGCCATGTGGCAAATATTGGCGACGTACGCTCACTTATTATTCATCCGGCCTCGACGACTCATTCACAGCTCAATGAGGATGAGCAGCGCGGTGCCGGTATCACTTCTGGGCTTATTCGATTGAGTATTGGGCTCGAGAGCATTAAGGATATTACTGCTGACTTAAGCCTTGGCTTCAAGGCCGCTCTCTAGTTCGAAAGAGTCAATGCGCTAGAACGCAATGCTTTCCCAATGCTCCACACGTGGTGGGCTTGCAAAGTGCTTTCCGATGAGCGCCCTCCACTGCAAAAAAAGATCTGACTCGCGAAAGCCAATCGTGTGATCTTCTAGCGTGTTCCACTCGATGAGAAAAGTATAAGTACTAGGACTTTCGATCCCTCGATGAAGATTGAAACTCAGAAAGCCTTTGGCTTGAGGAAGTACGGTGGAGACCGCGACGCCTAAAGAGGTTTCAAAATCCTTCTCTTGTCCTACAACAATGTCTACGACTGCGATCTCAGTAATCACGGATGTCCTTTCGTAATATTTTTCAGATGGATAAGTAAACCAAACCAGCGATGACGACGGTGACGCCAAACCAACCGCGAAAGTTTATTGACTCTCCCAAGACAATAGCGGCGAGCATGGTTGCCGTGGCTGGTTCGGCAAGTATCAGGGTGGACGCCGTGCTTGCCTTAACTTTCTTTAGTCCGTAGGAATAGGCGATATAGGCCAGAGCCGTAGGGACTAGCCCGAGCCAAAGAGCCATAGCAATTCCACGTGGAGTGTCGATCCAATCAGATTCTTCGATGAAGAAGAGCGGGGCGGAGATAAGGGCCGCAAGAGAAAAGATTCGGTACATGGCGGCCGTGACACTCACCCCTTGTTGAAGTGCGCGTTTCGTCGCGACCGCAAAAAATGAGTATGAGGCCCCCGCGCCGAGAGCCAATAGAAACCCGCGTAGATTAAAATCTGCAATCCCATGGGATGTGCTCAAAAGCACGATGCCTATCGTTGTCACAATTGTTGCGAGAAACCATTTTCGCGTTGGCTTTTCACGTGTGAGCAAGTATGCGACAACACCTGTTAAAGCCGGCGCAGAACCAAGCGCGGTCACAGTTCCAATGGCCACACCAGTGCTCTTTACGGCCGAGAAGAAAGTTATCTGGTAGAGAGCGACTCCAAGTGCACCGATCCAGAGATCTCGCTTGGCAAGGTGAGATTCTTTGTCACCTTTCAATATATGAAAAAGGTAAAGGAGTCCAGCTCCAATCATTAGTCGGGCGCTTCCGATTGCAAGCGGGGAGGCAAATTTTGGACCTAGCGCTTGCGCAGTACCCGTGGTTCCAAAACAGATACCGGCGAAGATGAGTGCCGTACTTCTCTTGCGTAGATCGCTCACGCAGTTCGTCCGATGAAATCCCACTTATTTCCGTAGAGATCTTTGAAAACTACGACTTTGCCATAACTTTCAAGGCGGGGTTCTTCGATGAAATTAATTCCATTGGCGACCATCTTTGAATAATCGGTATCGAAAGTATCTGTGTGAAGAAAAAAGGCCACGCGACCACCCGTTTGATTTCCGACTGAAGCAATTTGAGATTCAGTGGTTGCCTTTGCGATCAAGAGAGAAGCACCTTTGCCCACTTCAGGTGAGATAACGACCCATCTTTTTCCCTTACCCATATCCGTATCTTCTGTCAGCGTGAATCCAAGTGCGCCGCAGAAGTACGAGATAGCGCGGTCGTAGTCATCGACCACCAGAGTGATGCTATTCAGAGACGACATGGGGTGATTCTATTGATTGGTTTGTGTTGCACACACCAAAGAAAAGCCTGAATATTATTGTTTAGAGACCAGTTAATCGGACCGCTGCTAGGGCAACCCCTCCGACTATCACCCATGCCAGCATCCCCATGGCCATTGGTCGCGGACCGATTGCACGGATAGCTTTCCATCGAACTCCCGAGCCGAGTGCGACTAGTCCTGCGCCTAAAAGAAGTGTGCTGGAAAATACAATGTCATCGACAAGTCGCGTTGGGAGTTCCCATACATTGTGAATGATTGCTACACCAATAAATCCCAGAACAAAGTATGGAATAAGGGGAACTTTGACACCGTCTACTTGAGTCTTGCCTTGTGAGGTGAGCCAACGACGATGACGGATTGAAAGAACAAGGACAATAGGTGCAAGAAGGCAAACGCGAGCCAACTTCACAACGATGGCGTATTGACTGGCATCGCCACCCCACACTGATGCGGTTGCAACAACTTGACCAACATCATGAACTGCAGCCCCCGCCCAAGAACCGAACTGGCGTGCATCCAATCCCATTGCATGCCCTAGTAACGGAAGAATAAATATTGAGAGGGTTCCGCACAGGGAGATCAACCCGATCGCATACGACGTCTCTTCCTCTGTCGCTCGTGTTTGGGGTCGAATCGCGGCAACTGCTGTTGCTCCGCAAACGCCAAAGCCAACACCGATCAACAGTCCTAAGTCACCTGACATTTTGAAAAGTTTCGAAAGACCCAAGATTCCAAAGATCGTGAAACTCACGACGATGACAACCGTAATTACACCTTTGACTCCAATTTCCTTCAAGGAGACGACACTGACTTGAGCACCAAGTAGGGCTACGCCAATTCTCATTAATTTCTTGCTCGCAAGTGAAGTCGCGGGGGCAGCATACGCAGGCCAGCTAATGAAATTCGCGACGAGAAATCCAAAGGCAACGCACAGAGCAAGCGGGCTAACAGCTTTCTGATAATGGTTTATTTCAAAAGCAACAGTTACCAAAGCTGCAATGATCGCTAAGCCAGGAAGATATTTCTTTAGCACTTAGATTCCTAACTTGGTTGACCAGTGGGAGATTTGTTCAGCAACTTGATCCGTGATTGAAATAACGTCCGCATCTGTAATATCGTCAGGATTAACGCGACCCGATCCGGGAAGGCGTCCCCCAGCCTCGGTCACAACTTCTGGGAATTTATCGAGCCGAGAGTGATCTCCGTCGACGCTGAGTTTCTCGGCATCAATTGCAATCACAAAATGGGAAATACCTTGAGGTAACGCTGCTTGGTCGGCGGCAAACATGTCGGGGATATCTTTCGCCATGCTTGGACCTATAAGAACACCCGTGAGCGATTCCACTAGTACGGCAATTGCATATCCCTTTACTCCACCTAGCGGGGCAAGCATTCCGACAAGAGCTTCTTTGGCATCAAGAGTGGGAACTCCTTCTTTCGTAAATGCCCATCCTGGATCAAGTGGATCGCCCGCTTGCGCTTTTGCAGCGATTTTTCCACGCGCCACGGCGCTCGTTGCTAGATCAACAATTGTTGGTGGCGTAGTCGGAATGCCCGCAGCCATCGGAGAAGTGGAAAGAATCGGCTCGTTTCCGCCCCATGGCGGCATCACAGCTGGACCGGTACTGAAGGCAATGCCCACTAATCCTTGATTGACCATCGGCCATACATAAAGACCAAGGGCACCGCAATGAGCCGAGCGACCCACACCCACTGCTGCTATTCCGTTCACCTTTGCCCGCGAAGCCGCCTCATCTGCCGCCATCTGAAGTTGCCAATGCCCTAATCCATTTTCACCATCAAAGACGGCCAAACTAGGAAGGTCCGTAACCAATTTCATCGTCGCCTGCGGATTGATTCCACCCGCCAGCAGGCGATCGAGATAGAAAGGTAGTCGCATAAGTCCATGACTACCGATTCCCCATCGATCACTTGCAACGATCAAACGCGCGCTCGCTTCTGCCTTTTCTCTACCTAACCCTGTCGCAACCAAGAGCGCCGTGGCTTTTTCGATCGCGTCGCCAACGCTCAGTTGTGCCACTAGCGAGTGCTCTCTTTGAATGAGCCAACAGCATGTGTAGCTGATTTTCCTGTTAGCAGAAGGTTGATATTTGTGGCCAGAATTTGATTGATCCGTAACTGGCTCTCGCGGGTAATACCTGCGATGTGTGGACTGAGAATCAAATTGGGGAGAGTTTCCATTTCGCTGTCGACAGGAGGTTCTTGTGCACGAACGTCCAGGGCGGCACCTGAGATTCGATTCTCTTTGAGAGCCGAGATCAGGTCGGGCTCACTGATAATCTCGCCCCGACCCACATTGATGAGAATTGCATGCCTTCGCATAAGAGCGATTGTCGAAGAATTGATCGAGCCGTTTGTTTGAGGAGTCGAGGGCATATGAATGCTTATTACATCGGCGCCAGCTAAAACTTCTTCAAAGGTTTTAATTTCAATATTGAGCGGTGACAAGCGAGGATCTTCCGGCTTTACATAAGGGTCATATCCAAGAATTTTGCAACCGAAACCCTGCAGCAATCGTGCGGTCGCAAGACCTGTTGCTCCACATCCAAGAAGTCCCCACGTGAGTCCTGAAAGTTCGCGACCCGGGGTCCGCTGCCATTTTCCTTCACGTGTCGCCCTGTCGTGCGTTGGGATATCTCGTAAGAGCGAAAGCGCAAGACCTAAAGTTAATTCGGCAACACTCACTGCGTTTGCACCCAGGCCTGCCACTACAACAATGCCAGCCGCGTCAGCTGCCTTAATATCGATGTTGTCCAGCCCGACACCTGCGCGTGCAATCACCCTAAGTTTCGGAGCAGCAGCGATAACTTCTGCGGTAACTTGAGTTCGATTACGTACGACCAACGCCGTCGCATCCTTTATTTTTTCCTTCAATTGATCGAGGTCGTTCCAAAGATTTTCTTCACGAAGAATGGGGAAACTCCCAACAAGTGCTTCGAAGGGAGTTCCCCACACATCCTCGGATATGAGAATCATTCTTTATTTATTGCCCGTCTTTAGTTATGCGGAAATGTATAACTTGGTGAATGTAAATTCACGGTGGCCCATTGCTTCCGCCGTGGCAAGTCGTCCATTGACGCAACGATAAATGACATCCATCATCATGTCGCCAGCTTTCTCCAAGTTGTATTCATAACGAAGCAGGCCAGATACATCTAGATCTACGTGCTCGCGCATACTGGCCGCTGTCTTTGGGTTAGCGGTGAGCTTAAGAACTGGCTCAATTGGGTTACCGATGACATTGCCTTGCCCTGTTGGGAATAGGTGAATTACCGCGCCAGCCGCGGCCATGAGAGTGATGCACTCTGCTGCCGCCGATGAGCTATCCATGAAGTAGAGACCAGGCTTGCTTGGATCAGGCGCCTGTGCGGGCTTGAGAACGCCCATAACAGGAACGGAACCAGTCTTTGCAATATTGCCCAGCGCTTTTTCTTCAATTGTGGTGAGACCGCCAGCAAGATTTCCTTGGGTAGGTTGTGAACCAAGAAGATTTGCACCAGTTGATTCAATGACCTTGATGTAATTGTCATACGTCATCTGAAATAGATTGCGACAAGCGTCATCGATACAGCGATCGGCGATGAGGTGTTCTCCACCAGTGAGTTCGGAAGTCTCTCCAAACAGAACTGTTCCACCCGCTGCAACCCATCGATCAACTGCTTGAGAAGTGGTAGGGCAAGAACCAAGACCGCTAGTCGTGTCTGACTCGCCGCACTTGATGGACATCATGAGGTCGCCAATTTCAGCAGGCTCGCGTTGAATCTCAGATGCATCCATCAGGAATTGCGCTGCGACTCGTGATGCTTCAGCGATTACATACAGATCGCCTTTGCCCTCGATTGAAAATGCAGCAACGGGTTTTCCAGTTGAAGCAATTCCGTCAGCGACTTTCTGAGTCCACTTAGGTTCAATACCAATGACCACAACGGCTGCAACGTTTGGGTTACGACCAGTTCCAATCAAGGTTTGGAAAGTAAGTTCTAAGTCTTCACCAAATTGAAGTCGACCAAAAGCGTGTGGCAGAGCCATTGTTCCAGGGATAACTTTCGCTACTGCTTCGGCAGCCGCATTCGAGAGATCGTCCAATGGCAAAATTACGACGTGATTGCGAATACCCATCGTCCCATTTGGGCGACGGAATCCAGTTAAGCGCGGCTTGCTTCCCATCGATAACTCCTCATGTTGTGTGTATGGATGTAATCACCTTTTTTGATGGGGGCAGATGCCAGCCCAACTTTTACGCCGTACTTAATAATGAAGTCGCCTTCAGCATGATCCTTGAGTGCGAATTTGTGTCCGAGTGGAATGGCCTCATTAAGAATGGCCGTGTGCTCGGTGCCTTGTTTTACGGAACGACCCTGAAGGGTGCCCGGTTGCAGATCCTGGACTGCCACCCCGACGGAATCTCCGTCGTGATGGAGCAGGAATTGCGGAGGAGTAACTGACATTGATGCGCCTTGCCTCTCTCGCGGAATAGGGGTAATCGGGTTAGTGGTCTGACCTCTTCGCGCAGTCTAGGTTAGCCACGCCTAAAAAGTCCACCCCTCTGCCGAAATATCTCGTAGTGGTCTAACCTGTACCTCATGGCTAAGGAATTGCGGTACGGGATTATTGGCGCTGGCAGCATGGGGCGAGAGCACATTGAAAATATCAAGGTCATGGGTGGAGCGGTGGTCACTGCCATCAGCGACCCTCACAAGCCCTCTCAGGACGCCGCGCTTTCCTTGGCACCTGGAGCGAAAGTTTTCGAGGATCACCGGGGACTTTTAGAGAGCGGACTGGTCGATGCTGTTGTCATCGCGACCCCGAATGACACCCACGTTACGGTTCTGAAAGATGCCTTAGCCAGTGATGTAGCGGTCTTTGTTGAGAAACCACTTGCGACTCGAGTTGAAGATCTCAAATCGATTTTGAGTTGGAATGCCAATCGAAAAGCTCTGACGTGGATGGGGCTCGAATATCGATTTATGCCACCCGTAGCAGAAGTAATTACACGAGCAAAAGCTGGTGCAGTGGGAACTATTCACCAAGTCTCGATCCGCGAACACCGCGAGCCTTTCTATCCCAAAGTTGATAACTGGAATCGCTTCGCTGCACGTACCGGTGGAACCTTGGTAGAAAAATGTTGTCACTATTTCAATTTGATGGACACGGTTATTGGTGAACATCCAGTCCGTGTCTTTGCCTCAGGAGGGCAGAGCGTGAACCACCTTGACGAACAGTACGACGGAGTTCAAGCAAACATGCTCGACAACGCTTACGTTATTTTGGAATATGCCAATGGCGCGAGGGCAATGCTGGATCTTTGTATGTTTGGTGAAGGCTCCTACGATAAAGAAATATTCACGGTAATTGGAGACAAAGGAAAATTGGAATCATTTTTGCCCTCGCAGAATCTCACCTATTCACTTAGAGAAGATTGGGGGACACGTACTGGATGGGGAATTGGGCAAGGCACTGGCCGCGGCAGCGAGGTTAAGCACGTAGTTGATCGGACTGTAAAATATTTGGGACACCATTACGGAGCTTCCTACTTGGAACACCTTAAATTCCGGGATGCGATTCTCAATCAAACAACTCCTGAAGTGACTCTACAAGATGGAGTAACTAGCGTCGTGACGGGCCTTGCCGCCCACAAGAGTATTAATGAAGGTCGAGTCGTGGCTATCGACGAAATCTGGAACTAATTATTTCCAGTCAGTCCAAGGGCGCGCATAAGTATCGACGATTTCTCCCAAGGCCTCTAAGCGAGGAATAGAAATATCGCGTAGCGCCTTTGGAATGTCTGATGCGCCCACAATATCGGCCCAAACTGCACGTCCGGCAAGGAAACCACTTGCTCCGCCTTGGGCACACGCTTTAACTGCGTTCGCAAAATTAGGTTGCTTAACCCCATTGGAAAGCACCACCCATGGACCGCCGATTACCTCCGAAATGCGTTCTGCATTTCTGGTTATTGCCAAAAGATCTCCTTCTCCATGGAAAGGAACTTCCGCCTTGTAGAGATCTGGTTTCCAACTCGCCGCTTCTTTTGCAGCAATAATCAATTCCGCTTCGCGATCAAAAGCAAGCGATGAATCTGTTGGTGGCTTTACGATGATTTCGATAATCGAAGGAAGCGCTGCAGCGCGACAAAGTTCGTTAAATTTCTCAACAAGTTGCGCGCGCATTTCTGGACTTTCATCAGATCTCCAGAGAACAAGGAACTTCAATCCGACGCTTCCAATATTTTTCATTCGGATCGGATCGATGGCAGGATCGACTCCAGTGTCTGTGGCAGCACCGCCAGCCGGGCCGAGGAGCAAATCTGCCGCCGCGATGAGCCCACAATTTGGAGAAAGAGCTTTTTGATCCACAATTGCGTCGATTCCAAATTCCTGATCAACCAAGAGCGCTGACGCAAAAGGGGATAGTTCCCGAGCGACGTCAACCTTAAATTGAGTTAATTGTGCGTCCGATACTGGACCGACTTGGTGTGGCGCAAACATTCCTCTCAACGCTTCACGTTGATCAACTGCCACCATAGCGAGTGCGCCGGATGGTCGAGCGAGATTAGTAAGCGGTGCTCTCATTTGTTTGCCTCCAGAAAGGATTCGAGTTCATTGGTGCGAGGAATTGCAGATTGGCCATCAAGGCCTAAACATGAAAGCGCCGCAACGGCGTTCGCTCGCAACATTGCATCTTGGAGAGGACGCCCTTGAATTATTTGGGCAAGAAGCGCGCCGTGGAATACGTCGCCTGCGCCTAAGGTGCTAAGAACATCTACCGAAAATCCCATTGCCGTCACAGAGCCACTTACTTCGCTGTATCCGACGCTGCCCTCAGGTCCGCTCGTTGCGACACACACATTCTTCGCACTCAAAGCATCGGCTTTAACTCCCTCTTCGAGCCCAAGACCAAGATGTCGAAGTCTGATCATGCGATCTGTTGGGACAAAGAGATCGACGATTGCGGAGTCGAATTTCTCTACGCCATAGCCGGCATCAAATGAAATCTTCGGCCCGTGCCCACGTTTCACGCCCATTTCGTCAAGCCGGGTTATTCCTACGTGATCGCAATGAAGCCATTGCGAATCTGCGATTAAATTCTTTGCAGCACTCGTTAAAGGGGCTTGGGTCATAGGTTGGCGAGTGCTGATCGCGCGGGTGGAATGCTCCTTCGCCGCGACGATCACGCTTCCTGAAGTGGGTCCATCTGAGATTGCGATGCCGGAGGTGTTAACTCCTTCACGTTCAAAAATATTGAATATTTCCAGCGCGTCTGAATCTCTTCCCACCGTGCCGATGATGGCAGTCCGAATCCCGAGCCGAGCAAGCGCCACAGCTGCTACGGCTGCGGGACCTCCACCGCCTCTTGCAATTTGATGAGCAATGACTCTCTCATCAGCCGATGGATATTTGTCTACGAGGGCGATTGTGTCCATTGTGATAACGCCGACGCACACTGCCTGAAAAGAGTTCAATTGCGATTCTTCTTCTTTACATCCGCAATGGCAGTGGCTCGCGCCCCACTTATGTGCTTGTGGGCAATCTTTGCAGCAAGTGCACCATCTCCGCTTTCGATTGCAGACAAGATTGCGCTGTGCTCATCGCGAGATATCTCAGAGCGCCCAGGAATTTTTAGTGTAGTTTCCATCGACATTTTCATGACATCTTGTAAGACATTGAGAGTCTGGTTGATAAAACGATTCCCAGCAATTTCAACAATAGTTAAATGAAACTTTGCATCGAGAATTTGAAGTTGATCGTAATCAATTGGCGTTTGCGCACTAATCGCGTCAATCTGATTCAATGTCGCCCGAAGGATTCGAATATCTTCTTTAGTTGCTTTTGCTGCAGCCCATTTTGAAGCGGGCACCTCTAGAACCTCGCGTGCGTCATAAAGTTCGTTGAGTTCATGCGTGCTTGACATTACTGAAGCACGTAATTCTTGGGCCACTAGAGGCTCTTGCACAAAAGTACCCTGTCCGTGTTTGATCTGGACCAATCCTTGGGCCTGCAAAGTGTGCAACGCCTCGCGCAGACTCGGTCGACTCACCTCGAGAAGATCGGCCAGTTGACGCTCCGGTGGAAGACGATCACCTGGGCTAAGTTTTTTGAGGGCGATCAGTTCTAGTAGCTGCGAAGCAATTCGAACCGCTCGCTGCGGCGAGGCCGGCGCATCAATGCTCATCTCCCTAGCCTTTCACAGCACCAGCAGTAAGACCAGCGACAAATGAACGTTGCATCGCGATGTACATCACCACCATTGGGACCGACGCAACCATGATCGCGGTGAAAAGCATGCTGTAACTCGTAGCAAATTCTCCACGGAAGTCGATCAAAGTGAGGGGTAAAGTCTTTTTGTCGAGCTGCGTGATGAGCATCAATGGATAGAGCAAATCATTCCAGCAAATGACAAAAAGAAAGATGCCTGTCGCTCCCATCGCCGGACGAGACAAAGGTAGGGCAATTGAGCGATAGATCCGTAAGTGGCCAGCCCCATCAATTCCAGCGACTTCATACATTTCTTTTGGAATATCCTTAAAAAATGAGGTGAGAATAAATATCGAGATAGGCAACGTTAGGGCGATGTTGACCAATATAAGCCCCAGGAGAGAATTAGTGAGATGCAACTTAACAAAGAGGTGGTAGATCGGAATGATGTTAACTTGCCCAGGAATGGCCAAGCCAAGTGAAAAGAGTATGAACAGGAATCTTCCAGTGACGGTGGTCATCCGAGATATTGCGTAAGCTGCCAAACTTGCAAAGAGAAGTGTAAAGAAAACTGAAAAGACAGCCACGATCACACTATTTTTAAAGGGAGTAAATACATTTCCAGTGTGGATGAGGTTGCGAAAATTTTCCAAGCTCCAGCTTTTTGGTAGGGCAAGTGGCTTGGTGTAAATCTCAACATCTTTTTTAAAGGATCCGAGAACCACGATGGAACTTGGAACAATGACGGCCAGGGCAAAAGCAGTGAGAAGAATGTTTTTAGTCGCTTTATACAACATCATTTCACCCCATAATCAATGCGAAGAGTTCGACGTTGCAGCCAAGTCACGAGAAGTACGACAACAATGAGCACGATAGATTGCGCCGAGGCGTAACCATACTTGAAGCTCGAAAAGGCAGTGTTATAAATGCTCGTCACGATCAAGTCGGAGGAATTTAGCGGACCACCTTGCGTCATTGAATACACAAGATCGAAAGCGCGGAAAGATTGAATTGTGGTGTAGGCGACAACAACCGCGGTGGTGGGAAGGGCCATCGGCCATGTGATGTTCTTAAATTGCTGCCACCGTGTCGCGCCATCAACTTCTGCAGCTTCATAAAGATCTGCTGGAATTTGCTGGAGTCCAGCTACGTAGATGATCACCATCTGGCCTGTGTGAAACCACACCTGAGTGACAGCTATCGCGTAGAGGGAATATTTGGTGTCGCCGAGCCAGTTAAGAGCAAAATTGTCGAGACCAATTGCTTTAAGGGAAGCGTTAAGGAATCCAAAGTTTGGGTTGTAAAGGAAGGTCCAAATCAACCCAACCGACACAGAAGAGAGAATGGTCGGAAAAAAGTAAATTACGCGCAAGAAAATCGTCGTCTTCGTATTCTTCAATAGAAACGTTGCAAATAAAAGTGAGAATGCGGTTTGAAAAATAACCACTAACAGAGTGAACCGAATGTTGTTGCCGACGATTTTTCTGAACAAGTCGTCGTTTGTAGCTAAGTAAGTGAAATTGTGCAGCCCAACAAATTCAGGTTTTGTAACTCCGTCCCAACGCTCAAAAGAGTATGCCAAGTTTTGAATGGCAGGGTAGAGATAAAGAAATGAATAGACGGCGAAGGCAGGAACCGCCATGGCAATGAGGAGCTTGGACTCCTTGGTACGCCCACGAAACTTTGCAAGCGTCCCGCTGAGGGGGCCCAAACCACCCTTGCCTCCATCAGAGGCAAGGGTGGTTTGGGTTAGAGATGTGTTGCTAATTATGCACCTAGACCTTGTTTAATGGTCTTCGATGTATCAGCAAGCGTCTTGGTGACATCCGCACCGCCACCAATTGCAATCAGCGCGTCCTCCAATGGATTTCGAACCGTTCCAACATTGTTGAACAAGAATCGTGGCGCAAGAAGCAACTTCTTACCCATGATGTCTGAAGTATTCAACAAATCAATGTTGGCTGAGTAGTCAACATTGATGATTGAGACATGCTGTGAAGTTCCTACAGCGTAGAGCTGAGCGATAGGAGCAGTTGCTAAGAAAGAGATGAACGCGCGAGCAATATTCTGATCGCGAGAACTCGACTTTGCGTTGACGCTCAAGATGAAGGTGTTATTCGTGATTCCTTCATAAAGAGGCTTGGTGTCAACTGTAATAAGTGACATGAGCTTCATCTTTCCGGCCATGGAAGGATTGAGATTCTTGACCGTGCTCATTCCGAAAGTACCAGTTGGGTAAATCGCAGCCTTGCCAGCGGCAAAGTCAGCAGGAGCAACGGTGTCGTTGTATCCAGTGACGTTAGCCGGGAAGCAACCCGCGTCATTCATTGCCTTGTACTTATTGGCAATATCGGTAAACCAGTCAGAGGTCAGATCAGCCTTGCCAGTATCAATTGCTGCAATGCGACTGGTCAAGGTGGCTACATCTGGAGCAGAGTTCATCAAGAACGAGTTCAAGATTTGCCCGGCATTTCCGCGAGTAGCAGCTGGCCATGCGAAAGGAATAATTCCAGCAGCTTTTACCTTCTTGCAGAATGCAAGTGTCTGTGTCCAAGTTGTTGGAACGGTCCAACCGTTCTTTGCGAACATTTCGGCGTTGTACAAAGGATCGTTGAATAGAGACTGGTATGGAACTCCATAGACTTTGCCGTCAACGGTTCCTGGAGTCAGAGCACTTTGGATGACGTTTTGCTTAACAAAACGTTCTCCTGAGATATCTTTGAGCAATCCGCCGTTATAGAACTGAGTGAACTGTCCACCACGTACGGTTACAAATACGGCTGCTTTTGCATTTGCACTGATACGTGCGTAAGCCAGGTTGGTGTAGTCACCAGAACTCATGATTACCTGATTGATATGCGTGCCGGGATTTGCAGCCTCAAAGCGATCAATGATCGTTTGGAAAACCGCTTTATCTTCTGGGCGGAAGTGGTGGAATTCAATTGTTCCCGCTGCTGCCGTGAGAGCGGCTACCGGCTTGCCGGTTGCCTGACCGAGCCGGACATTTGCCCAAGCAAGTTTGCCGCCTGAATTCTTCTGGCAAACAAGTGAGGTAGTGGATGTTCCAGTGCTAACGCCTTCAGTTGTGCATGCAACACCGAACTTTGGCGTGGCTGCTGCTTGTGTGCTGGTGATTGTGGTTGCAACGAGAGCCATTGCAATTGCGGCCACTGCACCGATCCGAAGTGCGCTTAAGGAAGTTCTTCCTTTAGTTTTCATCTAGTGTTCCTTGCTTTCGTAGGATTGTGGGTTTTCTTACCATTCAACGAGGGGTATCCCTAACATGCTTGCCATGCGGCGAAGGCCCGGCCTCACATCGATCCACGAGATGACCAAGTGATGCGGATATCCGCCAGTGACTATTCCATTTACCAAAGTCGCAGCGTCGGGCTGGGTAACAACCGTGGCTGTATTTCCTTGGAAGTGATTGGGAGCAGGGATTGATTCCCCTCGGCTCACAACCATGCGTAGCCCCGTGCTATTGCTCGGATCTACATCCCGATCAATTCGGAACAGCGTTACTGGTCCGGTCTTGAGCGGAAAATTACCTGCCACGCCAAGTTGGCGATTGCAGTGGATGTATTGCGTGGCGTGTGTTGGGTCTGCAGCGAGTTTTGTTGCCGCGGATCCGCAATGCCATAAACGAACTAAACCTTTAGCTGCATCGAGATCGACAATGTCAACGAGATAGTTTTCATCTGAACCTAAAGACTCGCAGACCAACATCGTGACAGCGCCAAGTACATCTCGTTCACACGTAGTTACAGTTCCTCGATCGGAAAGTCTTCCAAGGGACGAGCAGACGCATGCGCCTAGATCGGTTGGAAATTCCGGCCAGCAGCGAATCGCGATTGCATCGAGGGATTCTTCATCCCGCCAGTCATCGAGTGCTACTTCCACGCTAGAAACTTTCTTCGCTTGTTCGACATTAACCCCTGCAAGTGAAGGCTGTGCTTGCACAGCACTCGCATAAGCAAGTTCAGTTTCACTTTCGGTTACAGAAGTAATTCTTTGGAATGCGTTATCAATAGATATTTGTCTGACATCTAACCCAAAAAGAGATTTCAATTGTGGGCCATCAAATACACAAGGAGTGAATCCAATAGGCGCTTCACCAATTGCGCCAATCTTCTTTCCGTTCAACCAATCAAATGCTTTTTGCACATCATCTGCAGGTGCTAATTCACCATGTATTTCGGACGGTGCAGTCGCGGGCGGAAGTTGGCCTGCCAATGCCTTGATCAACGCTTCACGCACCGCTGGTTCATCCGCATTTCCGTGAATATGTCGCACACTTTGACCCACATTCATGAGGGCATGCGCGGCCAGGTTTACACCGCACATTGAGTTGAGCTTCAAACGATCTCCCACCTCACCTGGCTCTCGCATCGACCAAGCCAAGATCGGTCCTGCAACTTTTCCTAATAATTCGACAGCGGGGGAGGCATCCGAGAATGAGGCCATAAAAAGAATGTGAAGATTTGATGCCGGCAAAACAACTGAAGCGACGTCTTCGGCAGTCATGACAAGGTGCTCTGGTCCGACCACTTGGGCACCGAGCTCGATTAATAATTCACGTGCACTGTCGAAATTAGCCTGTGCGCAAGCGAGATCGAAGGTGGGTCGTGCCAGCGCAACGAGTGCGACATTGCTCATGAAACCCCCAGTGGTTTGACCTCTGGGGAAGACTGCCAGTCAAGGGCAGGCTAGTCAACTGATTTTGAGCAGTTTTCTTGGATCGTTATCTATCCGTAATAAGTCAAAAAGGGCTCATTTTTCGTGCAGGGGGCCTTCGAATAACCAAAAAGCTGGTCTTTTCTACCGCCGAAGGATGTCTGGGCGCAGCCGCTGATCAATGGTCAGGCTCGGCCAAGTCGGATCAACAGTCAGGATTTCGATACCTGATGCGGTGGTGAGGATAGTGTCTTCACCTTTCCAGCCCTTACCGGTTGGGTTCCAAGCAATGGCCTGGTTAGGCAGAATCTTTTGAGTTGATGTGCGGTTGGCTGGCCAATCCCTTGGAAGGTAGCCCATCGGACCGCCTTGGTGATGGTTGGTCCACTCTTCGGCATCAAAACCGTTCGCTGGATAAGCCGCAACGGCCGCCTCGATTGGGCGAGAGAAATCTTCTCCGATGCGGGTAGCGCCCAAGATCGCAGACTCCACAGCCAAAATGTTCAGGTACTCCTCGTAGTGCGCAGAGGAAAGTTCGCCGAAGGTGACGATGCGTGTTGTAGATGCGATTAGACCTTTGCGACGAGAACAGATGGATGCGATGACGCGATTACCAATCGGCGCGGTGGTGGGAAGTGGATGTCGAAACTTTCGAACTCTTTCCTCTCCTCCCACGCCCATGAAAACTACATCGAGATCTGCACCGTACAGAGCACTCGTTATGCGACCGGCCACATCAATTTCTCGGTCATCAGGTTGTATCTCCCGCATCGCTTTTCCTAAGACGACTGCTGTTTGGCGACTGATGACACGCAGGCGTTCGACATCTTCAGCCACCAAAGATTGGCGGAGCTTCTCAATATCAGCTCCGAGGTCGATACGTTCGCCACCAGGTTGATCACTACCTATCTTCGATCCGTTGGGAAGGTGAGGGTCTCGACCCTCCCACCATGGAATAACGATGACGTCAATCCTTTCGGGAAATTCTTCTGCTATTAAACGTGGTGCCTCAATTGCATTTGCAACTGCCACCACCGAGGTCGCGGTGACAATGAGATCGAAGCACGCCTGATCCAATGTAACCGGCACGTGGACTCGTCCTCCGATGGCCCAGGCCAAATTGGGATTTCGGCGGAGGACGATCGCTTCTAGACCTTTTGCATCTGCCAAATGGCGGATCTTTTCTATTCGCTCGCTGAATCCACTCATAGCGTCATTTGCTCCATTTCTCATTGACTGATTTCCAATCTGGCGGAATCGAAGAAGGAGTCTCAACCGCGCTCGCCGCCCATTGTGCACCCATGCGTAATGAATCCTCGCTAGAACTGCCCCATGCATAGCCTGCTAAGTATCCAGCGAGAAATGAATCGCCCGCTCCGGTTGAATCAACTGCGATCGCAGGGAAAGTGGGTTGCGATAGGTGACCACCACGATTGTGTTCTATTGCACCTTCTTGGCCATGGGTGATCACAATGCGCTCGAAGCGCTTGAGTTGCGCATCAATATTGAGCTCGGAGGAAAAATCTGAGTTAGAGCCGATCACTAAATCGGCCTTCTCGATTCGTGGATCATCAAGTGCGGCCGTGCCGAGAACGCACACGCAACCCAACTTCTGGGCACGAAGCAGATCGTCAAGAAACTCTTCTCGCCACAAAACAAAAACGACGATGTCACCTGCTCGCAGTGGAACCTTGTCCATTCTTAAAGATCGCAAATGACTAGGTGATAACCCGATTATTGTGCGCTCGGATTTATCATCCACCAAAATTAGAACGTGGGAAGTGGGTCCATCAATCTCAGTAATCACGACACGGTCAATGTCAGAGTCATCTAAAACTTTGCGTAGGGTCCTACCGTTTTCGTCGTTTCCGAGATATCCCACAAATCCGGTTTCGATTCCTGTAGTGGCGAGCCCAAGCGCAACATTTGCTGAAGTTCCGCCGGGTCGCTCTTCCGTTTTTGTACTTTGAATGAACGATCCGGCTTCTGGAAAACGAGGTAGATAAAGAATCGTGTCAATCGCGATCGCGCCTTGAATCCATACTGTCGCGCTCACCTGTGCTCCACTTCTATCGCGTCATTCACTCCAATAACTATTTCTTTCCAGTCAATTTTTGTCAGCCACGGAATATCAAAGAAATGGGCTACTTCAGGATTGCGCACAGTAAAGAGTGAACCCGATAACGCCGCCACCGTATCCGTATCTCCGCCGAGCAAACAGGCGAGAGAGTAAGCGTCTGCACAATTCTTTGCGCGGTTCACCACCCAGATAACTGCGAGGAGCGTCTCTAAGGGATCAAGTGAGATTCCATTGGCTGGCGGGTTCCAGATCTCCAATGATTCTTCAATTCTGGTTATTTCTTCCGGAACGTTTTTCAGAACGGCAAGCTCGCTTTGAATTACTTCAACGATCGAGGTTTCATGGTTTGAAAATAGGGCTGAGGATATATGAGCGCAAGCCACTGCACCTTGTGAATTATGCGTTGCTCTTACGAGGCTCTCTACCCATTCTCTTCGCTGAGTAGCGCTGTCGACCTCGAAGTACAGTCCTAGGAGCGCAGTCCGCATAATCGCCCCATTAGTGTTACCAATTTCTCCGCGTTCATCTGCTCGAACCGGAAGACCTAGAGCCGTGCGCGTTGTAGGTCCCAGACCTCGTAATTGAGAAATATTTTCGCGGAGCAGCGTTAAGAATTTCTCTGCTCCATGTGCGGGTGTACTGGCGTGAAGCCCCTGGATTGTTAGAAGCGTGAGCAAAGTGTCATCACTTACTCCGCCAAAAGGCCAACCTTCCTTTTCTTTCAAATCCTGAGGGATCGTTTTGTTACCGCGTGGAAGGAATTCATAGTAGACACCGAACGCATCTCCGGCGGCGAATGCAAGTAGCGCGGTCGTGAGAACTCTATTTTGTGCGAGTGCGCTCACAAAAGGATCTGCCCATCGTGGAAACGTATCCATAGCATGCAGAGTGTATTCCGCCTTTGTTCGACGATGGTAGGGCTATTCATTGAAGACCTAAAATATTATTGTTACTCCATGCAAGCTGAGGACCTCCTAGCGCAAGCATTGAAGGATGGGACTTATTTCTCGAATCCACATCCACTCTTTGCCCAACTTCGTAAAATTTTACCGGTTTTTTATAGTGACTCATTGGCCGGATGGGTGTTATTGAAATACGAAGACGTGGATTCGGTTTTGAGGCGAGCCGAAACTTTTTCAAGTGCCGGTCGCGTTATTTATTTGATCAATCAATTACCGCCTGAGATTAGAGCTCAGCTCCATCTTCTTGAATCGCATTTTGCAACGGGTTTGGCGCACACGGATGCCCCAGAGCACAAGCGGCTTCGTGGACTTTTGGCTCGCGCATTTACTCCCAAGATGATCGAAAATTCGCGAGACTACGTAAATTTTGTGGTCCGTGATCGCGTCAGTACTTTGCCACGCGAATTCGATCTCATCGAAGATCTCCTTGTCCCAATCCCAGCACTTGTGGTGGGCAAAATGCTGGGATCATCAGAAACGGATATTCCTGATCTCATTCGGTGGGCCGGTGCAATCAATGGCTTGTACGAAAGAGGCGGTCGAATTGATCCAGAGAAAGCGCTTTATGCCGAGAAAATGTTGGAGGAGATTCGCGAATTTGTGTTGAGATTGGTTGCCCAGCGTCGTGCGAATCCAGATCTAGACCCGAACTCTGATGTTCTCGCTGGTCTTGTCTTGGCAGAAGCAGATGGAGATTCGCTGACAGAATCGGAACTGGTTTCTACCGTGGTGACACTTTTCGTTGCAGGACATGAGACGACTACTCATTTACTAGGAAATGGTTTTCTTGCACTCTTGAGCAACGGATCTCTTTGGAATTCAATTCAAGGTAAGCCAGAAGTGATCGCGGGAGTGGTCGACGAGATGGCTCGCTTCGATGGATCGGTTCCGCGCTCCTGGAGAATTGCGAGAGAGGATGTGGTGATCAATGAGGTGTCGATTCCAGCCGGAAGCCTTGTTCTCCCGATGCTTACTTCCGCAAATCGCGATCCTGAAGTCTTCGAAGATCCAGATCGCTTTGATATATATCGTGACTCCAGGCGTCACATCGCTTTTGGTAAAGGAGTGCATGTATGTCTAGGCGCACCTTTAGCCCGAGTCGAAGGACAAGAAATTCTCAAAGTCTTGTTAGAACTTAAACCCAATCTTGCGTTGGCTCGCAGTCCATCGGAATTATTGTGGCGAAAAGATATTGCACTGCGTGGACTTATTTCTCTTCCTGTGACAAGTTGAACTAATTCCTTTTCTGGTATCCACAACTTAAGAACGCCGCAGTGATGAGCCAGAGTTGATACGGGATGAGAGCGACGAAGATTGGCCAAGATGCTCTATATGTCACATAGAGAAGTGGAATTGTTGTGATTGCGGCAAGAGCCAATGCAATTGTGGCGGCCATCAGATTGTGAGGCTTGTAAAACTCATAAGCCCACGTGAGTGCACAAATAATGCTGACAGCAAAAATTGTGAGCCAAACGACCGTTGCTCGAGTGGACAACCTTTGGCTAACAATCACGGCTGAAATTCCAAGAACGATAAAGTTGTATGGCCAGATGACCCCAAAGACCCAGTCCGGCGGCTGCCACGTTGGAGCGTTGAGAGAGCGATACCAGCTGTCTGCGGTAGATACCCAAAATCCCGAGCCTGCGGCATAGAGGACGACAAGTCCGAACCCGACTCCGGCAGCGCTCAATCTTGGCAGGCTCATTTATCTAGGGTAGCAAGCGGACTCCCTGTGTTGTCACGACAACTGGAACTATTCCTATTAGATTGAGCGCCTCATTCTTTTAGGAGGAAAAATGGCCACAACGCGACGCGCATCGACAGTATGGAACGGACCTCTTCTCACAGGAAGCGGAGAGGTACACCTGGATTCATCCGACATTGGAACTTTCCCAGTCACATGGGCTGCACGAAGTGAAGAGTCGAATGGCAAGACCAGTCCTGAGGAACTTCTCGCTGCTGCACACGCAACATGCTTCGCGATGGCTTTTTCAAATGCGTTAGCCAAAGCTGGAACACCGCCGACTCAATTGCGCACCGCAGCAGAAGCAGATTTTCAACCAGGAGTCGGGATTACCGAAATTCGCCTATTTGTAAGTGGTGATGTTCCTGGACTTGATGCAGGTGGATTTGCGGCAGCGGCAGAATTGGCGAAACAGAATTGCCCTGTTAGCAAAGCGCTAAGCGCAGTCCCAATCACTCTTCTTGTTGGCTAGACCCTATGGGTCTTTCCGAATTAACTCTCTCACCGCGATTGGTGAAACTCACTCCGCGATCGGGTATTTCCATCCGACGCACACTTCCGCATCGAAGTATTCGCACCATTGGTGCTTGGTGTTTTGTCGATCATTACGGACCTACGGATCAAGCAAATGCAATGAGTGTGGCGGCGCACCCACACACTGGATTGCAGACGGTCTCGTGGCTTTTTTCGGGAGAGATTCAGCATCGAGATTCTTTGGGAACTATTCAGATTATCAAGCCGGGCGAATTGAATCTGATGACGTCCGGATTGGGAATTGCGCACTCTGAACTTTCAGTGAACAAAGATATTCAACTACACGGTGTTCAACTCTGGGTGGTCTTGCCAGAGAAAGATAGAAACATCGCCCCGGCCTTCGCCCATCATTCAGACTTGCCGACCTTTGATCTTGACTCGATGACTGTTCGCTTAATTATGGGCGAGTTGCTCGGACATGAATCAAGTGCAAAGACATTTACTCCGCTCGTCGGCGCTGAGCTTTTATTTAGAGATAAAAGCAAAGTGGAACTGTCCTTAAATAAAGATTTCGAATACGGATTCCTCATTGATTCAGGTTCTGTTGAAATTAATGGAGAACTAGTAGCTGAGGGAAACTTGCATTACATACCTCCAGGATCAGAAGTCGTTTCTATTTCTGCCTCAAAAAATTCACGAATAATGTTGCTCGGAGGCCTACGTTTCGAAGAGCCAATAGTGATGTGGTGGAATTTCATCGGCAGAAGCCATGATGAAATTGTTGAGATGCGCAACGCATGGGAGAGTGGCTCGCAGCGGTTTGCGAACTTTAAAGATCAATTGGACGGACGAATCCCCGCCCCGGAAATGCCAAATATCCGACTTACTCCGAGATCAAACTCGGTTCTATTTCAAAGATAATTTATTTTAGAAGTCTCTTTGCGTCTGCTGTGAGCGCATAGAACGCCCACTTACCTCTTTGTGTTCTACTGAGAAGTCCGGCTTCAACAAGCAATTTCAGATGGTGGCTTATGGTGCTTTGGGCAAGTCCAGTTTCTGGTGTTAAGTCGCAGGCGCACGCTTCGGCATTTTCGCTATTTGCAACAGCAAACATCAGCCATAAGCGTGTGGAATCGCCTAACGCACGAAATTGCTCGACCAAGGTTTCTTTGGCCTTAGGGGATTTAGTTACCGAAATCGCTTGTGCCATGGCTTGAGTATACATTGACATTCTTC
>JAPLBP010000020.1 GCA_026392695.1 Actinomycetota bacterium | reverse complement strand
ATCCCTCAGTTATCGGCAAGCTACCAGCGACGAAGTCAACGCTTGAGTTTCTTCAAGGCGCGTTGCGTCAAGTGGTGTTAACAGGCACTGCTGCCGGAGCTTTCGCAGGATTTCCAGTTTCAATTAGTGGCAAAACTGGAACTGCCGAAGTTTTCGGACTCAATTCAGATGGCACAAAGAAAGCGAACACATCGTGGTTTGCTTCTTTTGGTCCTAGCGAGAATCCTCGATACGCCGCAGTTATGATGGTTAGTCAGGGTGGATTCGGAGCAGATGTGAGTGCCGTTGGCGTCCGCAAGATCTATGAAACGCTATTTGGAGTGCACGCTTCATCATTGGTCGGCGCGACGCCGTTGTTTCCAAAAGGTCCACCCACCGCGCTACCTAGGATTTCACCCACCTTGAAGGTTTCTCAATGAGCAATAACCTGAATTCAAGAAAGCGATTTCGGCGCCGATCTGCAATGAAGGGTTTTGATCCAGTCTTATCCGTGGCGGTGCTCGGACTTCTCATCATGGGAACTCTTCTTGTGTATGCAGCGACTCGCTCTTGGTATGCCAGCCAAGGATTGGATCCGCAGTATTACTTGAAACGTCATGTCATTAATATCGTGATTGGCATCGGCCTGGCATTTAGTGCAACTATTATTGATTATCGATTGCTAAGGGCTTACACGCCAATACTGTGGGGAGCGGGTGTACTCGGGCTCATTGCAGTGTTGATTCCAGGTGTAGGTAGTACTGTAAACGGTGCTCGAGCATGGATTTCTTTACCCGGTGGTTTTCAAATCCAACCTGCCGAGTTAGCAAAGATCTCGATTATTATCGGATTGTCGATGGTCTTATCGGAGAGAATTAAAGATCGAAGTGCTCCAACACATTTAGATGTTTTGCGGGCATTGGCAATTGCCGCACTTCCGATTCTTCTGATTTTGTTGCAACCAGATATGGGTACGGTCTTCATCATTAGCGCATCCGTTGTAACCATCATCGCTGTATCGGGGGCGCCATCACGATGGGTTGCTGGTTTACTTCTTCTCGCAGTTTTAGGTGGTTACTCCGCAGCAAAACTTGGAGTTCTTAGTGAGTATCAAGTTAAGCGCTTACAATCTTTTGTGAATCCGTCGGCAGACCCCCAACAAAGCGGTTATCAATTAAGACAATCCAGAATTACGGTTGGCTCAGGTGGAGTTACTGGCAAAGGATTGTTTAGCGGTCCGCAGACGAATGGTCGCTTTGTTCCGGAGCAGCAGACCGACTTTATTTTTACTGTTGCAGGTGAGGAAACAGGTTTTGTTGGAAGCTCACTGATATTGATTCTCTTCACAATAGTTTTGATTCGAGGTTTTCGAATAGCGCGAAGATCGCAAGATCTATTTGGTCGATTGGTGTGTACAGGTGTGATTGCGTGGTTTGCCTTTCAAGCTTTTGAAAATATTGGAATGACAATGGGGCTAATGCCAATGACAGGCGTCCCATTGCCCTTCATTTCATACGGCGGCTCGAGTATGTTCGCAAATCTCATTGGAATCGGGCTCATACAGAACATTTATGCGCGCCAGAGGGGCTAATCGGCGTTGCGTTGGGCCTTGCGTTGGGCATTGAGCGGTACTTCTGCCATACTTACCCCAACGTCCAGCGCGGCTCGCGAAACTTTCGCGGTAACCGCCAGCGCGGACACCACAGTATTTGCTCGATTTTAGGTTTGCTTCACGTAAATCCAAGCCGAGCCAGAGCGCGCCCCTGAGACCGTCCAGAGCGCTGAAGCGCCTGAGCCTAAGAAAACCACGCGCAAAAGCGCCCCTGCCATTCCAGTCCCGATGTTTCAAGCAGCTCCAACTGAGGCAAAGGCGCCTAGAGCGCCGCGCTCTGTAGCAGCCGTGGTTGCAGAATCAAAAGCGGAGATTCCGGTCAAGAAATCAGCCCAGTCACGCAAGAAGGCCGTTCCTACCACCCAAGAGGCGGCGATCGCAGATTCCGCAACCGGGGATGAAAGTCGAGGTCGACGTCGCAGACGTGGCGGCCGCGGACGTCGTCGCACGGGCGCCGCTGGAGATGAAGGCTTAGAAGTTACAAAGGTTGAGGGCGAGGAAGGCTCCGATGAAGATGCGTCTAAATCTGCAACTCATCGTCGTCGTCGTCGTCGATCGAGTGCAGATGGCGTAACTCCAGGGGAGACCATCGAAGAAGATGGTGTGATCACCGTCGTTAAGGTGCGCGAAGCAAGAGAACCTAAAGAAGCACGCGAACCGCGTGAGCGACCAGCTCGCAGAGAAACAGCACGCGCTCCTCGTCGTGGTCGTGAGCCACGCAATGAATATCGCGAGCCATATCGCAAACGCGGAACGATTATTACTGAAGGTGAATTCTTAGCGCGTCGAGAAAATGTCGATCGTGAAATGTTAGTTCGACAAATTGGCGACAGAACTCAGATTGCAGTTATTGAAGACAAAGTTATGGTCGAGCATTACGTCAATCGTCATAGCAATATTTCTTACGTAGGAAACGTTTATCTCGGTCGTGTACAGAATGTGCTTCCAAGCATGGAGGCCGCATTCGTCGATATTGGAAAAGGCCGCAACGCCGTTCTTTATGCCGCTGAAGTTAATTGGGATGCCGCAGGAATTTCTGAATCACAGCCCCGCAAGATCGAAATGGTTTTGAAGACTGGTCAACCAGTCTTGGTCCAGGTTACGAAGGATCCAATCGGGCAAAAAGGCGCACGCCTTACAAGTCAGATTAGCTTGCCAGGGCGCTATTTAGTCTATGTCCCTGGTGGCGGAATGAGTGGCATCAGCCGCAGACTTCCAGAGCCAGAGCGTGCTCGTTTGAAGACGATTCTGAAGGCACTTGTTCCAGAAGAGGCTGGCGTTATAGTGCGTACGGCAGCCGAAGGTGCCAGTGATGTTGAAATCGAAGGCGATGTTGCGCGATTGAAAACTCAATGGGATGACATTGTTGCAAAGTCAGAGAATCCTAATTTCCATGCGCCATCACTTCTTTACTCTGAGCCTGATCTTGCGGTACGTGTAATTCGCGATATTTTCAATGAAGATTTTCGCAAACTTACTATTCAAGGCAACGATGCTTGGGATGAAATCAATAGCTACCTTGGTTTCATCGCCCCAGAACTCACTTCGAAAATTGAGAAGTGGACTGGTCCCGGCGATCTCTTCACGGATTTCCGAGTAGACGAACAATTGTCGAAAGCTTTTGATCGCAAGGTTTATCTTCCTTCAGGTGGCTCTCTTGTCATTGATCGTACGGAAGCCATGATCGTGATCGACGTTAACACCGGAAAGTTCATTGGAAAAGGTGGCAACCTCGAAGAGACTGTGACCAAGAATAACTTGGAAGCTGCAGAAGAGATCGCTCGACAACTTCGTCTTCGTGACTTGGGAGGAATCATTGTTATTGACTTTATTGACATGATTCTTGAATCCAACCGCGAACAAGTTCTGCGACGATTAGTGGAATGTCTTGGTCGTGATCGAACCAAACATCAAGTTGCAGAAGTAACTTCACTCGGGCTGGTCCAGATGACACGCAAACGAGTCGGACAAGGTCTTATCGAGGCATTTTCGACAACGTGTGACAGTTGTGGTGGACGTGGTATTCATATTCATACAGATCCAGTGAAAGCCAAGCCATCTATGCCATTTGAAGAAATTGCGATTGCTTCAGGAGTGGCGCAGGGCGAGGAGACTCTTGCTGAAACTGTTGAGTCAGAGCCGACCTCTGAAGGGGTTGAAGAGCCCGTTCAGGAGCCAATCACTATTGCACCAAAGGTGGTCGAGGTCCAAGGTCGTCGGCGACGTCGGGCAGTGAGCACGGGGGTTGTCACGCCCGGAGCCTAATTATGGGCAAAATTGCCTCAGTTTGACCTCAGGGGTCAATTCTCCGTACCCTTAGCCCTTGCTTAGTGGTCTTTTTCAAGGCCATTGCGCTTCAATATGGATTTATTTCAAAAGTAAGAACAACGAACTGGAGTCGAAACGTGTACGCAATTGTGAAGGCTGGTGGCCGCCAAGAGAAGGTCGCCGTCGGAGATACGCTCACCGTCGATCGACTTGGCAGCGCAGCAGGCTCAACCGTAACTTTCCCAGCAATCCTTCTTGTCGATGGCACCAAGGTCACCACTGACCCAAAGGTTCTTTCTGGCATCAAGGTCACCGCTGAGGTCATCGATGAAACTAAGGGTCCAAAGATTCACATCCTTCGTTACAAGAACAAGACGGGCTATCGCCGTCGTCAAGGTTTCCGTTCACAGAACACCCGCGTTTTAATCACCGCCATTAACGGCACGAACTAAGGAGTTGAGAGATGGCAAGCAAAAAGGGAGTCTCGTCAACGCGCAATGGTCGCGATTCAAATGCGCAATATCTCGGAATTAAGCGCTTCGGCGGACAGGTGGTCAAGAACGGCGAGATCCTCGTCCGTCAACGTGGCACCCACTTCCACCCAGGAGCAAATGTAGGTCGTGGCAAGGATGACACTCTCTTCGCACTCGCAGCTGGGGCCGTTGAATTCGGTCGTGCTCGTGGTCGTCGCGTTGTGAATGTGGTCCCCGTCGCCTAGTTCTCGGTACTCATAAATGAGCGGGCCGTGAATTCGGACCCGCTCTTTTATTTTTTCAAGGTTTTTCTAAACACATAAAGTGTTGGTGATACGAGGGAGGCACATATGACAACGTTCGTTGATCGAGTGACTCTCTTTGCCTCTGCCGGTAAAGGTGGAGATGGTTGCGTTTCAGTAAAGCGCGAGAAATTCAAACCTTTGGGTGGACCAGATGGTGGTAACGGTGGTCGCGGCGGCGATGTCATTCTGCTCGTCGACCCCAACGTCACAACTCTTCTAGATTTTCACCACTCGCCTCATCGAAAAGCAGTTTCAGGTCGCGCAGGATATGGTGATCGAAAAGATGGACCATCGGGTGAGGACATCGTTCTTAAAGTTCCAAATGGAACTGTTGTCATGGATGCAGATGGAACTCAGATTGCGGATCTGGTCGGCAACGGAACTATTTTTGTGGCGGCACAAGGTGGTCGCGGAGGTCTCGGAAACTTAGCTCTCTCGTCGGCCAAACGTCGCGCCCCTGGATTCGCTCTTCTCGGTGAACCTGGTGAAGATCGCACTTTAATTCTTGAACTCAAGAGCGTTGCCGATATCGCGCTAGTTGGATATCCCAGCGCTGGAAAGTCTTCGCTTATTGCTGCGATTTCCGCGGCGCGACCAAAAATTGCGGACTATCCATTCACCACACTTGTTCCAAACCTCGGAGTTGTACAAGCGGGGGAAACGCGGTTCACGGTTGCTGACGTTCCTGGGCTCATTCCAGGTGCAAGTCAAGGAAAAGGTTTAGGTCTTGAATTCTTGCGCCATGTAGAGCGTTGCGTGGCTCTTGTGCATGTTCTGGATTGCGGAACACGCGAAACAGATCGCGATCCGGTCCACGATCTTGAGATTATCGAACACGAACTTTCAGAGTATGGCGGACTTGACGATCGTCCTCGAATAATCGCACTCAATAAGATTGATTTGCCTGATGGAGAAGCGATGGCTGACATGGTTGCTCAATCACTTCGAGATCGCGGGTATGAGGTCTACCCCGTTTCCGCTGACTTACAGAGCTCACTTACGCAATGGCACGATTAATTCAGAAGTCACGAGCTGCCATGGCAGTGGAAGAGCGCACTCGTATCGTTCTTCGCCCACCAGCAGTTGATGATTCAGGGTTTAGCGTTAAAGCCAACGCCGATGGTTCATTTACTGTCTTAGGTCCAAAAATTGTCCGCTGGGTTCTGCAAACAAACTTTAAAAATGCAGAGGCCATTGGCTATCTCGCAGACCGCATGGCGCAACTGGGAGTGGAGCGCGAACTTTTCCGTAAGGGTGCAATCTCTGGAAGTGAAGTTCGCGTGGGTGAAGGCCCCGACGCAGTTGTATTCGACTGGGAGCCAACAATTGAAGCCGGTGCTGAATTACTAGGAGCGCGTGGAGATGACACGCGATTTGATTCTCTATGGCGAGGGTATGAAAGACCGCATGATGTTTTGAGTGATGATGAAGTTGCTCGCCAATGGGAGTACAAAGTTGCAGATCCGCATACACCAGAGATAACTCCGCAGATTGAATCAGATGAAGCAGATGCGTAGCCATATTTCGACGGCCAAAAAGATTGTTATCAAGATTGGCTCCTCTTCCCTCACTGGTAGCGCCGGTGCAGAACTTGATCCAGATGCGGTCGATCGCTTGGTCGACGTCGTGGCAGCAGCCCGCGCTCGTGGGGCGGAAGTAACGGTTGTTTCATCGGGTGCTATCGCCGCAGGTCTGGCGCCCTTAGGGTTGAAAATTCGACCACAGGATCTAGCAACACAACAAGCGGCTGCTGCCGTGGGACAAGGCTTGTTGATGCATAGATACACAGAGAGCTTCGCTCGCTATGAAATCACCGCCTCTCAAATCCTTCTGACGACTCAGGATGTTATTCATCGCTCGCATTATCAAAATGCCCAACGAACCCTTTACCGCTTACTCGCATTGGGCGTTGTTCCAATCATTAATGAAAATGACACGGTAGGCACCCAAGAAATCAGATTTGGTGACAATGATCGACTCGCTGCCCTTGTCTCACTCTTAATTGGTGCCGATCTACTTGTACTCGTTTCTGACATTGACGCTCTTTACGATGCGCCACCAAAGAATCCTCAAGCCAAACGCATTAGCAACGTTGCCTCGGTTAGCGAAGTGAATGAATCGACCCTCGGCGGGGCGGGTAGCGCGGGAGTCGGCAGTGGGGGAATGGTTACAAAAATTGAGGCCGCTCGAATTTCTACGGGCGCCGGTATCCCTATGTTGTTGACGAGTTTAGATAAGGCGGGATCCGCATTGACTGGTGAAGATGTCGGAACCTATTTCGAGGCCCGACCTTCCAAAACGAATTCGCGACTCTTGTGGTTGGCTCACGCTTCCACTCCCCATGGTCGCTTAATTGTGGATGCAGGAGCAGTAACGGCTCTTGTAGAGCGAAGCGTCTCCCTCCTTCCTGCTGGTGTTACAAAAGTGGAAGGCGAATTTAGCGCTGGGGATGCAGTTGAAGTAGCCGGCGTGGACGGGAAGGTTTTCGCTCGGGGGTTGGTGGCATTTGATTCTTCCGAAATTCCACAAATGCTTGGACGTTCGACGAAAGAATTGGCAAAGGTGCTTGGCCCAGAGTACGAGCGAGAGCTCATTCATCGGGACGATCTCGTAATCCTCTAAATTTTCAATTCGGGCTAGCACTCGCATTTTCTCTTCAATCAATTCGCCACATTCCATAAAATGGAAAAACACCTATCGGTTGCTTTGAGGAGTGGCCATGTCGAAGTTTTGGCGAAGGTTTGAAGTCTTTTTCTGCGCGTTTATATTGGTCGGTTTGAGTGGAATGAATATTTAAAGTTTTGCCGAGACCAAACTCTGCAAAACATTGACCGTTAAGACTTCGTCATTTCCGCTATCGGTTGGTTCATCGCTGAGTTTAACAATTACCGTATTGGTCGCTGGGTAAACTAAAACGTATTGCCCATGCAAACCTAAGAGCATTGTCACTCCGTTGAATGGATGCCATGCCTGAGCTCCATAGCCCCAATCATGATCAAGGGTCGTGACCGGAGTTGTTAAACGCTTTAGCCAGTCTGCACTAATCACGTTTCCATTGTCATTGAGAATGAGTTGGCCGACGCGCGCATAGTCTCTTGCGGTTGCATTGAAACAGCAGAACGTCTTCTCAAGGCCACCCACATGATCGACATTCCAGTAAGCGCTATCTGCCGCACCAATTGGCTGCCACACGTTCTTGCCAAAATAATCAACAACGCTCATGCCTGTGACTCTTTTGATGATAAAGCCCAACATCTGAGTATCAACACTTCTGTATTCTGAATTGGTTCCTGGTGCCCAACTCATCTTTCGATTGTGTTGCATGAAAAAATTGAGATCGGTTGTGGCATACATTTGTGCAATACCGACTCCCCAACCGGATGGGCCAGTGGGGTAATTGTCAGAGACAGCCACGCCGGCCTGCATGTCAAGCAGCGTCTTAATCGTTACTTTGTCGAAATCTCCACCGGTTTTCCACTGAGGAAAAAACTTCACGAAAGTATCTGACTCACTAATCTTTCCAGCCGATACAAGTTGGCCAATCATGATGGACGTCAATGTTTTAGCAACTGAATAGGAAGGCAATTTAGATTTCGCAGTGGTCGCTTTGTTGTACCACTCGTAGGTGATCACGCCGTCGCGAATTACGAGAAATGCGTTCGTTGATGTTTTAGAAAGAAATGTTGCCCAATTGATGCTCGCGCCATTCCACTCAACCGTTGCTGGCATGGGCTCACTTTTTACTTCCCATTTGGCTGGTGCAGTTGAGGCTTTCACGATGTGGAAAGGCATCAGCGTCGGCGTCTTTGAGGCGGGAGCAAGGCCGAGGCGGATGGCCGCGATTGGCTCTGGATAATGAATGACGCGGGTGACGCCGAAAAGAACTATGTAGAAAGCGAAAAGCCCAATGAGTAGCCGACGAGTAAATCTAAATAATGTGCGCACGTATTCATCCTAAGCCCCGATAGGCTTGCGATTATGGATGCTGATTCACTCGTCGCGAACCTTGCCGCGACCGCGCGATTGGCCGCCCGTTCGCTAACTACCTCCTCTGGATTGGAACGAGAGGCAGCCCTGCTGGCAATAGCAGACGAAGTGGAATTACAAAGCCCGCGAATTTTAGGCGCCAACTCCGAAGATGTAGAGCGAGGCAAAGCAGAGGGGCTAAATTCTCAACTACTCGATCGCTTGCTGTTGACGCCTGATCGCATTGCTGGAATAGCAGCTGGTGTCCGCCAGGTGGCAAACCTTCCTGATCCTTTACACAACACTCTTCGAGAATCGACGTTGCCCAACGGACTACATCTTCGCCAAGTCAGTGTTCCTTTCGGAGTCGTTGGAATGGTTTATGAGGCACGCCCGAACGTCACCGTTGATGCCGCCGCTATTTTGCTGATGTCGGGCAATGCAGCTCTTCTTCGCGGCTCATCGAGTGCGGCCGCAAGTAATTCGGTGTTAGTCCAGGTCATGCGCGATGCGCTGGCACGAACTTCGATCTCACCCGATGTAATTCAGCTCGTCCCATCTGAGGATCGAGACACAGTTCGAGCGCTTCTTCATGCCCGAGGAAAAGTTGATTTAGTAATTCCACGAGG